>JAHQVK010000101.1 GCA_019634385.1 Myxococcales bacterium | reverse complement strand
CCTGCAATGGCAACATCTATGTCTGCGCCATTTTCAACAACCAGAGTCTGACTAGCTCCCAGTTGTTCCCGCCCATGTTGCTCAGTGCTCGTATCCACCGCCACCAATAAACCATCCCTGAGTATCTCTTGTTGTACTCGTTGAACAGCCCGAACCTGCCACTCCTTGCGTCCACGGTGACGTAGCTCGTCAAGCAAGCAACCATTAAGCTCAAAGACCAGCGGCAAACGTAAGCTCCTCAATGTCCATGGTACCATCGAGGAACTGGCTGAGAGCCGAATATAGCCAACCTGAGGCCGAAACTGTACATACGCATACACCGACAAGGAGGCTAAAACCGCCTCCAATCGCATGCCAGGGCGAATCCACGATGGTGGCTTTATCTGCATTACTCCCGGGATCCGGTCTATATTCCCACCAGCAACAAGACATACTTCATGTCCCATCTGCGACCATTCTTTGACTATCGCGAGGACATGACGAGCACCACCATACGGTCGATCGAGCTGAACCTGAGTTACATACAAGATGCGTATTTTTGTATTCCCCACCGAAGCTTTAACCATCAAGCTCACCAAACCGACGCCAACTTTGGTGCGCCTGCTCGTGAATTGGGTGGTAACAAACGCCTTCGGAAATTGATGCATTTACCCATAGCACGGCATCTAGTCTACCCCCCTGATCCAAGCTCCTTTGAACGCTTGCTGGAACAATTGTGGTTACGCCAGAGAGCTTCGAAGCTAAAGGCCACTCCAAAAGACCAAGAATCTTCCCAGACACATCCACATGTAGTAAAAATAAGTTACTAGGTTTGTCTAGCGGTGGGTCCATCCCCAACTCTATAGTATCATCCCCTAGCAACCGACGAATCTCCACCGACGAATGAGACGCGGGTCCGAGTACCATCGGCTTGTCATCAAGCACTGCTAAACCATCCGCCAAAGCTGGTAAGGCACCTACTCCATGGGCCTGTATCGCTTGCCATCGGAGCGCAAGCGCCGCCCCCATATCCTCATCCATCTCCAGCCGCTCCGAGCGAGCCAGCAGTATTTGGGGCTCCACACCATCCATCATAGAAGCACTCGTAAGCCAGGCGTCTGCTGCTTTCTTCAATGATTGGGGTGCATCCGGATGGTGCCATATCTCCACTGCATTGTCTAAGACTGACAACTGCTTCTCAGTCATATTAGGGAGTAGAACACGTTGAAGGACATTTTGATGAATAATAGACGCTCTAGCCCAGTGAAACACCCCTAAAACCACAGACGCACCAAAGACAAACATATTTATATTTACAATAATTTTCGATTGTCTGGATGAGAAGCTCCCTAAAGACCATAAGCTGGAGAATGAGTCAAATTTCTCAACCGCTTTACTATCTTGAAATATATAGTATCCCCCCAAAATGGCTCCACCAACCCCTGCCTGGACAATAACAACCAAAGAGACATATGGACTATATAGACACAGCAGTAATAGCGTAATGAGTCGCATACTCCACCAGAAGGTTGATTTGCGAAAATCAGGTGGTAGATGCCTCCACCATCCCACTTGAATGACCGCATAAGCCCCAACCAATCCAGCACAGCCAGCGGTCGCCCCCAGGGTATATAAAGTTGCAGACCACCCCCACATCTCCATTATCGGCGTCCACAAACTGCTCCATAAAAATATATTTAGAACACGACGAGTTCCAAGTATCCGTTCAAGGTCCTGGCCCACCACCAATAACACAGCTATAGTGAGACACCCGTGAACGTACGAACCATGAATGCATATCGACACCATTATTCTCCATGGTTCCGGCCATACAAGCCCAGACGCACTAGCTCCCATTGTTAGATGTACCAAAGCCCGTTCAAAAAGGTTTTTGGAAAACCCTCCCATCCCAGCCTCACCAAGAAAGTACATAACTAACAAAAGCAAAAGTCCGTTAGTTCCCATTGATGAACGAGATCGTAATGTTGAACCAGCAGCAAGTGCTAGTTGTAACTGAGCAAAATGGTCTTCACCACCTGGTAACTGCCGCAAGGCGCGCCGATATTCACCTATAAGATCCGGTATACGCTCGGGTTCGACAAACGCTTTTACGGGAAGGCGGTACACCCGACGGTCAGTTCCGATAAGCAAGTCCTTACCTACACCCCATCCTATGTAGTCAACAGACAGCAGTGGGACGCCATCTATGACCTTTCGATACCTACTCCGCGGCAACCACAATCGTTCGCCTTCAAGTACCACCAAAGGTTCCCACACCGCAGGGTGTAGCCAAGGACTCGCGAAATACCCTAGGACGCCATAGGCGATCACCCCTAGCAATGCGCCAAATACTGGTGGCCAACCAGCAAACAGTATCCCAAAAGCGCTTCCGATAATTCCGAAGCTGCATCCCAACACCAACCCGAACCCTATCCAAACCCATGTTGGAGCTATTCGTTTGGGAGGCTTGAGCGCCAACCGCATCCAAACCACGATACCTGGATCTCTTCCTCCGTCGGTGTATCCCGAATCCGTAAAATCTCCTAAGGCTCGGACAAAAAATCAGAATTTTTGGCGGCTATGTCGCTCGATTCAAGCGAAGCAGTTTCCAGACGCATAGACTTCAGTCATGAAGAACATCGAGATGCCCGATAGAGTCGTCCGCCGCGATGAAGCTCGCACTCGGTTTGGGACTCTGATCGACCGGGTGGCTCCAAGCCTTTTGCGCCAAGATCCACTTGCTGATGCGGCCATTGCCGCCCTATCTCACTCCCCGACACATCCTGGAGGTTTGGACCAAACCATTGAAGAGGCATTTAACGCTAATGCCAATATCGCTGGGCCGGTGATCGAATTGATTCAAGCTGCCGAAGATCTTCCGGCATGGGTCGATTTTGAGCGAGTTGAAAAAGCGGGCCAATTACTTTTTCGATCCGGTCTGGTGGGTGGGCTCGTGCTCGGTGCCCGATCCTTAATGGCAGGCTATGCATCCCCAGCCGGAAACAAGCCTTTAGTCTTATCCGGCCATTTCCGCTCGAAAGTACGTCACCGACTAGCAGAAACAGCCAAGTTTGTTTCCGCAGTAGCAAGCCCAGGCGGCATGCTACCGGGGGCAGACGGATTTCGGATCACCTTGAAAGTTAGGTTGATCCACGCGCAAGTAAGGGCTCTCATCAAACAGCACTATCCATGGCCCACACAGAGATGGGGCGCACCCATCAACCAACACGATATGATGGCCACCGTGCTATTATTTGCCCACGCATGGCTAGATGGCGTCGAAGCATTGGGCATCCACATATCGTCCGAAGAGGCTGAAAACTATGTTCATCTATGGCGATATGTTGGACATGTTTTGGGTGTCGAACATGATCTTCTCCCCGCCACCCGATCAGAGGGTGATCGTCTTCTGCAATTAATCATGATCACTGAAGGTGACCCAGACAACGATGCTCGCTCTTTGGTCCGGGCATTCTTGGAACATCCACTAGCATTAGCTCAGTCTAACGCAGAGCATCGAATGATCACTTTGCGGATGCAGGCGTATAAAGGCATTGTACGCGGCCTCCTCGGTGAGAAGCTCGCAGATCAGCTTGGAATTCCAAATGATATGTGGAAATACAGCTTCCATACAGTCCGGAAAATAACTAGGAATACAGAACGACTCCGACGTCATCTACCTGGGGGTGAGCGTCTCGCCGTGCAAGCAGGGCAGCAACATTGGCAACATATAGTAGAGTTTGGTCTCAATGGCCTCCCTGCCGATTTCGCGTTACCTAAAGTTTTGACCGGTTTGGCCAACCGTTCGGCCTCACAAGGAATCTACCCAACTTTTGGTTAGCACCTCTGTTGTCGAGAGCTTTGCAATCGGGCAGCGTTGGCGATGAGAAGGTAGATGGTCAGCACCCAAAAAACCCGTCCCATGTGGGAGCAATACCTCACTATGGATCCATACATCCGGTTTCTCTGCGGAATCTGTGGTCTATTTGTGTTCGCGTGGCTAGTCCGCATCATCGGAATCGAATGGGGAGGTCAAAATAGCGAGGAGTACATCGACTCTGCGGTCAAAGCCCTGGCCGGACAACTGGTACCGCCCCAGCATTTTTATCCACCCCTTAGCAACTATCTCAACGCGATCACATTTATTGTTATGTACGTGCTAGCTCGGCTGGGAGGATTTTTCTCGTCAACCGCAGAACTACGACAGCTCTACGTCGACAATCCCATGCCCTTCTATTATGCAGCCCGGCTATTCACCGCATTTCTCGGGGCACTCACCGCGCCATTAGCCACCTTGATCGCTCTGAAATATGGCCTCACTCGGCGAAGCAGCTTTCTGGTTGGACTGATTATGGCTCTACTTCCCGTTTCGATTCTATGGAGTCACGTATCTAAGCCACAAATTGGTATGACTACCGGACTCATTTTCCTTATACTCGCGGTGGTTCATTTGCTCTATCAACCATGTAGCACCGCTCATGCTGCCCTTGTAGGGGTCGCAGCGGCCATCGCTGGAGCATACAAGCATAGCGCCATCTTTTTAATCGCTCCTTTGCTAGTCGGACTGCTAGCCCTCGAAATTCGTGACCCACGAGTACATCGGAAACTCACTATCAGCCACACCGTAGTAACCATAAGCGTCGGTTTATTGGTTTGGTCCGTTCTGAGCATCGGAATACTCTTGGATTTACCCAATTTCCTCGAATACCAGACCATCCAGGCCCAAATGTCTTACGGACCGAACGGAATTGCAGCATTCTTTCAGACCAGTCTTCCTACACTTATCTCTTTTTGTGGAGGAGCTACACCCCTACTATTTTTGGGGTTCTTTGTTGTACCTTTTGTATTCCGAGACAACCACACTCTGCTCTTTTGGTGCTCAACCATAGTTGGTCTCGTTTTGGTGATCATCTTCGCCCGTGGTCAAACATCTTCGGGATTCTTTTTACCCTTCACATCCTACATTGTACTATTTACAGCTATCTTTTTTGGTCGCTTGGCAGACAGTTATGAACCTCACCGGCGTCGATTGGGAAGAATATGTCTCGTAGGCTCTCTGCTATGCGTTCTTTTTGGGACTACGTGGGTGCTCCGCCAAGCGATTACCTATCCAGTAAAGAAAGAGCTGGCTCGGGTCATTCAAGGCCACGCAGCGCCTGAAACCACCCGGATTCTTGCCGCTGATATCGATAAAATAGATCTCACACAGAGCTTCGAAGCTCGCAAAGCAGAACAGGCACGTCACACTCGCCTTGCCAAAAAATACAATATTAGCTTGGACACCGCTGGTAGCAAACACCATACCGCGCCCCCCAACCAACGACTCACCTACTATATCATTCCTATTCCATGGATTACATCCGGTCTGGAGTACGTTGAGGAAAAGGATATAGCCGTCATCAAACCGTTCATTTGGCCCCGTCAACGAGAAGAATGGACCCTGGATTACTGGCTCAAAGATAACTTTCGCCTATTTGTAGTTCGCAAAGAGTGGTGGATGACCACCAAAGCGCACCCCACGGTTGTTACGTTCCACAAAGCGATCATAGATCGCTGCGAACTACTTCATATTGCTCCCTCCAGACGTCCACTGTTTTGGGAAGAAGAGTACCGTGTCTATGACTGTGAAAAGGCCCGAGTACAAATAGCCCCTTCCCCGTTGGAGCGAACAGCTCCAGAGCTAGAGCAAAAGCCAGCTGAGCTACAAAATCCTCTAGTGGGGGATGAGTTGATCCAGCCAGACTCTTAACTTGACTCCACCCATGCACTGCTGGGTTGAGCTCCCACCCATCGCAAAAGCACGAGGCTAGGGCGTGTCTTTACCCTCCGGCCGCGGATATGACGCCGTAGCCCCCGTTGTGAGGGGTCGGCCCCGGAAGGAGGGTACGGGAAGGCCGAAAGGGGGGGCGAAGCCGCCGACCCCGCACAAGCGCAGGATACAAGTCAGAACGCGGTCTGGAGGGTAAAGGCACTCCCTAGAACCATTCGAAGAGAAAAGTTCATCCGTGGTAGGACGGTAGATGTCTCAATGAAGTCAGTAAAAATTTATCTTACTGAGTGGTGCCCATACTGCCAACGGGCCAAGGCACTCCTCAGCCAACAGCAAGTACCGTATGAAACCATTGATGTTGATGGCGATACCCAAACCAGAGCCTGGCTGGCTCAGGTAACCGGACAGCGGACTGTGCCTCAAATATTTATTGGCGAAGAATCGATCGGTGGTTATACCGAGCTGGCAGCCCTAGCCCAATCCGGCAAACTTGAATCAAAACTTAAAGACTAGGGCGTGTCTTTACCCTCTAGCTGTGGAGATGACGCCGTAAACCGCATGTGCGAAGGGTCGGCCCCGGAGGGAGGGTACGGGATGTAACGGACCAAGAGGCCCGAAAGGAGGGCAATGCCACCGTTCCCTCACAAAGGTGGGATGCAAGTCAGAACGCGGTCCGGAGGGTAAAGACACGCCCTAGAGCGTGTCTTTCATTCGGTGTGGATCTACATTTTCTGAGCACCTTATTTAGACTAAGCTTAGCTAGCCATTCCGATTGACTGAGGGGCAACAAGAGATGGGACCGGAGCTCACACCGGACATCCAGGCTACTCAGAGACGACGCGTAGGCCGCGTCCGACGTTTAAAAGACACGACCCAGGTAGCTGTGGATCGTAGCAGGCAAGGCACACATCAAGCTAAGAATCAGGAGGATCGGCGCCCTTAGTCATTAGGAGACCAGCGGTACGCTTCAACCGATCAATGATTGAGTGCTCCCCCTCGGAAAAACTACGTGATTCCCCGAGCCAAAGACCCGAGGCTAGCAGGCCATCGGAAAAGTGGGATGGGTGATCCGCGAAGTATCTTTTCCGTGGAACGCTCCGGATGAAGAGGGCGCATACAACCGATGAAAGGCGAAGCCGGTCCGGACGTTCCACGGAAAAAGGACCAGCGAAGCGCCTAACTCACTTTTCCGATGGCCCGCTAGGGTGTGTCTTCCAACTCCGGCAGCGGAGATGACGTCGTAGCCCCCGTTTGTGGGGGGTCAGCCCCGGAGAGAGGGTACGAGATGTACCCGACCGAGAAATCTTCAGCAGCATCGCGCCACAGACTTAGCCGAAAGCCAAACAATCCGTGATAACGAGACGGTTCCTACGGTTCAGCGCTTGAGCAGCATGTGTACAAAACGACGAGCCTTGTCCGGCTCGGTACTCTAAAAGAGAGATCGAATGACCCAAAGTTATCTAGGCAGCAATAGCATTACCCAGGCGTACGATGCATGGACCCAAGACGGCGTACTGGAGCACTTTTGGGGCGAGCATATTCACCACGGGTATTATCCTGACCATCGCTGGTGGCAGCAGGATTTCAAAAGGGCAAAAATAGAACTACTTGACCAGCTGACTCGGTGGACAAAGCTAAAGACTATACATGACGCCCTAGATGTCGGATGCGGCATCGGTGGTAGTGCCCGTTATCTCGCTGAACGATGGCCAAACGCGGAGGTAACCGGTGTAACCCTCAGTCCGGCTCAGATGAACCGAGCCACCGAACTTACTCCATCTCATATGAAGGTGAGCTTCAAAGTCGCGGACGCTCTAGAGCTTCCTTTCCCTGACAGTACTTTTGACCTAGTTTGGTCATGCGAGTCAGGCGAACACATGCCTGACAAAGAAGTCTTCCTGCGCGAGATGGTCCGCGTTCTACGACCAGGTGGCCACCTGGTGATCGCAACCTGGTGCCATCGCTCAGAGCCTCCTGCATTGAGCGCCGCAGAACAACACCGCCTGCAACGTATCTATCATGCTTGGGCACTTCCCTTCTTTGTCTCAATCCCCCAGTACGAAACCATGGCCAACGCTCATCCGGAGCTCATCGAGATTCGAACCTCGGATTGGACCACCCACGTTCGTGGTACCTGGCCTCATCAGATCTGGATGGGACTTGGTGACCTGCCCTGGCTCCTCCGCCAAGGATGGGCCGTAGTGCGCCGTTCTCTTAGAGATGTCGTCGCTATCTGGCATATGATCCGCGGCTACCAACAGGGTTCTATCCGCTACGGTGTCATCCATGCTCGAAAACGGGATACAAAATGCCCTGGCTAAGAAACATCCTTTCTCCAGCTGGTTTTCATGGACGGAATACAGGATCACCGTTCTTCGAAGGCTGGTACATCAAACTCATAACGGCCGATGGAGAGGGACTAGCTCTAATCCCTGGTATCTTTCGCGGCCGCTCCCCTGGCTCAGCCCATGCGTTCGTCCAAATTCTCATTAACCACCGGCAGTCGGCTATCTACCACCGGTTTCCGATCGAAAGCTTCTCCGGTAAAGAAGACCGGTTTGAGATTGCCATCGGGGAGCATCATTTTGGGACGGATGGATTAGATATTCATACCGATACTTGCCAAGGCTCAGTACAGTTTGGCCCTTTGAACCCTTGGCCGGTGAGCCTTATATCCCCAGGGGCAATGGGGTGGTACGCCTGGGCTCCCTTCATGCAGTGCTATCATGGCATCGTCAGTTTCCATCATCCCCTCGAGGGATATCTAGTTGTTCGCAACAAGCGATATAACTTCAGCGGCGGACGAGGTTATATTGAAAAAGATTGGGGCCGAAGCTTTCCGAGCAATTGGATATGGATGCAAAGTCATAGCTTTGCCGATGACGAGGTGTGTGTCAGCCTTTCGCTAGCTAGTGTGCCGTGGCTCGGCTATACCTTCCCAGGACTGCTCGCTGGTGTTTGGCTAAACGGCACACTGATCCCCATGACTTCATACACTGGAGCAAGGTTAGAAAGCATCAATGCGGGAAGCAACAGCGTCCGCTTGGTCATCTACGATCGTTCCTATCGCCTAGAAGTTACAGCTGAAGGCGGCTCTGCAACCTCCGTTCATATCCCCTCCACCACCTCCATGGACCATACGGTTCAGGAACATATGCCAGGAAATCTCTACACCCGCTTGGTGGATCACCTTGGACACACAGTGTACAACGGAACCGGACGGCAGGCAGCCTACGAAATCCATGGTGATATTAACAAGTTAAGCTCGCGCCTGCCATCTAGGAGATCCCGCTTATGACGCTGGGCCTACACGAGAGAATCCAGAAACTCTACGACCAGACCACCCAAGGGTGGGTACATGTTTGGGGTGAACATCTCCATCACGGCTACTACGTCCCCCAAAAAAGCACCGCCCAAAACCATCAGCAGGCGCAGGTTGATATGATATCCGCGCTCATTAACTGGAGCGGCGCGCCAAAGAATGAAAGCATTCGTCACATACTCGACGCGGGCTGCGGTGTGGGCGGCAGCACCCGATGGCTAGCTTTACACTATGGGGCCGAGGTTGATGGTATAACCCTCAGCCCCGTTCAACGAAGCATCGCGGAAAAGCTTTCTATCAGTCAACCAGATGTACGTTTTCATGTGGGTGACGCCAACCAAACACCATTTGCCGACGAGAGCTTTGATATGGTTTGGTCGCTAGAGAGTGGCGAACATATGCCCTGCAAGCAAACCTTCCTAAAAGAATGTGATCGAGTGCTTCGTCCGGGGGGACATATCATCATGGCCACATGGTGCCATCGTCCTGCGCCTCCCGAACTGTCTCCAGCAGAGCTTCGGTTGCTTAGTCGCATCAGCCACGCCTACCAGGATTCGCTAACATGGGTGCCCTTATCAACATACGAGACCCTCCTTGATGAGCTAGCTTATGAGAACATCCAAACTGAGGATTGGTCTTCATACGTCACTCCCTTCTGGCATGCAGTCATCAACAGCATGTTCACGCTCAAGGGTGTACAAGCACTAGCAAAGGGCGGGTTGACGATGATAAAAGGAGCTAGTGGCGGGTGGTCTATGCGGCAAGGACTTTCACAAGGGCTCGTACGCTACACGGTCATAGCAGCTCGTAAACAAGGTACAAGTTCATGAAACAACATCTTCACTACCTTCATGCCTTGTGGGATTTTTCTAGGCCACACACCATTATTGGCTCCACCCTTGCGGTAGTAACCTTATATCTTGTAGCCAGCCACGAAGCCCAAGGCTCGAATCTATCTCTGTTGTTCACTAGCTTAGGCGCCGCTCTCGCAGTGAATATGTACATTGTTGGCCTCAACCAACTGACTGACATTGACATTGATCATATCAACAAACCTCATCTACCTATTCCCTCACAGCGACTTAGAATCACGGAAGCGTTGACAATTATTCTTTGCTCCGGACTCCTTGCCCTAGGACTCGCGTGGATCGGTGGATGGTGGTTACTATTCACCATCGGGACCGTTTTTATCGTAGGCTCGGTATATTCATTGCCCCCACTGCGCCTTAAACGGTTTCCAGTGTTGGCTATGCTAAGTATAGTTCTATCCAGAGGAGTGGTCGGAAACCTAGGTCTATGGCTGACTTTTTGTGTAGGACTACATCAAGACCCATATATACCGTTTCATCTCATTATTTTTACGGCCTTCATCGTAACATTTATGCTGGTTATCGCGCTCCTTAAAGATGCACCAGACGTGGCTGGCGACCAAGCCCACAGTGTACGTACGTTTAGCGTGCGCTACGGCCCCCACCGTATCACACAAATGGCGGTCTGTATCTTGATTGCCCTCTATGTAGTGATCATGCTTTCGGCTATAGCAGGGATTCGAGGAATGAACGGTACGGTTATGGTTCTTGGGCACGCCATACCTTCATATGCTCTCCTAAAAACTGCTCCATGGCAGCCTCTAGTCAAACCGGACGATATAGCAAAACTCTACCAAAGAATCTGGCACCTATACTATCTAGAGTTTGGTGTGTACGTCATAGCCTGCCTAACCCATACCCCCTTGTAAAGACTCTTCGAAGAACCCGTGCCAAACACGATACTCATCGGATGGATTTTCCCGAGGTCATCGAACCTTCCGTGAACCGGATGTAAGCAATGATCTTCGTCTGAATCCGAAAACACATGCTGGGCGTGCCTTTAAGATCCGTGAGGAACTAACTGAAAATTCGGACTCGTACGAAGAGGCTAGCAGCCGGTTGATTTAGCCATGTGTGTAGCTATCGAGCCAGGCTTTTCGTGAAACGCTCTGACGACGTGGCGAGCATACCTATAGGTTGAAAACACGCCCTAGTTAAAGAGCCGATCAATATCTCGAAGAATCACCGGGATTTTCTTTTTGCATAGTTTCACAGCGGCCGTTCGTTCAGCCGCAGAGACTGACCGACGTGTTGCCTTCGTTGAATCGCGCAAGGTGCGTATCGTTCGACGACTTCGGCCATTGATCAATCGTACAACCAGGTTGGCCTGAACAACCTGCCCACCAGACAGTTTACCCAGATCGGCTGAGCGCATTTCAACTTCTATCTGAACGTCTTCACCCTTCTGCTCATAACTTAGTTGGTACCCCTTGCTAGTAAACGCATCTTCCATACATCCCCGAATATGTTCCGCAGCGTCCCCCGTCACATGCAAACCGATGGAAAGATTGGTCGACGTTTCTTCAATCAACGCCACCACATCCTGCCATTTCACCATACCGACCGGCGCCCGACCATTGGTCGAAACAACTCGGAAATCCGCCTCTAGCGCCGCTCGCTCACTCAAGCTGCGGAGCACAGCTCTTAATTTTGGTAACTTAGAGATCGGGTCTTTCGACCGGCGAGCATCCAGCAATTCATCCTCAATCTTCTTATCTAAGACCGTCATCTGCTGGCGGAGAACAGATGACGCTTTGGCTCTATCCACCACCGCCAGACTCCAAACCCGTTTCTGAGGCGACACCCACCGTTCAACTATGTCCGACAATACGATGGTCTTATTTGTAGACACCATCGAATGATCAGAAACGGTCTCTACTTCTTTCCATGTCTCCCCTGTACGCTGACTCACCTCTCGAACCGCCTTCTGAAAACTCTTAGACACCGCTTGGATATTAGCCTCGAAGATCAGAGATAGTGCCGCACGAGCCCGTTGATCCGCCTCGGTTGGCGTAGCTGCCTCCCCACTACCACAGAGATACCGAGAACGCTCACAGGCCCCATCGACCCAGTCCGGCTTAGTGTTCTGCGACCCCGCAGATAAAAAGTTGTTCACCGGTGACATCCCGGACCATGAAGCTGATTCACGAGGAGGACGAGGCAGAGGACGCATCTCTTGTTCTAGTTCAGCAAGCACCCGGGCCTGGTTATCTCGTACCCAGTTGGCCATAGATTTCCCCCCCGAAGCAGAAGCCACCGCGGCGATCGCCTCTGACCGATCTACGTTAAGAACCATTCGCACATACCAAGTACTGGTATCTGGATGGTACCAGGCATCAGATTGCTGGGCACCTGATAGCAGCTCCGCAGAATAGGTACGGATCACTTGCTCCACGGCCTGAGCTCCTTGTTCCTCCGCTCCCGAACCACTCAAAGAGCTCTGGTAATCACGCATCAACGAAGCCGAGTAGGTGGATACCAGACGAGCAATCTCTGAGCGTCCGCGATTTTGAGCGGTGGAGAGCGCGAGCTCCTTATTGCGAATATTGGACGCGGAGCCGACACCGAAAATCCTCCGGCCCTCCACCCGTGAACCTTGAAGCACCCATGATGGTCCCGACTGAGGAACAACCGAATGAGCACCTTGTACGCCAGGGGAACTCGCGCAACTCCAAAGGCCCCAAATGAGCACGGGCAACACACTATAACCAGTTAATGCTTTCACCGAAACGCATCATACCTCGATAGACAGAACAAATGCGGAAGAAGCGGACAGTGTGACATTCAGCCGGCCTCACCACCGGCGAGATTAGTTATTGGAGGCTTCGCACACTCACTACGTGACGCTGACCCCGTTCGAGCTCAATTTGATCTCGAAACAATGTTGACTGGTAGCTGCCTGATTTTGTCACAGATATCACCTGTAGGCTATACTTGCCCTGTGGCACCCACATCCGTGCTAATCGAAACTCTGCGGGCAGCAGAGTCCAAGACCGAATATCAGCCCCCTCCACCGCAGCTGAAAAGAGTCCGCCACCAATATTAAGAAGATTCCCCAAAAGCTCTCGCCCTGTATCTGAAGCATCTCCTTTCACCCCCTCCGAAACCGCTTTAGTTACGCCAAACTTTATAGCAGCCCGCGCGATCGCCCGCGCCTTTATCCCTTTTTCCCGTTTTTGAAAGTTTTTGACAGCAATAGCAGTCACTGACTCTGCCAACTCAAAATCCACCACCGATCGTCCTAGTAGCAGCCGAGAGCCACTTTTTATCTCCGGCGCAGCAACAATCTGAGGAATGGCCACCCGAAGTAGATATCCGTCCGGTAACGGAGTGGTGAAATTCTGCTCACGCTTGAACGGAGCTTCACCATGCCCTTGAATGACCACCACTTCAGCATACCCCGCGGTAAGTGCCTTATAGCTGTCCTCTGCGTCACTATTTTCTTTTTTCCAGCGAGCAGCTTCATCGTGACGTCCCGCAAGAATGGCCGCCCGGTACAAGTCCCCCACCAAATAGGTGGGCATCGGGACTCCAAACTCCGGTGCGTAAACTTTCTTATAAGCCTCTTGAGCATCTACATAGGCCAAATAAGCATCTGTGTAGTCTCCACCCATTTCTAGCAAGTACCCGATGAGCCACAATATAAATGCATCTTGGGTATATAAAGTTCCTAGGCCGTCCTTACCTTCAAACCGGACCCGCATCTTCTGGAGAAAAGCATCCGCTCGTCGAGCTTCAACAAGCGCATCTTGCAGCCTATTTTGCTTCAGAGCATTGAGAGTGGTGTATAGATAAGAGATAGTTCGCTCATAGTCTTCACCAGTGTAAGTTTGTATAGACTCGGTGAGAACAAATTTACCGATTTCTTCTGAGATCGACTTGGTGAATAAGTCCTGCATTTCTGTCTCAGCACGAAACAGCACCTCAGAAGAGGCCTTGTACTTCCGGGCATAATGCAGCGCAATCCCACGATTGAGCCAATACATGACGCGATCTTCATTCTTGTAGACCACACCGTGAGATGTTTTGAGGCTTCGAGCCACTGCATCCCAGTCACCACGAACCATCGACGGACGTAAATCCTGTCGATACTGTCGAATAAATCCAGCCTGTGATCGGCAGCCAATAGACAGAAACGCGATAAGGATAACAACCGCCGCATACGTCGGTTTCATCGTTAGAGAACCTAAGCCACGAAATAAAATGCGTCTACCATCGCGCACGAGATTGTGCGATCACTTTGCGTATTGCTTTTTCGCCAATCCAGACTTTCTCCTGTGTTTCCACGTTCACCAACTCCATATTTACGAGATAAGCACGAACTGATCGACCACCACCGTCGGTCTCATTTTGTGAGTTAACAATGGTTTGGAGAGTATAATCTGCCCCAAGCTCATTCTGCTGAGTTTTGGTAGACTCATCACTAGCATGTACCGATTGCCGTTCCCGCTCTCGGGTATTAATGCCCTCCTGCCCGGCAGCGGCCACTACCCGAACCCTGCCGGAGTTGAGAAGAAAGCGCTCTATCTGTTTACCAAAAAACTGCTCGTTAACATTACGATCATCGGTGCGTTTAATGACCCCCATGAGCTTTATCACTGGTCTTTCGTCACCGGCTGAGGCCCGGTAATGTTCCGCAAGCCATCCAGCGCCCACAAGCTGCCCTGTGAGCGTTTGGGCAACCTGCCCAGCATCAATATCGTTCCAGTAACCAGATAGATCCCCACCTTCAACACTCGTTGGATTCGTACGAGTCACCCGCCGCGGGGTAGAACTACTGCAAGCGACAGTTTCAAAGATCATAAAAAAAGCCGCAATCAAGATTAACGAGCTACGCATGGCTTGTTTCCTACCAGAGCCCCAGACCGTTTGGCTTTTTTCCTTGCCGTTTCTTGTCAATGCGCTGCCGCATACCATCCATCATATCCTCAAGCTCTTTCATGACCCGAATCCGCTCCTGAACAAATTCATCCATCTGATACGGGCGAGTTTTAGTGAGATGCTTAGGATGTAGGGGAAACTCGGCCTTATCACCCTCACCACCATCCGGAAGATCTCGGTCGTCACTCGCAAGATGTGCTCGAGCAGCCAACTTAGCAAACTCTGGATCTTCAGCCACCTGTTGACCTCTACGAGGCGTAACAACGGTGATCGCCTCCGCCTTCTGTGGTTGGTACTTTTGATACGGAACTGCCACCACTGGAGGCATCGAGGAAGCGCGGGGAGGCTCTGCGTAAGCCACCCTCAGTACTCTTCGGCGATTCATCCACTCCACGGCCACCGAACTCTTCAGACTAAAATTGATATCAGTAATGGCCAAACCATCATCCGCTCTCCGCGAAATGGAGGTATTAATACCCACCATCTGCCCATAAGCATTCAGCAGCGGGCCCCCTGAATTGCCTCGATTCACAGAAGCATCAGTTTGAAAAACATGCTTACCCGGCTTACGCTGGAAATTTGCCACCACCGCAGAAATGGTTCCCGTAGTGAGGGTCCACAAGCCGCCTGTTTCAGGATGACCAATTGCGACTACTGGTTCACCGATTGCCACGTGCTTGGGACTAACAAAGTCAATAACCGTTAGATTAGGAGGGGGCTCCACCATCTTCAACAAAGCCACATCCAGACTGGCGTCCAGATCCACAACCACCGCTGAATAACTCTGCCTAAGGTCATTCTTAGTTGAACCAGTGAGTTCATCGGGCTTTAAAAAGACCCTAATCTTTCGATATCTCCGACCTCGTCTGCTTACGACGTGTGCATTTGTTATAATCTGCCCATCTGATGAAACTATGGAGCCGGTACCGGCGTTCCCTCGAGATCCCCCATCCGTCCCAAAAACCAACACCACACCTTTGGCACACTTCTCATAGATCTCACGAGGCGTTAGTGGACGGGCTTCGACCGAGCCTGCGATCGTAACGAACACAACCGTGAAAACAAACACTGGGGTCCACTTAAAGCTAAGGTTCTCTATGCGCTGCATCCACTTCATGACTTATTCCTCACATATCCTTAGGTAAAAACTTGCGTCGAAACAGAAGGGCAAGGGAGATGCCCATCTGCTTCGACGTGAGAAAGATTACGGTCGCTCGGCTGCTTTAGCTTCTTCCTCTTCGAGCTCGTTAAACGCTGCGTCCGAGGATTCTTTGACCCGCTCCTTGACGGCCGCACTCAATTGACGATGTCGGTTGATCATTTCTTCAAATCCTTCAACATCCATTCGTGCGAGCGCGTAGATAGTTCCATCGGTGGGGTGAATCCAGTGATCCACAATTTCTACGCCAGTAAGAGTGGTCGCTGAGAAGGTTTTGATAGCTTGCTCCACCATCTGCTGCTCGTCCGACGCGCTCATATCACCAGCAGTAGTACTTCCTGAATAGTCTTTCATGAGGTAAGCAGAGTAGGTCGAAAAGACCTTGGACAGCTCCGCGCGAGCTCTACCACCAGCGGTTGTTCGAGCAAGCGCATGGTTCCGGATGCCCGATGCCGCCCCTACACCGTAGAAAATCCGCTTTTCGCCGCCGAAAGCCCCAGAACCCTTCATGACCCATTCTGGGTACTCTACAACCGGACCATTTGGCGTCACAGCTCCCGTGGCCACCCCGCTCTGCTGGGAACCACCGCCACCGCAAGCCACCAATGATGACCCCACAAAAGCAACAACTAGATACCGATTCATCATCATGTCTCCCAATCCGCGTTGACTGAAACACAACGATATTTGTGGTCTGATTCGTACGTAGATCGACAGAATCGACGGATGTTCCAGTTCACGCGGGAGTGTTATGCCATACAACGGTCGTGAATGCAGGCTCCATCGATTCTGTGGCTGCGCTCACCGCCAAGCAGGGGGGGGTATTTAGATTTTCCAGGGGAATATTGGAAGGTTAGGGATAGTCTCTAGTTTTCAGCGTGCACGTCGTCCGCATCGGCTGTTTCCACACCTTCAACCTGAAGGTAGTCAACAAACTCAATGACCGCCATGGGAGCGTTGTCACCTCGGCGGGGTCCTAACTTGATCACTCGAGTATACCCGCCGGGTCGGTCTCTGAAGCGTTCGGCCAGCTCACCAAACAGTTTTTGGACCGCATTGCGGGTCGAAACCTGGCCCTGCCGAGCTACTGATTTACCGGAACCACCGAGTTCACCTATCGCTCTACGGCGAGCATCAAGGGTCCCTTCAAGGCCGAGAGTGACCAGTTTTTCAACAACCCGGCGAAGGTCTTTAGCCTTGGCTTCCGTAGTGCGTATACGTCCGTTTTCCACCAGCGCCATGGCCATGTTTGCGAACATCGCGCGACGATGGGCCGAGGTCCGGCTAAACTTTCTGAATGCTTTCTTATGGCGCATGAGTGCCCCTACTTCTTCAGATCCTTCGGCGGCCAGTTGTCGAGCTTCATACCAAGGGACAAGCCCATTTCCGCCAGAATCTCTTTTATTTCTTTAAGTGACTTGCGACCAAAGTTTTTGGTCTTGAGCATTTCACTTTCGGTTTTCTGAACCAAATCTCCGATGAACTTAATGTTGGCATTTGCCAAGCAGTTTGCGGAGCGAACCGAGAGTTCAAGTTCATCCACAGTACGGAGCAAGTTCTCGTTGAACTTCTCCTGAGGCTCAGGCTCAACAATGATCTCTGGCTCCGCATCTTCTTCAAAGTTGATGAAGATCGACAGTTGGTCTTTGATTATCTTCGCAGCAAACGCCGCTGCGTCCTCCGGTGCAACAGAGCCATCCGTCCATACTTCGAGAATCAGACGATCGTAATCCGTCCTCTGTCCCACACGAGCGTTGGTGACGTGATAGTTAACCTTCTTAACCGGCGAGAAAATAGCATCTATCGGTATGGCGTCTATCGGCATATTTGACGTCTTGTTGTCTTCAGCCTGCACATACCCCCGGCCCTTCCTACAGGTCATTTCCATCTTCAGGTGACCATCTTCACCAACGGTCGCGATCACCAGGTCCCGGTTGAGAATCGAAACCCCTTCCGGCGCTTCAATATCCGAGGCATGAACGATACATGGACCTTTCCGATCAATGCGGAGAGTCTTCTGCTCGTGGGACTCCATCTTGATGAGGACGTCCTTGATATTAAGGATGATATCCGCCACATCTTCCGTGATGCCCGGCAAAGAGGTGAACTCATGGAGTGCACCTTCGATACGCACCGACGTAACCGCCGCCCCCTGGAGAGATGAAAGCAAGACCCGCCGAAGAGAATTCCCAAGCGTAATCCCAAACCCTCGCTCAAGGGGCTCTGCAAAGAATTTCCCATAATTGGGAGCGAGACTATCTTTTTCGACGTTCAAACGCTTGGGTTTGATAAGATCTCGCCAGTTTCGGTGCATATCCTTATTCATCAACATGTATTTACTCCCGTACACCACCACTCGTGGTTCATGGCCTATGAACCGCGCAACCCCGGTGCCGGATTGAAGCCCCCAGAGGAGAGCAAGGAGACTCGATCTTCAAAGACCCACATCTGTTGGCCAGAACAAATGCCTAATGGGCCCGTGCTAAACTTCTTGTGCTCCGCGACGCTTTTTATCTACACGCGACGTCGTTTAGGTGGACGGCAGCCGTTGTGAGGAAGCGGCGTAACGTCCTTCACTAAGGTAACTTTGATACCCGATGAGGCAATAGCTCTCAGCGCTGCTTCTCGGCCGGAACCTGGTCCTTTTACCAGCACAACCGCAGATTTCAGACCGTGCTCCACAGCTCGGCGAGACGCTTCATCCGCCGCGATCTGCGCTGCAAATGGAGTACTCTTACGAGAGCCTCGGAATCCCTTTGCGCCCGCAGATGACCACGAGAGTGCATTTCCAGCCATATCGGTAATGGTCACTAGGGTGTTATTGAACGTGGCTTGGATATGAACAACCCCATGGGGTACGTTCTTCTTTGCCTTTTTCTTTTGACCCGATTTCGGATTCGCCATTGTGGTGTCTCTACTTCTTCTTCACGCTACCACGACGAGGGCCTTTACGAGTTCGGGAGTTGGTATGTGTACGCTGTCCCCGCACCGGAAGTCCTCGTCGATGACGGATACCTCGGTAACAACCTAGGTCCATCAAGCGTTTGATGTTCATGGAGATCTCGCGGCGAAGGTCTCCTTCAACCTTGTATTCTCGCTCGAGAATCTCTCGAATCTTTGCGACCTGAGCTTCTGTGACCTCGTCGCTGCGAAGATCCATGGGAATATCTGCTTCGGAACAAATATCCTTAGCAATGGACGATCCCACCCCATATATATAGGTGAGGGCAATTCCCATTTTTTTGTTCTTCGGAAGGTCAACTCCTGCAATACGCGCCATGTCTGTTCTTCCCTAGCCCTGCCGCTGCTTATGGCTGGGAGTATCGGGGCAGATCACCCTAACCACACCACGCCGTCGTACGATCTTACACTTTGCGCACATCTTCTTAACCGAAGTTCGCACTTTCATGGTTTCTTCTCCAATACTCTAGGCCAGGGTCGCGGTGCTTAGCACATATCCCCAGGCTCTTCAATTAATTTTACAATCCTTAGGTTGCTGGACGACGGCCACGGATGCTGGGGAGGCTTTCATCAGTGGAGGTATCGTAACTGTGATTGATCAAGTGGGCTTCGATCTGGTTCACCGTGTCCAGCGCTACCCCAACCACAATCAGCAAAGCCGTGCCTCCGAAATAGAAAGGCAGATTCTCTATGGTAGCGAGCAAGATATTAGGGACCACACAAACAACTGCCAAATAGAGAGCCGCTCCTACCGTAAGACGAGTCAGCACGCGATCGATATACTCTGCCGTCTTTTGCCCTGGACGTACGCCAGGAATGTACCCACCCGCCTTTTTCAAATTGTCCGCCACATCGACCGGATTGAAGATAACCGACGTGTAAAAGAACGTGAAAAACATGATGAGCCCCACGTAGATCGCGTTGTAGCCCCACTCCGTGGGCAACAAGAATCCCTGAAGGGCCTGCATGAACTGCGATTGAGGGAAAAATTGGACAATGGTTGCTGGAAACAACAGCAAAGACGAAGCAAAAATCGCGGGGATAACGTTGGCAGTGTTCACCTTGAGCGGTAAGTGACTGGTTTGACCACCATACACCTGGCGACCAACCACTCGCTTAGCATACTGTACCGGGATACGCCGTTGACCCCTCTCTACGAAAACAACCACCGCGACCATGACCACAATGAATGCGGCAAGGAACAGTAGTGCGAGCGGCTTGAGCACCTCTTCCGCCGCGAGCTGGAAAGTCTGGTAGAGCCCCTGAGGCAAGCCCGCGATGATACCGGCGAAAATGATGAGCGACATCCCGTTGCCAATACCTCTTTCGGTAATTTGCTCTCCCAACCACATGATAAATGCGGTCCCTGCTGTGAGGGAGAGGATGGTAACCACCGTGAAGCCAAGACCGGGGTTAATAACCACGCTCTGGCCTTCAAAAGCGAGGGATTCAATATTAGAGGCGATCACTGTTCCCTGAATCACCGAGAGGAGAATCGTACCGTAGCGGGTGTACTGGGTGATCTTCTTTCGCCCTTGTTCACCCTCTTTGGAAAGACGTTCGAGTGTGGGAACCACCACCGTCATCAGCTGGAGAATAATGCTCGCCGAAATATACGGCATTATGCCCAAAGAGAACACGGAGGCCTTCTCAAGCGCTCCTCCCACGAACATGTTGAACATGCCAAACAGCGTACCGGACTGGGCTTCCAGATACTTTTGCATCAATCCTCGGTCCACACCGGGTACCGAAATAAAAATCCCCAAGCGGTAGACCGCGAGCATAGCGATGGTAAAGAGCAGCCGACTGCGCAGCTCTGGAACCTTTCCTATATTAGTAAATGAAGCACTCATATCTATCTACCTACTCAGGCGGCACACTGTATCACACCTCTTTAGGAGGCGTTAGCTTGTCGGCGGGCCACCCGTGTGTCCGACCGAACCCATTTCTTTTTGTCGGGAATGAGCTCAACGGTTCCACCCGCTTGCTCAATGCTAGCTCGAGCACCGGCGCTGATACGGTGGACTTTCACCGTCAGCTTTCGGTTGAGAGCCCCATTCCCAATCACTTTCACCCCATCCGCTTGACCTTTGGCGAGCCCCACCGACCGGAGCGAATCCCAATCCACCACCGAACCGTCTTCGAAGCGATCTAAATGGCTAATCCGGACCTCTACAAAAACCTTTTTGAATAAGTTTTTGAATCCCCGCTTTGGAAGACGTCGTTGGAGAGGCATAGCCCCCCCCTCAAAGCCAGGACGGGTGCCACCAGACTTACGAGCCTTCTGCCCTTTCTGACCCCGGCCAGACGTTTTACCATCTCCGGAGCCCATCCCGCGCCCTTTATGTTTGGCACGATGGGTGGCACCTTCCGGTGGCTTCAATTTGCTCAGTTCATCCGCCATAACCTACTCCGCATTCAGCTCTTCGCGGCCAACGCTCGTTGTTTTCGTAATCGAGCCGACTCGCGCATGCTGTCGTCGCCATCAAATCGCTCAACGTCCAGCATGTGTTGCACCTTTAAAATCATGCCCCGAATCGGCACAGTATCAAGAAGCACTTTTTCCTGCTCCCGATTACGCAACCCTAGTCCTTGGAGGGTCGCTTTCTGCTTTTCGGTACATTTACTCAAGCTACGCCTGAGTTTTACCCGTATGAGACTCTTCATTGCTTCAAAACCCCTCGAGTGCCCTTTTACCTAGTTACTCAGCCCCGTGGGGACCTGAATCTTCAGCTGAGTGGGCTGTAGATGGTCACCAGGCACCGAACGCCGATCGGCTTGACCCTTGATAGTACTCAGAGCCTTGAGCCCAGCGACCGCTGCGTTCACTACGTTGTGCTTATTCGAGGTTCCGAGCGACTTGGTCAAAACGTCTCTAACACCCGCAGACTCCAAAACTGCACGCACCGGACCTCCGGCAATCACACCCGTACCGGGGCGGGCCGGACGCATCACAACTTTGCCTGCCCCGAACCGACCTATGACTTCGTGTGGAATCGTCCTACCGGTGAGAGGCACCCTAAAGAGACTCTTTTCAGCCTGATCGCGCCCCTTCCGGATGGCTTCCGGAACCTCGTTGGCTTTACCTAAACCAACACCGACGTGCCCTTCACCATCACCCACTACAACCAACGCAGAAAACGAGAACCGGCGACCACCCTTAACTACTTTGGCCACCCGGTTAATGTGGATAACCCGGTCAACAAGCTCCAGTTCTTTAGGGTTGATAATCTCGCGTCGTGACATGATTTCTCCAATGACCTGAAGCTTCGAGCAAAGCTCAGAACTTCAGGCCTCCCTCCCGGGCGCCTTTGGCGAGAGCCGCCACCCGACCGTGAAAGGGCCATCCATTTCGATCAAACACCGCGGACTGAACCCCCTTCGCTAGGGCCGCCGCCGCAAGGGCCTGGCCAACTTTTTCTGCCGCCTCAGTTTTGTTTAGCTCCGAGCTCACTGCTTTTACATCTTTCACCTGGGTAGAAGCAGCAGCAAGGGTTATCCCCCCTACGTCGTCTACCAGCTGAGCATAGATGTGCTTCGAGCTCCGAAATACCGTTAACCGAGGACACTCCGCTGTGCCCCGAATGCGCTTCTTGATACCTTTCGCGCGACGCAGACGGCGGCGGAGGTTTGCATCTTTAACTTTGCGCTCCATAACCTCATCCCCTCGGCTCAGGTGCCGGTTTTACCTTCCTTACGACGTACGCGTTCATCCGTATACTTAATACCTTTGCCTTTATAGGGCTCACACGGACGATACGAACGGATCTCTGCTGCAATACGACCCACCAGTTCCTTGTCGGGTGACTCAAGGTGAATGGTCGTTAACTTATCTACCTTGCATGTCATCGTCTTCGGAATGACGACATTCACGTCATGAGACAGGCCCACCTGTAGGTTGAGTTTATCGCCTTTTAGTTCTGCACGATAACCCACGCCCACTACCTCCAAAGATTTGGAGAAGGGTTTTTGGACCCCCTGAACCATATTGGCGATCAAAGTGCGAGTGAGCCCATACATACTACGAGACACTCGATCACTCGTATCCAGTGGCGCTACAACTACCTTACCGTCCTCAACCTTAACCTCAACCTTGGGTGGTAACTGTCGTTCCAGGATACCCTTTGGTCCCCTGACAGAGACGGTAGTCCCACTAAACTTAAGCTCCACTCCAGAGGGGATGGGCACTGGCAATTTTCCAATTCGCGACATCGTCTATCCCCTACCAAACCGTGCACATGAGCTCGCCACCTACGCGCTCACGCCGTGCCTCTCGGTCGGTCATCACGCCACGGGAGGTGGAAAGAATCGCCACCCCGAGGCCATTTCGAATGGTCGGAATACTTTCAACGTTCACGTACTGACGAAGACCGGGTCGACTCACGCGCTTCAGTCCGGTGATCACCGGGTCGCGATTACGATCGTACCGCAGTTGAATGGTCAGTAACGGGCGTTCAGTCACCGTTCCGATTTCAAAGCTCTCTATAAATCCTTCACGCTTGAGAACCTCTGCCACCCGCTCCTTGAGCTTGGAGTGGGGCATCGGCACCTTCACGTGCCGTGCGTTAATGCCGTTGCGAATACGCGTGAGCATGTCCGCGATAGGGTCGTTGATTACGCCCGCCATGTGAAACCTCGTTCCTCACCGTTGGACTGGCACCTCGCAAGAGGTCCGACTATATTCAGTGCTTGCCTGCCCATGCCCAGCTTACCTATTGCTCTTGCCCGCGTCGACGGAACGGGATTCCGATGACGTCTAAGAGCGCCTTCCCGTGCTCATCGTTGGTAGCTGTTGTTACGAAGCAGATATTCATGCCTCGAACACGATCAACTTTGTCGTAGTCGATCTCCGGGAAAATGATCTGCTCTTTGAGCCCCAACGTATAGTTGCCTCGCCCATCAAAGGCCTTATCCGAAACCCCTTTGAAGTCACGAACTCGCGGCAGAGCGACATTGATCAGGCGATCAACAAACTCCCACATACGACTTCGGCGGAGCGTTACCATCGCTCCAATAGGCATACCTTCCCGGAGCTTGAAGTTAGAGACTGATTTCTTGGCTTTGGTTACAATCGCCTTCTGGCCAGTGATCAGTCCCAGTTCTTCAACCGCGGAATCCAAAACTTTGTTGTTCGTGATCGCCTCACCAAGCCCCATGTTGATCACTACCTTTTCCAAACGAGGCACCTGCTGGGCAGACTTCAATCCGAGATCCTTAACCAGCTTAGGCGCCAATTCGTCACGATAGTGAATACCTAGGCGAGCCGGCGGAAGTGGGCGCTCAACAAGCTCTTCTGCTTTCTTCTTCTGGCCTTTGCCACCAGCCCCAGCTTTGTCGGCTTTTTTGCCCTTGTTCTTCTTATCTTCAGCCATATCTCGCCTCAGTCGAGCTCAGTCCCAGCTCCGGCCCGGCCTCGGGCTACCCGAACCTTCGTGCCGTCCTCCTTGACCACAAAACCAACCCGGACGGCCTGGTCTAATTTCTCGGAATACAACCGAACGTTAGATATATGGATCTTCGAAGGCCTCTCGAGAATACCCCCTTGAGGCATCGAGTTGCGGGTGTTGGGCTTCACATGGCGCTTTTGAATCCGCACACCATCCACCACAACACAATCTTCCGAAGGGTGCACACTCAGCACCACTCCCCGCTTGCGCTTATCCGCACCGGCCGTCACCACAACCGTGTCCCCTTTTTTGATCTTCGCCATCACAGCACCTCCGGAGCGAGCGATACGATCTTCATGAATTCTTTGGCACGCAACTCACGAGCCACTGGTCCGAAGATACGGGTACCTACCGGGTCATTGTCCTTGTTCACAAGGACACCGGCGTTTTCGTCAAAGCGGATATAACTCCCGTCCTGACGGCCCGTAGGATAACGAGAACGGACCACTACCGCCTTAACTACGTCACCTTTCTTCACTCGACCATTGGGCGCCGCTTCTCGTACGGAACACACCACAACATCCCCAATATGGGCATACCGACGTCGAGATCCGCCAAGGACCTTAATGCAAAATAACTTTCGGGCGCCGCTGTTGTCCGCGACATCCAGCACTGACGTCATTTGAATCATGGCTCATCGCTCCTTTCCGAGCTTCTCCACAATCTTCCAGCGCTTGGTCTTGGAAAGTGGACGAGTCTCTTCGATCAAAACGCGATCACCCTCAGCACATCCCAGCTCATCGTGAACGGCATACTTCTTCAGCCGGGTGATAAACTTTCCGTACCTAGGATGCTTAACTCGACGGTCGACGGTTACAGTTACCGTCTTCGCCACCTTCGTAGAGGTTACGATACCGAGTCGCTGCTTAACATGCTTCTTTTTTTCCGTCGGAGCGGCCACTGCTTCTCCAGCTGCACTCGCCGCCTCAGTCACTTCATTCATGACTCAACTCCCTGGGCCTGAGCGCGCTCGGTTACAATCGTTCGCGCTCGCGCTACTTCTCGACGGACAAGTTTGATTTGCGCCGTATTCTCAAGCTGGCCGGTGAAATGCTGAAAACGGAGACGAAACAACTCCTTCACCTTGTCTGAGACAAACGTTTCCAGCTCTTCGACAGTCTGCTCCCGCAGATCTTTAGCCTTTTGGTTATCGCCCATCAGAGTCGACCTTCCTCGGCAATGATCTTCGTCTTGATCGGAAGCTTATGCCCAGCAAGGCGGCAGGCCTCCTTAGCAAGAACGGGATCCACTCCATCGATTTCGTAGAGAATCCGACCAGGCTTCACCACCGCTACATAGTGATCCGGAGAGCCTTTACCTTTACCCATACGAGTTTCGAGGGGCTTCTTGGACACCGGTTTATCGGGGAAGAAGCGAATAAACACCCGCCCTCCACGTTTAATATGACGGGTGAGAGCAATACGAGCGGCCTCAATTTGACGGGAAGTAATCCAACCACACTCTGTGGCTTGGAGAGCAACCGTGCCAAAGTGCAGGTCAGAGCCTGTATAGGCCAATCCACGCATGCGACCCTTTTGCTGCTTACGAAATTTTTGTCGTTTCGGTTGAAGCACGGTTTAATTCTCCCTTCTGGGGGACCGCGGGTTGCGCCGGGACTGCTGGGGAGGCGGTTCCCGGCCAGCACCAATGACTTCCCCTTTAAAGATCCAACATTTAATGCCGATGATGCCCTGCTTAGTCTTCGCAACCGCCGTGCCGTACTCCACGTCTGCACGGAGCGTATGGAGAGGCACTCGCCCATCGCGATACCACTCGTAGCGAGACATTTCAGCGCCTCCAAGCCGGCCGGAGCAAGCCACTCGTATCCCTTTCGCACCAAACTTCATGGCGATCTGCACCGCCTTTTTCATGGCGCGACGGAACGCGATACGGCGCTCCAACTGCATACCAATATTCTCAGCCACCAACTGAGCGTCGATCTCCGCCTTACGGATTTCTTGGATGTTGATAAACACCTCATTTTCCGTAAGTTTTTGGAGTTCCCGCTTCAGTTGATCAATACCCGCTCCCTTCTTGCCAATGACAATTCCCGGCCGAGCAGTATATATATTTACTTTTACTTTGTTCGCCGCACGCTCAATCTCGACTCGAGATATCCCCGCACTATAGTGCTTCTTCTTTACATGCTGACGCAGCTTTAGGTCTTCATGAAGCCAATTTGAGTAGTTTCGCTCTTCGAACCATTTCGAGTCCCAAGTACGCGTAATACCAAGGCGAAAACCGATTGGATTTGTCTTTTGTCCCATTCGTATATTCCTCAGTTCCGCTCTTCGAGACCGATAGTAATGTGCGAGGTCCGCTTAAGAATGGGCGCTGCTCGTCCCATTGCCCGGGGACGAAACCGCTTCATCGTTGGACCACTATCTACGTGGACCACACCCACGTAAAGGTTATCGATATCAACATCTCCCTGTTGATCAGCATTGGCCACTGCAGAGCGAAGTAGTTTCTCAAGCGGTTTTGCAGACTTCTTCTCGGTGAAGAGAAGGATATTGAGCGCCTCTTCCACCTGTTTTCCACGAAGTAAGTCCGCAACCAGCCGTGCCTTGCGCGGAGCCACCCGCAGACCACGAAGCGTAGCTCTGGCAACTATAGCATTCATCACTATCTCTACCTTTTGCCCTTCTTCGCCTTCTTATCGACAGCATGGCCGTGGAAAGTTCGCGTGGGAGCAAACTCCCCCAACTTGTGCCCCACCATATGTTCTGTCACGAACACCGGAATAAACTTCCGACCATTGTGAACAGCAAAGGTATGACCAATAAATTCAGGGATGATCATAGAACGGCGGGACCACGTCTTAATAACGGACTTTTTCCCACCTTCCATCTTCTCTATCTTCTCTTCTAGAGAAGGATCCACAAATGGACCTTTTTTCAGCGAACGTGGCATGACTTAGCTCCCACTTTGCTTTCCACGCTTGCGCGGCGTGACCACAAACTTGTCCGTGGTCTTGTTCGTTCGAGTACGAAGACCTCTGGCCATCTTACCCCACGGCGTACGCGGCGGCTTACCGCCCTTAGCTCGCCCTTCACCACCACCATTGTTGTGGTCAACAGGGTTCATAGCTGCCCCTCGCACCGAAGGACGAATACCGAGCCAACGACTACGACCAGCTTTACCCAGCACCCGATTTTCGTGCTGCTCGTTGCCGAGCTGCCCAACCGTTGCCATGCAGGCCCCCAGGACTCGGCGCATTTCCGTTGAAGGCAGACGAATTGTTACGTACTTGCCCTCCTTCGCCATCAGCTGAGCCCCGTTACCTGCAGAACGTACCAGCTGTCCTCCTTTACCAGGCTTGAGTTCAATATTATGAAGGATAGTACCCAACGGAATATCCTTCAAAGGCATCGCATTACCCACCATCGGGTCGATAGAACCAGATGATGACATAACGGTCTGACCCACTTCCAACTTACCCGGAGCAAGAATGTACATCTTTTCTCCATCAGCATAGTGAAGCAGTGCGATGCGAGCCGAGCGGTTAGGATCATATTCCACCGCTGCAACCTTGGCGGGGACGTCAAACTTACGCCGTTTAAAATCCACCAAACGGTAGCGACGGCGATGCCCCCCTCCTTTATGTCGAGTGGTAATATTACCGCGCTTCCCGCGTCCTCCGGTCCGTTTAAGCGGAGCCAAAAGGCTCTTTTCCGGAGAGCCCTTCGTCACTTCACGGAAGTCTGAACCCGTTAGATGGCGGCGAGAGGGCGAAGTCGGTTTATAACTCTTGATACCCATCGTGAGTAGCCTCCTCTCCTCAGCCCGCGGTCGCGCTGAAGACATCTAGCTCTTGTCCCTCAACGAGCTTTACAAGAGCCTTCTTCCAGTTGCTTTGTTGTCCCTGATGACGGCCTCGACGCTTGATCTTGCCGCGAACCACCATGGTTCGAACGGAGTCCACCTCCACGTTGAACATGGCCTGTACCGCGTTCTTGATCTCACTCTTGTTGGCATCAAGCGGCACTTCGAAAACCACCAGTGAGGCATTCTCGGACATAGCCGATGCTTTCTCCGTCAATCGAGGGCGCAAAAGTATTTCGTGTGCGGGACGCATTATGCTCGAGCCTCCTCGCGCAACGCGCGCTCTTTCCGGGAAAGTTCCGTATGCAACTCTCCGCTCAGGTTCTCCAACACGTTCTCTAAAAGAATAACTTTGTCGTATCGAAGAATGTCATAAACATTGATATCTTCGACATTTAGATACTTGGCATTGGGCAGATTACGAACGGACCGATTCACCTGGAGGTCATCTTTCGAACCCACCACAAGCGCTTTGCTGCCAAAAGCAGCCAAAACGGCGCTTGCCTCTTTCGTCTTGGGCGCTTCAAGAGTCCAGCCACGGACTACGTGAAGGCACGATTGGCCAAAACGTAAGGACAGCGCAGAGCGCAGTGCCACCTTCACCATTTTTCTTGGCATCTGGTAGCTGTAATCACGAGGCCGGGGACCGTGCACAATGCCACCACCCCGCATATTCATAGCTCGGGTACTTCCATGACGAGCACGTCCGGTACCTTTTTGCTTATAGGGTTTTGTTCCCGAGCCCCGCACTTCGGAGACCGTCTTCGTTGAGTGCGTTCCCCGACGTCGATTCGCCTGCTGCATACGGACCACTTCCCAATGGAGGTGCTCCCGAACAGCGGCGCCGAACACGGAGTCGTCGAGCTCAATATCGCCGACTTTCTGGTTCTTAGTGTCTACGACGTCGACTTTCATTGTCGCTTCCTGCCCTTTGCTACTCCGGTGTCGCGACCCAGCTGCGCGACGACCAGTCAGCCGGTGATAAGCTCAGCCTATCTATCCGGCGGTCTAGCGATTCCATAGAACCGCGTTGAACTACTCAAGAACTCTTAATTTCTACGTCCACACCAGCCGATAGATCCAGCTTCATAAGCGCATCTAAGGTTTGTGGTGTAGGATCATGGATTTCAACCACTCGCTTATGAGTTCGAATCTCAAACTGCTCCCGACTCTTCTTGTCCACATGTGGACCTCGAAGGACGGTATATCGATTGATACGCGTCGGGAGGGGTATGGGTCCCGCTACCCGAGAGCCGGTCCGTCTGGCCGACTCCACGATCTCCGTGACGGCTTGATCGAGTAGCCGGTGGTCATAAGCCTTAAGCCGAATACGAATTTTCGTGGATGTAGCTGCCATTGTTTCACCTTTGTGAGACTGGGACGGGATGGTTAGAAATCCAACCACCCCGCCTCAAACGTCATCACTTAACGATTTCAGTCACCACTCCTGCGCCAACGGTTCGACCGCCTTCGCGGATAGCAAAGTTCATCCCCTTGTCCATCGCCACCGGAGTGATGAGCTCAACGGTTAGAGCCACGTTGTCCCCAGGCATCACCATTTCTGTGCCCTCAGGAAGAATAATAGCTCCGGTCACATCCGTGGTGCGGAAGTAGAACTGCGGACGATATCCCTTGAAGAAGGGCGTATGCCGTCCACCTTCATCCTTACCCAGGATGTAGACCTCACATTTAAACTCGGTGTGAGGAGTGATAGAACCGGGCTTCGCGAGAACCTGTCCTCGCTCCACCGAAGCTTTATCTACACCGCGAAGAAGACATCCAACATTATCCCCCGCAATCCCTTTGTCGAGGAGCTTCCTGAACATCTCCACCCCGGTCACCGTCGTTTCCGAGGTTGGTTTAAAACCAACAATCTCTACCTTCTCGCCCACGGTAACCACACCGCGCTCGATGCGACCGGTCACCACCGTGCCTCGACCAGAGATTGAAAACACGTCCTCAATCGGCATCAAGAAGGGCTTATCTTCGTCGCGCTCCGGCGTTGGAATATAATCATCCAAAGCCTTGAGGAGTTCGAGGATAGATTCCTGTCCTTCTTTCCCATTGGACTCGTAGGGCTTAAGTGCCGAACCACGAACCACGGGGCCGTCATCGGGGAACTTATACTTCTCGAGGAGCTCGCGTACTTCGAGCTCAACCAGCTCGAGAAGCTCTTCGTCGTCAACAAGGTCACACTTATTCAGCCAGACCACGATCGCGGGTACGCCAACCTGACGAGCAAGAAGGATGTGCTCCTTGGTCTGAGGCATTGGACCGTCAACCGCCGAGACCACCAAGATGGCACCATCCATCTGCGCAGCGCCGGTGATCATGTTCTTCACGTAGTCGGCATGACCGGGGCAGTCGACGTGTGCATAGTGACGATTTTCGCTTTCGTATTCCACATGAGACGTGGCGATCGTCATGATCTTGGTTGCATCACGGCGACCCTGCGACTCGGAAGCCTTAGCGATCTCATCGTAGCTGAGAGGCTTAGCCCATCCCTTAGCAGCACAAACCGATAAGATCGCTGCGGTGGTGGTGGTCTTGCCATGGTCGACGTGACCAATGGTACCCACATTCACGTGCGGTTTAGACCGATCGAATTTCTCCTTGGCCATCTGTTTCCCACTCCATTTAGGTTGGCGGCCGCCTTCACGACCGACCGTTGGTCCACGCGATGCCTTTGGCGACCACGCGACCCCCCCAGACAAGACGACTTCCTCAGCGTCTCCCCTGGGCTTTCGCCAGCACCTCCTCCGCAACATGCGAAGGTACGGGACTGTAGAATCCGAACTTCATAGAAAAGGTAGCTCGCCCCTGAGTCCGTGACCGAAGTTCAGTCGCGTACCCAAATAATGAAGCGAGCGGCACTTCTGCACTCACGACTTGGGTTGCCCCAAGTGCGACCATACCGGAGACTTTGCCCCGGCGAGAGCTCAAGTCGCCGATCACAAAACCTGTATGCTCATCTGGTGTACTGACTTCTATCAGCATCACCGGCTCAAGCATGACAGGGTCCGCTTGTCGAATAGCATCTTTGAAGGCCATCGAACCAGCCACTTTAAAGGCAAGTTCCGATGAATCTCCATCGTGATAGCTGCCGTCTACAAGACGAACACACACATCCGTTACTTCGTATCCGGAAATAAAGCCGCTCAAAGCAGCTTCTTCAATTCCCCGTCGGACCGACGGGATATACACGTCGGGAATGAGGTTGTTCGCAATCTTACTTTCGAACTGAATACCTGAGCCGCGAGGGCCAGGTTCAACCTCAATGACTACGTGTCCGTACTGTCCCTGTCCCAACGTCCGGACAAAGCGGCTTTCCTGTTGGGCAACAGAACGAATGGTTTCCCTGTAGGCCACCACTGGTTGGCCCACATAGGGATCAACGTTGAACTCCTTGCGAAGGCGGTCAACTTTTATTTCTAAATGCAGCTCACCCATCCCAGAGATGAGCGTCTGCCCAGAATCCGTATCTCGTCGGACCTCAAAGGAAGGATCTTCTAACGCCAGCTCATCCAAGGCAGAAGACAAGCGCTCCTGATCCTCATCCGCACGAGGACCAATGGAGGCGTGAACCACTGGCTCCGGAATATCAATGGCGTCGAGCACCACAATCGGGCCATCAACGGCGCATAAGGTATCCCCGGTTTTGGTATACTTTAGACCAACAACCGCTGCGATATGCCCCGCCTCGCACTCATCAAGCTCTTCCCGCATATTCGCGTGCATCCGCAATATACGTTCGATCGGTTCAGACTTACCGCGATTGGCATTATCGAGCACATCGTGGGTTCGTAGCCGTCCGGAGTACACTCTAAGGTAGGTCAGGTGACCGAACTCCGCGTCCGACACAACTTTGAACGCCAACGCCAAGGTGGGTCCTTCAGCATCTGCACGCACAGGAACCGTTGCTCCTGGAGTACCCACAACCTTTGCTTGTCCGTAATCCACATCCAAAGGGGAAGGAAGATAGGCATTGATCGCATCTAACAATGGTTGAACGCCCACGTTCTGGCGAGCTGCTCCACAAACCACGGGGAAGGCCTTAAGACTCAGGGTCGCTGCTCGAATTGCACGCCGGAGTTCATCAGCACTGATGCTTTCTCCTTCGAGATACTTGCGCTCTACCTCTTCATCCCACTCCGCAACGTGATCAAAAATATTTTCCCGGGCAGCTCTCGCCTCTTCAAGGCGATCTCCGGGGATGTCTTCCACCCGGTACTGACTACCGAGAGCGTCAAATCCCCAGATAACCTGCTTCATCTCTACGAGATCAAGAACCCCGCTGAAACTGGCTTCACCCCCTACCGGTAGTTGGATAGGCACCGGCTGGGCTTGTAGTCGGTCTTTGATAGCCGCTACGGAATGACGATAATCAGCCCCTACGCGGTCCATCTTGTTGATGAAGCAAATTCTAGGGACAGCGTAGCGGTCTGCTTGCCGCCACACCGTTTCCGTTTGGGATTGGACCCCTCTCACCGCATCAAAGACCGCCACCGCCCCATCTAACACCCGGACTGAACGTTCCACCTCAACGGTAAAATCCACGTGCCCGGGGGTATCAATGATGTTGATACGGTGGTCTTTCCAAAAGCAGGTAGTTGCAGCGGCGGTGATAGTAATACCGCGCTCCTTCTCCTGCACCATCCAATCCATGGTCGCCGAGCCATCCTCCACCTCTCCCATCCGGAGCTCAACACCGGTATAGAAAAGAATCCGCTCGGTCGTCGTCGTCTTACCGGCATCAATGTGCGCCATGATGCCGATATTTCGAACCCGATCGAGGGGTATGTGGGCGTTAGCAGACATTGATTGCTCGGTTACTCTCTCAGCCTCGAAAAACTACCAGCGGAAATGCGCAAACGCGCGATTGGCTTCCGCCATCTTATGGGTATCTTCCCGCTTCTTCACCGCCGCACCGCGACCCTGGGAAGCGTCCATAATTTCGCCAGCAAGACGCTCACGCATCGTCTTCTCACCGCGTCTGGCCGCATAGTTAATCAGCCATCGCATGCCCAAAGATGTACGCCGTTCAGGACGAACCTCCACTGGAACTTGGAAGGTTGCACCCCCGACGCGCCGGGACTTCACTTCAATCCGTGGCTTAATATTTTCGAGCGCCTTTTTGAAAATCGATAGCGGCTCGTCTTCTTCACCGGTACGGGTGTTCACCAAGTCAAACGCACCATATATAATACGTTCAGCTGTGGATTTTTTCCCGCTAAGCATCAGAGCGTTGATGAACTTCGTCACCATACGATCGTGGTACTTCGGGTCTGGAAGGAGCTTTCGCTTAGGGGCTTCTCGACGACGTGCCATAATGTGTGTTCTCCGGTCTCTACTCTCGAGCGCTTCCCACTGTTAGCGGGCCTTCTTAACGCCGTATTTAGACCGGCCCTTGTTACGTTTGAGTTTGTTGGTATTTGATGGACCCTCAGCTGCAGAAGCATCCAGCGTCCCGCGAACGATGTGATAACGACAGCCGGGCAAGTCTTTCACACGACCGCCTCGTACCAAAACCACAGAGTGTTCCTGTAGGTTGTGGCCTTCTCCTCCAATGTACGCGGTCACCTCAATACTGTTGGTGAGGCGAACACGAGCCACCTTACGAAGCGCGGAGTTGGGCTTCTTCGGGGTTGAGGTGTACACACGAACGCACACGCCTCGGCGCTGAGGACAAGCCTTAAGCGCGGGCGACTTCGATGCTTCGATTGGGGCTTTACGCGCGCCCCGGATGAGCTGGTTGATCGTTGGCATCCACTCGACTCCAACCACGATCTCTCGTGGCTACATACGGCCCGCATTGAGGCCGACTATTCTTGTGTGAGACAACAGACAGAGAACTACCTCCCGCTAAAGCGGTTGGTGTTCCAGACGTTTCACCCTGAGGTAGCACCAAAGTGCTCAATGGGTGGTTTGACGTCTCCTCACCGGATCGGTATATCTGCGCGCACGCTTTGCACCGACGGTGGACTTGTTCTCTTCTGACTCAGATATCCGTCTGCGAGAGGTCATTCGGACCTACCTCCTATAGGTAGGAAGGAGTAGTATGATCCGCGATTTCTCTCTTCTACGTCGTCTTCTGAGTGTCTCCCACCTCCAATCCCGATTCACATGTATGTCATAATGCGTGCGACCGGATCTCTTGTTGAGGACGCGCATTAATCAGACCTCGATTGTGGGTGTCAAGACCGAAAACTCACCATCAGTGCAATGGCGATTTCCATACGTGTCTTAGCGTGAAATCAGTGGTTCCTTGCCCAATATGGAGACCCGCAACGTCACATTTCTCGGCCTAGGGACCATGGGATCGGGTATGGCCATCCAGCTCCATCAAGCCGGCTTTCGTGTAACTGGTTACAATCGAACCTACGCGCGAACAGAGGCCTTGTTGTCGGAGGGCATCATTGGCGCAAGAAATTTGATCCCCGCGATCCAACAGGCAGAGTCGATCATCTTGTGCCTCTCTGACGATCACGCAATCGACGAGTTACTGTTCACGCACGGCGTCATCCACCAGATTTCGGCCAATACGTTGGTACTGGACTGCTCAACCACAAGCCTCGCAACGACCAAAAAACTCCACCAGGCTTGCCTCGCCCGGGGATCGCGTTTTCTAGATGCTCCCGTCACGGGCTCCAAACTAGGGGCTGAAACCGGCCAACTCACTTTTATGGTAGGCGGTGAGACTGAGGACCTACAGGCAGCACAACCGCTCTTTGACGCGATGGGACGCTATGTTGTCCACGCCGGACCAAACGTTGGGGACGGTCAACGCGCCAAGTATTGCTTGAATATGACCCAAGCGATCGTCCTCCAAGGAGTCCTGGAAGGCTATGCCCTCGCTAAAGCCCAAGGGCTTTCTATCGAGGTGATGGAAGACATTTTTGAACACAGTGCCGGAAAGACAGGCGTGGGTACCTTCAAAACACCCTATCTCAAGGAGCAGGACTATACGCCCCATTTTCGCCTCGATCTTATGCAAAAAGACCTCCACCTTGCCCTCTCTCAAGCCAGTGACGCCCGACTGCCCCTTCCGCTAGCCCGGGCGGTTAGCACCCTCTACGACCTCGCCGCGCGCAACGGTCTTGGTCCGGAAGACTTCTTGGCTACAGCCAAGCTCATTGCTCACCCAAACGACAAAACACAAGGCTAGGCATATGATGTGGCTAAGCTCGGCCAAGATCTCTAGCAGGCCATCGGAAAAGTGAGTTAGGCGCTTCGCGGGTCCTTTTTCCGTGGAACGTCCGGACCGGCTTCGCCTTTCATCGGTTGCATACGCCCGGTATGCGCCCACTTCATCCGGAGCGTTGCACGGAAAAGATACTT
>JAHQVK010000100.1 GCA_019634385.1 Myxococcales bacterium | reverse complement strand
CGCAGGCATATCCCGCATGCCAGATAGTCTTCTAAATATATCGCGGTCGAGTGAATCATCAGCCCGAATCACCACCCCAGCATTTAGGTCGTCGGAGCTAGGCCGGTAAGACAGAGCCCGGAACATACCTTCTCTATCTAGGTCAACCAATTCTTCAAATGAGAACTTCCGTGATTCACTCCAAGCCTCAAATAGTGGCGTACGAATAAGTGCACAACTAAAAATATCATCCGCTCCTGTGATCAATGTCTCCGGAGTAGATGTCTTGAGCCCCCGTCGCAGAGCATCTAATAATACTACCCGGGCATAACTATCTCCGGTGGCCTCATAATGCCTAAGCACCCGGTATGCTGTCTCGTGGCCCAAGCTCTGCAATTCATCGAGAAAATCCTTAAACTTCTGATTGTTGATAAAACCATTTCGGCTGGCAACCAGATCTAGACCTTCAGCGTTGACCGCACCAAAGAGTCCCCGAGGCCACGGCTTTCCCACTGGGCGAGGAATAATCAGTTCGCAAACGTACAAGCCCCGCAAATACGCTCGAACCCGGCAATCAAAACGACCAGGATCTATTCCAGCGACCCCCAGAGCCCCTTCGAGGGCGCTCGCAGCCACAATGTTGCGCTCCATGAGTCCGATACGACCCGACTTTACTTCATCTCGAATATAGTCGGCCAAACTTTTACCTAGACACTGGCCATCGAGTTCTGTCTCCACCCCAGTATAAGCCGCGTGAGTACGAAAGACCTCCTGCGTTCGAGCTACCCGGTCTTCCGGAGCTCGTGAGACATCAAACCATACCTCAACTCGACTGCCTCCCAGATGAGGTACTTCCGCAGGCTGAATAGTTATAGATACACCACCACCGAGATCTGGGACGAACTGTATTTCGACCCCTTTGACCGCTGCTCCCTGCCGATGGGCAACAAATCGCACCCGCTGAACGCCCAGAGTCGGATCAAACACGGAAGCAAAACCGATACCAAATCGACCAACGGCATCTTTACCCCGGCGGGTTGATGCCCCCAGCCGGGTTAGTGCATCTAGCCCCGCATCATCGAGACCAGGACCATTATCTTCCACCGCGATTCGGTCCGCCCCGACCTGCAAAATAATACGAGCATCATGTTTGTTCCTAACCGCGTCTAGCGCATTCGCATATAACTCACGAAAGGCAAGAAATGGATCCTCGAACTGGCTTTCTGCCAAAATACGCAGGACCCGATCCGGATCTGCTCTATACAGAGGTCGAGCTGAAAACCGGCGGTCCGATTCCTCGAGATTTATAGGCTCCGTCATTCTATATGCTCGCACATCATCCGGCATGCTCTTTAGGCTGACGCATCATCCTAGGGGCTCGACCAACCAAATCCCATTCGATTTGGCGAGGGTCACATCCTTTGGCTAACTCAGGGTCCGTAGCTAGCAGAGCGTCCAGAAGGACCCTCGCTCGAGGCGAGTCAGATTTGGCAATCAGAATAAGATTTCGAACTGTGGGGTGATTTCGATTTAGAAGAATACGACCATCCCGCTGAATGGTCAGTCGAGCATCCGACGGATCTCCCTGGCGCGATACGAGATCTATATATCCTAATTGTAGGTGATCAAGATCAAGACGCGTCCCCGCCCGAACCGGCTCTTCAGGTACAAACGCGCGATACCCAGCAACGATAACGCCATTCCCCCGACGCACTCGATGAGACCAACCCCGGGCCACCAAGAAATCTATTGGGTGACGCAGCATACGAACCAAAAGCTCCAATCGCCGTTGATGGCCATCTCCCCATATTATGGGAAGCTTGGCTTTATGTGCATGCAATCCCATCATAACTTGGCGTCGACGAAGACGTTCGATAACCACCACCCATCCCCCTACACAAACCATAGTTGCCGTAACAAGCAGTAGTGACCAACTGACGGCCGGAATACTTTCTGCTCGTCGCACCACCGGCGCGTATACCGCTAATTGCCCCGTATCTTTGATCGATACTTCATAGGTAGATACTACCGACGATGGTTCTTCGAGCGATGCTGAGCTTGGCGGGGTACCCACCGGTATAGCCCTCCCCTGCCATCTCTCTTGACCAAGAAATAGCATGAGTACCATCACTCCTACAGCGGCAGCAAACTTATACTTTGTCAAAAATTTCCACGGTGGGCGTGTGCGCTCTAAAAGCGCCTTCTCCCCTTTGGTCCAAGCCGTCGGATGATGCTCAACACCATTATCCCAACCATCAACCTCAATTATAGGAATAGACTGCCGATTAAGAAAGTCTTCCAAGTCTCGATAAAACAACAGGACTGGCACCCCCCGATCCGCATAGCCAGCAATCTCTTCCCGAGACAAAGGCACCCGTGATACCGGCACCGTCCGTTCTTTTTGGCATACATCCATCAAACGCTGCGCGGACACGAGGTCACCATCTACAGTTTCCAGGACCGGTGCCTGAGCTAGTTCCCCAGAAACGAGGGAAGTAGTTTCGAGTAGCTGGGCACGCAACCACTCCAAGGCTGCTCGATCATTGGGCTCAAGAGATCGCTCAGTCACCGAACCCAATTGGCGAAACCGGTCAACTCGCTGCCTGAGCATCTGCACCGTAACCTGCAATAAATGGGGTAGCTGAGCTTCGGCGACTTGAAGTAAATCGTTGAACGCAGAGTCTCGACGAACAGCATTACGGGATAATGTGGGTGACAGCCGAGGAGCGTCCAGGAGATATGAAACCTCTTGGCCGAGGATGGTAGCCCCCACCTCGAGCACTATTCCACCACTCGATAGCGTGCAGGACAGGTCACCCCCCACACCTACAATACCCCCTCCGGAATCACTCTCGAAGCGCACAACGTAAGGGGTGGGCAAATCCGGCACATGATTAACGGCAACTTCATTAACGAGCAACGGAATCTGAAGGGACCCACAGCTTTCATTCACGAGGGCATAGGTACGCTCGGACAACTCTTCTGCTTGCACCCGATCAGCAAACTTGTAGATGCTAACCTTGGTACCCCTCCTTTGAATCGGTCTGACGAGAATTCTTCCGGAGCCATCCGGCTGAAACTCAATGCGGTGGGTCTCTTGCCCGTTGCAGGTCTCCACCACCATTTGCGCGAAACCCAAAGCATATGGAGACAACTTACCAATACCGAAGCGCCCTCGATCGAGGGTGGGATCTTTTTGTGAAAAACCTATCGTGAGATACCCTTCCACCTCCTGCGAGCTCATTCCTCGGCCATCATCAAGAACCGAAAGTCGCACGAGCTGAAGACGTTCATCAAAAGCGACGTCTACGTCGATACGCTGCGCACCTGCATCTGCCGCGTTCTGAACAAGCTCACGCACACATAGCAGGGGTTCTGGGAACTGCTCGGTCAAGGCCTCCAACAGACCCACGACATCTACCGAGAACCGACCGTTTTCATCACCGGAGACCGCAGAAACAAAACGGGTAGCTACTGGGTGAGCTGCGGACGAACCGCGATTGGTCGGCCGGGCACTCATTAATATTCATCCTAGCAGGATGGGGCGGGGGTCCGAAGAGCTCCTTGCTCAATTGATGATGTTCTCGTCGACAGTCTGGTCTATACCGACTACAGCGTCGTAGTTCACCACAAACGTTGACAGCGCAGAATCGTAGACTGTGCCATCGGAGGTGCCTAGTTCAGTGAAGGCATTTGTTAGATTTGGGCCTGAAGGCTCGCTCCTGCCAGACCTCGCTGGCCGATGGGCATCCACGCGCGAAGGTCGAGTGCCCATTCCCCCGGCAGCCACAAACCGGTTGAGCACCGCTACATCCGCTGAGCTCAAATCATGGATCAAGCTCTTCGAGGGCTTCGAACTCGAGGCCGCAGACCCAGCGGACACTGAATTGCGGGCTCCCGGTGATCTCCCCAGTCTAGGAGAACTGCTACGAGGCGCCACCGGACCAAGTACCCCGGCTGACCTACTTTCCCTGCTTACTGCAAGTACAGTCATCGCCCAACAGGATGATCTCGCCTATCTAGCCAGCCTCGCCGGGACCACGGATGGCGTATCGAAAGTCTATAGTTTTCATCCGGAGGACTGGGGGCTTCACGCGAGGGATGCCTCCATATCGCTGTGTCTGTATCGTTTATATCAAACCGAGCGTAGAATTCATCGGCCGTTTATTGCGCATTCCCGGCCTGCTTTACCCCTGCTAGACCATGATGCTGACGAACGAACCATGGCTCAGGTCTTTGAAAGCAAAGTGGAAACCTGTCTTTTACCTCCCGCCTTAGATCCGGCTCGTCTAGCTCAGCGATCGAACTGGCTCGTTCGGGCGTGGATGGGACTACCCCTCCGCTGTGAACTCCCTGAGGAAACCCATATTTCCACCTATGAAACCGAAAAGAAAGTACTCAGCTCCCACCCCCATCTCACACTCTTTTGGCTGTTCACTCATGCTCTATTAGACAACCCTCAGCGTTTTGCAGAAATTCTCTCACTGAGCCGCTCGTCCAAAGATCCATGGATACAGGAGGCACGACGAGCCCTGCACGCGTGGATGCAAGGCGAGCGCGCACGACTAGGCCCGCTCCGATACGGGGATTTCGAACGAATCCGGGATGAAGTAGTGCAACTTGCTCCAAAAGCTTCCCGGGAGTCCCGAACCACCGAAATACATGCCGACCCCACTTCAGTAAGTACGCTGCAGGGTCAGGACCACCCAAACTATCCACGCTTCATGAGACTGTTCGAGCAGCTTGCCGATATTAGGGGCCTGAGAGGAGAGTCTGAATCCGAACGCAAGGCCCTGGAAACCCAACTCGCGAATCTCGTGGAGCCCGCGTGGCGTCTACTGATCGATCGGGCGCTAGCAGAGGGTAGTCAAGTTCCAGATCACCATCCAAGCGCCGGATGTGGTCGTATCCTAGCCAGAGCCGCTCTCGCCTCCAGTCTCGAGGAGTTTGACAACGCGATCCACCGCGCTGGTGGTATCACAAGCTTTGGCCCTCGTCGACGGGATGAGCTATGGCGAGCAATAGCCAGCTTTACAAATGACACCGCCACTCAGCGACTCCATGAGGGCGCCGGCATGTTCGCGAGAGAAGCGGGCGACTGGATTAGGACCGCACCTAAAGCTCCGTGGACCCTACTTTTGGCTAGAGACAGCCTAGCCACGCACCGGTTTGTTACCCAGTTTCTAAGCCAGGTAAGCGCAAATCCGGTGGCTGCTCCCCTCATTGTTGAGGCGGTGGCATCCGCGCGTAGACACAATATTACACTGGCGATTCCAGGCATCAGACGGGTGCTGTCTGGACCCTTTACGCCCATAGAGCATCATCACCGCCAGGAAGTTTTGTGGACGCTGGCCGAGCTCGACCCCGAGGCTGCAGAATTCTTCTCGGACCTCATGGCTATCGTAAAGCACGAGTGGGAACAGTCACTCGACGAAGACGAAGCGCACCTACGATCGATGGATCTGGCAAATATTGTGGGAGCTCTTCTGACGGTTAGCCCCAACCATAAGGAAGCTCAAGCGATAGGGGCCTCACTCATCTCCCGGTTTGCGGTGGCTCTCAGCCCTCGACGAAGCCCTCTCCCCAAACTCATCTATAGTTTGTGGACCCTCAGCCAAGGTATCCAGGAGGGTGAGGTACAATCCCTCGCTCCTCCGCTAAAGTGTCTGCTTGAACTCCGCCCACAGGATCCAGCTACAGCCTTACAACTTCATTTCTGGAATCATTTGAGAGCGGTTGTTGTGGCTCTGTCTAGGTAAGCTTCGTCACACCTGATCCAATCCTAGAAACTCTACATTTTCAGCTAGGGGACCCTCGACCCTACGATGGACTTCTGCGACACTGCCCGAACATGTTTGCGGTGGTCACTATCCTTGGTGTTTGCATAGCTGGAAGTTCCCCCTCCGATAGCGATATCTCATCTCCCCCCGCAAATAGTCTTATTGGCCAAAAAGCGCCTCGGTTTATCTTGAGAAAGCTGAATCCTGGTCGAGCCAAAACCCACTTTTTACTGCGTGACCATATAGGTATTGATGCACTCCATCCGAAACGTGGTATATTATTAAGTTTCGTAGCTTCTTGGTGCACACCTTGCGTAGATGAACTGAGGGCGCTCAAAAAATGGTACAATCCTCTCGCAACCGCCGGGATAGGCATCGTTGCCGTAGTCATCGACCGCGAAGAGGCTGGTATCCGTACCATAAAACGGCTGGTATCTGCCGAACTGGAGATACCATTTCCCGTGCTCTCGGACCGGTTCCAAATTTTGGCCCATAGGTATGGAGCCTCAAACTTACCGATAACGTTTTTCATCAACCAGCGAGGCATTGTGCGCGATATCTATGAGTCACTCGACGATACTATCCTGGATCAGCTTACTTCTCAGAATCTGAGTGCCTCTTTGCAGTCCCACTAAGAATTTTCATCTCAGCGGATCTTATGGCTACATCTGACTCGGATGTCGTAGCAACAAACAAGCTATTTTTCACGTCGCTAATGTAAGTAATTAAAGTACAAAACGATGGTGGGAGAACAGTTCGGTTCATACGAACTCCAGCGGATTTTGGGTCGCGGGGGCATGGCGGAAGTCTACCTAGCTAAACATCCAAAATTTCCAATGAAACCGTTCGTAGTGAAGCGAATTCACCCAGAATATGCGGATCAACACAACTTCGTTCAGCGATTTGTTCTTGAAGCCCAAGTAGCATCCCGTATCACTCATCCGAACCTCGTCACGTTCAGAGAATTTGGGAAGGTTGGTGACTACTACTACCTAGTCATGGATCAGGTGCGAGGACACAGCTTACATCGGCTGTTGTCCGCAAGTTGCGCGCAAGGACTTCGTTTTCCCATATCTGCCGCTCTATATATCGGAATGGGCCTATTAAATGGTCTCGCCGCAATGCACACCGCCAGAGATGAGCAGGGCCATCTCCGGCCGTTTATCCACCGAGATGTCACCCCCACAAACATCATTATCAACCAGGCCGGTCGGCCAACAATCATCGATTTTGGCATTGCAAAGGATGTACTTGGAACCCCTATAACCCTACCCGGTCAGGTCATCGGAACCGCACGTTACATGGCGCCCGAACACCGGCAAGCAGAGTATGTCGATGCGAGAGCTGACGTATTTTCGGCAAGTGTAGTCCTTTATGAGCTGCTCACTGGCCTACATCCTTGGCCTCCTCTTAAGGGTCTGAAGGAACTCTTGCGAACAACCTTTGACCCTCCTGATATACCCGAATCTATCCGAACGAGCGTCTCCCACACCGCACTCAACCTTATTCTCCGGGGGCTCGCCTGCAAGCCGCAGGATCGTTTTGCTGACGCGGAAACTATGCACCAAGCCCTCTCCGCTATACTCACCAACACTCAGACCGAAGTCGCACGATCCAACGTATGCTCGTTTGTAAATAACCTAGACCTGCCACTCGACGAAGAACTGGGTGGTCCGGTGATCAACACTCACTCACGGCTAGGTGGCCATAAACCCTCAGCATTCGTGAACGCTTCTAGCCTGAGAGTCGACAGCAAAACATCCCGCAACTTAGACCCAACCGCTGCACTAGAAGTGCCTCCGCTTCCACCAGCTCGCAACATGACCGCCACCTTCGACGAAATTAGAACGGCTGCCCTGGGTCCCTCTCCCGATAGGTGGCACCTCATTGCCTTGCTGCTTTTAGGCTTAGGTCTCTTCCTGATGCTTCGCTTAGCGTCCTGAGACCACGCCCAAACGTACACGACGAGTCACTGACTGTGTCGGTAATACAGAAATATGGTGGGATTAGTGGGCTGATGGCGCCTACTCAGATCTTGGGATTGGATCAAAAACCGCTCCAATCCGGACTAACTTGCGGAAAAGAGGACTTGAACCTCCACGAGCTTACACTCACAGAAACCTGAATCCTGCGCGTCTACCAATTCCGCCACTTCCGCGTGCGTGGAAGACTCGGATAGGTTGATGCGTTGTCCGTGTCAAGCCCCTCCTTCCAGGAAGGGGAGTAGATCAACAATGGCGTCCGCTGCTGATTCAGAAACACTAAGGTCAACATGGCTTGCCTGTGGCAGCAACTCGATCCGACGGGGGCCGGCATGTTTCCCTTCAACGAGGGGATCAACACCGGATGGCGAGGCAAAAATATCCATGCCCCCAACCACGGCAGCCACCGGAATCGTTGCGTTTCGCACCGCTGGCTCAACCTCTACATCTCCGAAACTCAGCGCACACCGCCGGGTTGCAACCCGCAAAAAGTCACGGAACACATGGATGGACTCCGGTTCACTCGCGCGCAGTACCTGACGGAGAACAGCTGGATTAGATACGTAGGGATTAGTAAGAGCTACTAGTCTCTGAAGCCCCAACAACGCCCACCCTCCGGTGGGGCTGGAAAGGGGGCCAGACAATGCCTTAAGCAGCTGGTCCACCGGTACCAGTTGACCGGGCAAGCATTCCATAACGGGTCGAAGCAGCCACGCAGCAGCACCGAGAAGCGGAGACCCTTTCCCCAGGAGCAGTGGCGCGCCGATCCCCGTCACCGATGCCCAACAGTGGGGCTCAGCTAAAGACGCGAATCCGATCATACCGCCCATGGAATGCCCCACTAGGTGAACCGGATACCGCGCGAAACGTGAAGTTAGTGCCTGAGTCAAAGCGGGAAGATCTAGCCGAAGATGGTCTCCAAGGGTCCATGTCCCAGGACGCTCCGATAGCCCATGTCCACGAAGCTCGCCCACCGCCACCCAAAAACCGGCTCGACGAAGCGCCGCAGGAATGGCCCCGTGCAGGAAAGCACAGCGATTTTGGGAAAATCCGTGAACCAACAACATCACCCCTCGGGGGGATGAGGACTCAGGCGCGAGCAGAACCAGGGACAGGCGCGTACCATCACTGGCAGAAACGAATGATAGCTCTTCCGCTCCGACCATCACCGCCGCCTCTCCAACAAAACGAGCTCTGTAGGCTCCATAATTATCGCGCTACTCATCGTCTGCGCACAGTGATACATCTCACTGATCCTCTCTCTATTGAGACAGAGCGTCGTCATCGCCAGGTAAAACTAGTGAGAATCTCGTCGTCGAATCAGTCCTTCTTGCATAGTGGACGCTACTAGCAGTCCCTCTCGAGTGAAAAACTGCCCATGTACCAACCCCCGCGCACCGGCTGTACTTGGACTCTCAACAACATAGAGCAGCCATGAGTCTAGTCTAAATGGTCTATGAAACCACATCGCATGATCCAGGCTCGCCACCTGCATGTTAGGCATCAACCAATTGGTGCCATGCACGTGTAACGCCGTGCCAAGGAAGTGAAAATCGGACGCATAGGCTAAAAGGTAACGATGAAGAGCATCCTCGTCGGGAAGGACTCCAGCAGCCCGGCACCATACATATCGATAGGGGGGCATCTGTTCCGGTTCGAAGGAATCATAAGGCTCTACCGGCCGCATTTCGATACCTCGCTCTGCCAGCGCAAAGGTTTTCAGAACTTCGGGAATGGTATCTTCTATGCGCAGTGCCAACTCCTGATCAGATACTAGATTTTCTGGAGGAGGTACATTTGGCATAGTCATCTGGTGCTCCAAACCGGGCTCCGTAATCTGGAATGATGCCGCCAAATTAAATATGGGACGTCCTTTCTGCACGGCAACCACCCTGCGGGTGGTAAACGACTTTCCATCGCGAATGCGATCCACCTCATAAACAATAGGAAGCTCAGTATCTCCTGGTCTCAAAAAGTATGCGTGGAGACTGTGTACCGGTCGCTCTTCGGGAACAGTCTGGGCCGCGGCAGACAACGCCTGGCCCACAACTTGTCCGCCAAACACGCGTCCCCAGCCGGGGTTTCTGCTTTGTCCGCGGAAAAGGTTTACCTCTATGCGCTCTAGGCGGAGCTGCTCCACGAGCTCGGTCAGAACTGACACTAATTATTCATACATCACAAGGATGAGCGTCGGAAGTTGCTTCCGACCTACTCATTACCTTGAATTCGAGCCATGACGCCTTCCATTCCTCATGCCCTCGTTCAATCCATACGCGACGGTCGGTGTGTAGCCTTTTTAGGTGCAGGTTTTTCTCAGCCGCTACTACCGGATTGGCGGGAGATGTTGGGTCTGTTGGCGGCCAGTGTACCAGACTGCGATCTTCGACAAGAACTTGTTGATTGGCTCAGTGCCCACGCACTCTCCAGTCGAGACTATGAGGGCATTGCACAGACGATACATACCGCACTGGGTGATCACTTTGAGAACACCCTACGCGCAGCGCTCCAAACAGATTCTCCTAAGCATAATCAGGACCCCGTGGCTCATCAACAACAGCGTCAGTTGGCCAACAAGCGTCTCCATTTGATCCAATCTATTCCGTTCCACAGCATACTTACGACCAACTTTGATACCCTCATGGAGGGGAAGACCCCCTCTCCTGAGACCTTTGCGGAAGTCATTGGCGCCCGACGACGACCGTGGTGGGCGCACCAAGCATGGGCTCACTCGACGGGAAGAAGTGACTCGTCTTGGCACGCCCCGGTCGTCAAACTCCATGGCGACCTACGGCAACCCAACGGTCACACTCAGCTGGTCTTTACCACTCGAGGTTATCGCCGATTGGTACATACAGTGCCTGGCTATCGGGCTTTTCTGCGAACCCTATTCGCAACACATTCGGTGCTGTATATGGGTTTTTCATTTTCTGATGCATACATCAACGAGCTTAGATCTGAGATATTGGCCTTAGTTGGCAAGGAACGGGGGGATGGTAGACACCAAGACTACGCGATTATTGCCGATGTTCCGAATCGCGTCGCTGCTCATCTCCGTACCCACGAGGGCTTGGAATGTCTGACTTTTTCTACCAACGGCCAGAAAGACTTCACTGGTTTCGATCATTGGCTAGAACGCATCACCGAGCAAACTTCTCCGCAGGCTACCCTACGATCACGAGTACGAGGACGGCGTATCCTATGGTTGGATCGAGCATCTAAGGGAGATCAATTTGGTCATCAGGTACTTGTTGGCATGGCCGGATCCAACGGAGCGCATGAAGTCACAACATCGGAAAACCTAACTGAAGCATTAGAAGCCATCGCCGGGGTAGGGCCCAACTTTGACTTAGTCATCACCCACTTTGGCTATCAACCGAGCGGTCCTTGCAATGCACAACGTTTGATTGCGGGGATGCGAGCGCTACCATTTTCCCGTCATGCACCGGTTATTGTATTCAGTGATTCATCCTACGGTGAACAAAATCGTCCACTGGCCCTAAAGCTTGGTGCCTTTGACTACGTTACCAACTGGCCAAATCTATTTAAAGCCATAGAGAATGTGTTTGAGCCACCCCACTATGGAGATCCCTCAAGATGATAGATATAGATACATACGTGCAAATGGATGCGCTCGATTTAGCGCGATTAGTTCGAGAGGGTCATGCAACCGCTCTTGAGCTTGAGGAAGTGGCACGTCGCCAACTCCGCGCACTCGAACCTCACCTGCACTGCATCGCACATGACCTCTATGGGCGTTCGATTCCTTCTTCCCCTGATGGCCCATTCGCTGGAGTTCCTACCCTTCTGAAAGACGATCTGGAACTTATGGGCACCCCAATGACCGCGGGTTGTCGGCTTCTTAAGGACTACCGCTGTCGGTATACTCATCCGTTCGCAGCGCGTATGCTCGCCGCCGGTTTTCGACCGCTCGGACGAACAACCATGAGCGAGCTAGGATTGATGCCAACTACTGAGCCTCTGACCCACCCACCGAGCCGTAACCCCTGGCTACTCGATCATTCTCCCGGCGGTTCAAGCGGGGGAGCCGCTGTCGCTGTCGCTGCTGGGATTGTGCCCATCGCCCATGGAGCTGACGGTGGCGGCTCAGTACGCATCCCAGCCTCCGCCTGTGGGCTCGTTGGCCTTAAGCCCAGTCGTGGACGCACACCATTCAACGCCATTGATCCACCCTGGGGATTCGTCACCCAATCCTGCTTGAGCCGCACCGTGCGCGATACAGCTGCCTTCTTCGATGCCCTGACTGCCTCCCCCACCGCCGGCCAATATTCGGTCCCTCTACCTTCTCAACCCTTCTTATCAGTGATCGATACTGATCCCCGACCACTTCGAATAGGGCTTACAACCCATGGTGTCTTCGGGGAAGAGCCTCACCCAGAGGTCAATACTATCATCCGGTCCACCGCTGATCGTTTGGCGGCCTTAGGTCACCACGTCGAAGAGGTCTCACCTCCATTTTCGGTGGAAGACTTACGATTGGCTCTGGGTGTCTTGTGGGCTTCTGCCGCTGGGGTAGTCCTCCGATTGATCACCCGAGCCATTGAAGATCAGTATCCTGGTCGTATTGCCCAGACGTTGCTTTCTCGCCGATCTACCCTGCGACGCTTGCTTAGTCTTCCCAACCGGAATGGTCCCCGAGTCCATAGATTGACCCGTTGGCTTATGCTCAGGGATGAAGACTTTTCACCCAGTGAACTTTGGTTAGCTCATCTGACCTTCGCAGAAATAGGTCAAAAGCTAGAAAAATGGCTGAGCGAGCGGTACAATCTGTGGCTAACCCCAACACTGACCCGCCCGCCGGTACGCATAGGCGAACTCAACACGGAAGATATCTTGCCGTCACAACTTAATCTTTGGCGCAGTGCACGCCGCGGCGCTTGGCAACAACGAGCACTTAGCACCAACGCTACGGACGAAGCGGTGGCTGAAAGGTTGATGAGTTATATCGGCTTTAATCCAGTGGCCAATGTCTCCGGGTTGCCCGCCATCTCTCTTCCTGCGGGATTCTCGCTAGCAGGCCTCCCTATAGGGATGACACTTACTGCCTCAATGGGCGGTGAGGAACTGCTTTTTGCCGTCGCCGGTCAATGGGAACGAGCTCATCCGTGGCCCAAACAGCCACCTCAAATTGCTCAATAGTAGAAAACGCAACCGGTAAAACGCCTTGTGAGACCATCGGTCAGCTACTAATTCGGTCACGAGACCAAAACCAACCGTCGTTACCCCGAGAATAAAAATCTAGACAACAGACGGAGTCACTATATCCATGCTAACTAGCTATGGTCGGAGGTGAGTTTGACCGGGTCGAAGTCTCATACGTTCTCATCAAGTAACTCGAGCCAGCGTCCATCGGAACCCCGCTTCCAGAAACATTGTACGCCAACCGGAGTCCCTTCCAATCAACCGATGGCGTCATCGGCAGGTCGATCCGTGACCCCTCCGCAGCAGAGCACGGATTTACCCCCGGCTCGCGCGCGAATCCCAATACCTAGCCAAATAGCGTCAGCCTCTCAGGAGCGCAACATTCCGGGCCGGCATCCCCAACAACAACGACAGCAAGCCCGACAGTTTCGCTATCACGAAGTGCTGGACGGCAAATATCGTCTTGAGAAGAGCCTAGCCCGTGGAGGGATGGGCTGGGTGTTCCTTGCTACCCAGCTTCCCCTAGACCGACTCGTTGCCATAAAGATCCTAATGCCTCAGCCTGAGGACTCCGCGTTTAAGCAGCGGTTTCTTCTTGAGGCATCCACATGCTCAAAACTCTCCCATCCCAATATTGTAACCGTGCATGACTACGGCGAAACACTGGAGGGAGATGTCTACATGGCGATGGAATATCTGGATGGCCTATCGCTGTCACAAGCGATCTCCAAAGAGGGTCAGCTTTCCCCACTACGTAGTTTGCGCATTGCCATCAACATCGCCCGAGCCCTACGCTCCGCCCATCGGGCCGGTGTGGTACATCGCGACCTCAAGCCCAGCAATGTGATGCTCATTCGTGACCACGACAACCCCAATGAAAATGATCAGGTTAAGGTTGTGGATTTTGGTCTCGCCAAGATTCTCGATGGTCATCACATCAGTCCGGTTGAGATCACTCATGAAGGCGTCTTACTCGGCTCACCTAGGTACATGGCGCCAGAACAGATTCGCAATCAAGAAATTGATCCCCGCACTGATATCTATGCACTAGGCATTATATGTTACTTTATGTTGATCGGCAGCCCTCCTTTTGACGGTGATAACTCCACGGATATTCTTACCCAACACCTCCGTGACACTCCCCCTAGCATGTCCAAGAAATCGTCGCTTCAGATTCCGACAGAGTTGGATCGCTTCGTTCAACGCTGCCTGACTAAAAAGCCAGAGGGGCGTTACCAGGTGATGGATGAGGTGCTAGTAGAGCTCATGAACATCTTGGAGAAACTAGATACCACTGGGACATCCGGATGCTATACTGGGGACCTTCTGACCGGCATGTTCATGCTGCGCACTCCTCAACTACGTGGCGATACCCTTTTCGTACCACCAACCACATCGGGAGAACACGCTAATATGTACAATAGTGGGGTGGAAATGGCATCGATAACGCGGACAAATGACAGTAATGGTATGTGGTGGGCGGCAGCAGTTATTTTACTTTCTGTAGTTGGTGCGCTTATATTTTGGGCTTATGTTGTAAGCTGACCTGTATAGGACCATTGCCCAATGCTCCCATCCTCTGAAAAACGCTACCAACCTCGACCTTGGCTCGCGATAGGGCTCGTCATTTCGCTATCTATCGTGGCTATCAACATGGCTGCCTACTTGGTCTACCGATCGTTTATAACGAATCCGACCTCCGCGGTACAATCAAGAACACTTACCTCCATCCAAGAGCTGGCTATAGAACAGCGTGAGGATGGAATCAGATCATTGCGGGAGGGAAACTATGTTGAGGCAATCCGCAACTTAGAGTCAGCTCTGGAACTGGATCCAAACCTCGCGAATGCCCAACTACTAGTAAGTATCGCCGCAAAGCTTTTGGAAACTGAACTCAAGGGCTCTCAAAATCCACCATCTCCCGCGCAGCAAGCTACTCTACTCGTCACCACCACTCCAAATGGGCTCATCATTGAAGTAGACAATGAATCGGTTGACCTATCCCCAGCCCAGATACTTCTCACCCCTGGACGACATCGAGTTCGTCTACTCGAGGGTCAGTACATTCGTTACGACAAGATTCATTCGTTTGGGTCTGGTCAGACCGTCACCATCAAACATCAACCTCCTAAACAACAAACACCCCGAGCAGCTAAACCCAATAAAAATCTATCGCGTAGCTCACCACCACCAGAGCCTCACTCTTCCTCCAGAACGCACATATTTTCAACAAACAACCACTTAAATGGGCCACAAAGAGATAGACTCCCAAGCCCCAATAAAAAGCCGATCCTGACCTCCCGGCCCGGACTATTGATATACTGGCCGGGTCAAACCAGCACCAATCTGGAAGAGTCTCTTCTTTATGACCTTGCGAGCCTACGGGTGCGAGTCATCTCATCTCCCAAAGCTTTTCAACAAGCGTTACAAGACCCACCGGATGCGATCATGGCCGCCACATCGATACTCGAAGCAAATGGTCTGTCACCAAGCTTAACTGCAGAACCGCAAGATACAGATCGATACGTGGCAGTCACCTTAGAACCCATTGAGCTTAAACAATTAGCCTCCGCATCTCTCGGGGTAGTAGATGAGCTAGGACAACGTCGTATGCCCATTTTTGTCGGTCGGCTACTAGGCTCCCAAGAGTCTCCCAGAATTAGGCGCGTTCAAAAGGTTGAAGACTTATTGGCACTGCTTCAGTACTCAATCGCCCGGGCAGTATTGGTACGAAAAAAGCAATTACCCCTTCTCGAGAGCCTTACTCAGCAACAACTCCACAGCATTACCTTAAAACCGGCATCAGCAAAACTCGCTGTCGCATTCCCTAGAGGCAAACCGCAAGTACATGTTACCGAAGCACTTCAAACCATGAAATCCAGCACTAAGATTGCCCTTGGGGTCCAATCCTGGCATCCCTGATGGGATACGCCGCTCAAACGGGATACGCTGCTCAAACGAGCAAAACCCGGTATACAGCAAAGACCAGCGGGGCATTACTCCGCGGAGAAGCAGGAACTTGGGTTCTACCCAAGTCCTTTCTGCTGTATTGTTTGGTCTCGTCACGAGTCTTATGGCTTCGTCATGAGCTGCCTATACTCACGAAGAACATCTGAGGGGTCTCCCTGTCCTACAATTTCTCCCCGTTCCAATAGGACAAGCCTTTCACACAAACGACAAAGTTCCTCGGTATTGTGGGAAACGACAATCACTGTAGTATCATCCTGACGAACCAGCTCTTCTACCCTCTGCATCGAACGCTCTCGGAAGCGCTCGTCACCAACCGCAAGCGCCTCATCTATCAGCAGAATCTCCGGCTGGACCGCAGTAGCTACTGCAAAGCCGAGTCGCGAACGCATACCCGATGAATAAGTTCGATAAGGAGCCTCTATTTGTTCACCCAATTCGGAAAAAGCAACAATACTCGATGCCAACTCCTGCATATCTTTTCGCGAATAACCAAGAATAGCGCCACTTAAATATATATTCTCAAGACCTGATAATTCCTCCCGAAAGCCGGCACTTAGTTCAAGCAAGGCGGAGACCCTTCCCCGAACCATAGCCACCCCAGCATCAGGAGCATAAATCCCAGCAATGACTCGAAGGAGCGTACTTTTACCGGAACCATTCCGGCCTATCATGCCAACAACCTCACCTTTTTTTACTGCAAGGCTAATCTTCCGCAACGCCCAAAAGCTTTTCTGATGCTGATGAAGCTGCGGTTGCACCCACTCTAAAAAGGCCTCTTTTACTCCTTTCGGTCGATGGCGAACCAGTGGGAAGCGTAATTCTAGTGCTTCGAGATAGATAGCATACTCCTCCAAATTCATAAATACTTCACCGCTCGGTCTATCCACTGCCGGAAAAGCCAAGAGCCAAACCAGAGTGAAATAATAGCGCAAGCTACACCATATACAAAGACCGACACATCAAAAGGATATGATTGATTCATGACGCTGGAACGAATCAGTGAGATATAAATCACCAATGGATTAAGTAAATAAGCACCTCGAATATTGAGAGGCACCATGTCCAGAGTATAGATCACCGGCGTTACATATAGAGCGAGGCGAAGCACTACCCGAAGCACATATGACACATCACGATATACCGCCTGAAGGCACGAAAGCACCAAAGCGATGCCCAGAGCATAAAGTGACAAGAGAAACAATCCAACGGGCAGCCCTACTAACCGCCAACCAGGAAGTGCTCCATGCATAAACATAAACGGAACAACCACTATAAGACTCAACAGAAGTACAACCATTTGAGACACAAGCTGGCCAACAACAAATATCTCTCGCGGAAGATATACTCTTCTAATGAGTGGTGCATCACCTACTAAAGCACCCGCACCCCCCGACACAACCAGAGAAAAAAACTGAAACGGCAAAATCCCCAAAACAACTTGTAGTGGATACTCCGGTCCGCCACGCTTGGCTATCACCACAAATACAAACCAGTATATACCCACAAAAGACAAGGGTTCCAGAAGACTCCATAGATATCCAAATACAGTCCCGCGATACTTAACCTTCATATCACGTACTACAAAGTTATGTAGAACGTAGCGGTATCTAACAATATTTTGAATAAATTGGATCATGGCGAAGTCATCGCTGACGAAGCCTTGTCTAACTTTAGCATCAGAGTCTTTATCAACGAATCTTCAGGCAAGACTTTCTGAGCCCTCGTTAGCATCGATTTTGCCTCCTTATAGTTTTTAGTCTCAAGCAAAGCTTGACCGCATATTTGGAAAGCAAGCTTACTTCTTTTGTCGACCTCGAGTACCCAACGGCAATCAACCAGGGCCTCATGATAAGCCTTTCTTTGAAGCTTAAGTGCGGCCAGGTTCGCACGAACAGCGCCCAGGTGAGGACTGTGACGAAGCGCTCGCTCCAAAGCCCATTCCGCTCGCTCTGTCTGCCCAGCTCCGTAGTAGACTTGAAAGAGCGTAATATAGATATTTTCAGGCGCCCAAGCATGATCTAGTGCTGCAAGCAATGATAATTCGGACATCTTCGCCATGGAACGAGCTTGAATTGCGGCACCTGTTTTTCCGGGAACATCTTTTGCCTCAGACATATATTCACGTGATAGTTGTAGGAAATACATTCCGAGACTCTGTTTATAATAACTCTCATGGGGGGCCAAAGTGATTGCCTGCATTATGCTCCCCACCCTATATCCAAAATCATCGTTTCGCGCAACAAACGCACTGCCATATCCTGTGAACGCTCTCTCCGCCCGGTACAATCGCCACCCGCTGTAGGCCGCATGAAGAAGAAGCGGTCCAACCAAGAGTATCGAAGTAACTTTTATTGCGGACAAGTATTTCGTTGCCAGCAGCCGCATTTTGGATATTTTTTTGCCTGAGCTGGATGCAGCCTTTGAGTTTGGCCTCAGAAAATATGAAGCCAATCCCAAAAGATAATAAAAGAAAACAGAACAAGCAACAGAATCAAAACCGGCGACAGAGTAGATAAGATAACTGACAAAAGACAGTAGAATCCCAAATATAAGCGTTCGCTCCCAACGCTCCCTTCCAACCGCCTTCAATTCCGTAAAACATAATGAAAAAATACGGAACAACAACCACAAGTAAGCAAACAAACCAACCCACCCAAATGAGGCCAATACATATAAATAGTTATTGTGTGGATTATCATGATTCGTCATGGGATCCAGCTCTTCTAGACGTTTGGATTTGTGGCTCATAAATGCGTACCGATAGGTTTCAATCCCTATCCCGAAGAACCAAACACTCAGGTTGCGCCAACTTCGATCCCAAGCTCTAACCATTTCAGAGCGGTCACCCTTAGTCTCAAATGGTAGATCGATGAGCTCTGGCCCCAAGACGTATTCCGCTAAATCCTGTTCATCCTCATAGATTCGGCTGAGGGTATCGTTATGCTCTGTTAATACACGGAAAGACTCCATCCATAGATATGGACGCGTTCCCTGCCCTTTTCCAAGGTTTTTACTGGTGTCAAAGGCCTCTGGAATCGATCGGATGGTATAAGCTAAGATGGAGGTACTAGAGTATGCATATCCGACCAGTCCCACCGCCATGACCAACAACGACGAATACCCCCAGATAAATAACTGTCTTCTAAACTTGGGTTTGTCCGACCAAATATAGGGAAGAAGGAGAACCCCCAAGGTCATAGTCAACGCAACCGCCACCCAAGCCCCTCTGGTTCGGGTCACAACAAGCCCAATCGCAATCAAGCTCGTACATCCCACCCCACCACCAACCGCGATCGCATCCGCAAACCGTCGACGCGGAGCATCAGGATACCGTAGGTCCGATAAGCCCATGCTCCCTAACCCCATAGAGCCAAAAAACAGCACAGCAGCAACCAAATATCCGAAACGTAAATATGCCTGGGCCGTCGTACCAACCGCGCTGGCGGACAAGTCCGCAGCCGCATAGTAGCCAGGCACCACCAGTAGACTCACCAAGCCCAAAAATCCGAGCAAGACCCCCGCACCCCAGTGATCAATCCGTTCCGACTGATGATAGGTGGTGGTCAAAGCGGTGATAGACGAAACCACAACTACTGGAAAAATCAGCGCAAGAGCATTGCCCGCGAAGGTCGCATTCCCCAAGAACGAATAAACTTTGTTGTGAGGCTCACGAAAGAACGTCCATGGGTCATGTCCCTGGCTTTGCAAAAATGCATATGCGCCGAGCATCCCTCCTACTAGAGCTAACGCCGCCAAACCTAACAATGCCGTCCGACGGTGGGTAGTGGTCGTCGCGACCAGGAAAAAGAGTCCCACACTCGCTAGAAACCCTTGGAGCCCAAACTGCCGCTCATACACGCCATACAAACTGGTGGGGAAATCGATCGATAGTGCAGTAGAGACGATAACACTCCCCACCAAACCTACAACTGGTACCAAAAGCGGGGCTGCCGACCGCCAATACACGCTTCGACCATAGAGCGCCACGATCAACCACATCGCCGCCAAGCCCCCACCGCACGTCTTTAGCACCATGGCTTTGGGCACATCGAACACGCGATTGACGCTCAAATCGAAGAAGAGAGCCACGCCAAACACAACCAAGGTGCTTCCGATAAATAGGATCCCCTCCACCGGATGACGAAATAGAGGCGAAGACACAGACGAACTCTGATCGCTCATCGTCAGCGGTGGTAGACGCGACGAGTCCTCAAGTAAACCTCATCGAGGCATGCTCTTTTGAAGAAACTTCATGGTTTGCTCCGAGGCCTCGGTTAATGTGTGCTGATTAGTGGGATCACGTATCTGCTCAAAGTGGGACATGATATTCTCCGGGCTTCGTTCTTCGGGTGGAAGATAAAGCCCTTGTGACTCATAGATCTGCACCACGGAATAAGCTCCCCCCCCCGCACACAAGATGGTTCGCCGAGGAGCATCGGCACCAACAAGGGCCACCAAGGCCGAGGTGACACTCGCTGAATCAAGCTGGTCTTTGACTAAGGCCATGCCCGGCAAGCTTTCCGTCATGCGGGTATTCGCAATTGGCGCCAGGGTATTGATACGAATATTGTGCTTTTCCCCCTCTAGGCTTAGCGTATTCATTAATCCCAGGACCGCCATCTTAGCCGCACTGTAGTTGGCCTGTCCGAAGTTCCCGTATAATCCCGAGGCAGAGGTGGTCATAGCGATCCTGCCATAGTTCTGAGCTGTCATGATGGGCCACACCGTACGACTGCAGACCACTGAACCCATCACATGTACGTCAAAGACTGCCCGGAAATCTTCAATAGACAACTTGGCGAAGCTTTTATCGCGCAAAATTCCGGCGTTATTGACCAGTACATCCACCCGACCCCAGCGGTCCATGGTCTGTTTGACCATATCCTCCACCTGCTCCGGGTCCGAGACATCAGCACTATTACCCATTGCTTCACCACCACCCGCGTATATCGCCTCTACAGTCGAAACCGCCGCTGCATCTGAGGCCCCCTCCCCATGTACCGACGCCCCAAGATCATTCACCACCACCTTCGCTCCTCGCTGAGCCAACGCAATCGCATGGGACTGGCCAAGCCCATGACCTGCACCGGTCACAATGACTACCTGTCCGTCAAATCTTAGGCTGTTCATCTCCTGGAGGATCTAGCACATTTGATGGCTCCCCAAATGTACCCCCCAGCCGCTCCCCTACGCATATTCAACGCCTACCCAGTCCGCCTCCCCTGCCTTGCACCAGAGAACTCTTGAATGAGCCTGTGGTTATCCCGAACACACTCTTCAAGTGCTCCCGCAGTACTACAGCAAAGCCATGCGCAGTCGCAAAATGCTGGTCTGCACCGTACCTCTTTATTGAGGGCTCTTCGTGAGTTCTACAAGGAGTCCTAGACGTTGCTCCCTTTCATCATCCCCTATTAAGAGCTCGCTGTGAGTTCGGATAAGAGTCGGCGACGTTACTCAACTTCATCACCCCCTACAGCAAAGACCACTTGAATTGATTCTGTAAGAATCAACAAGGGGTCGGGCAGCGGGGCATAGTCACGCGTAGAAGCAGGAGCTTGGGTTCAACCCAAGTGGTTTCTGCTGTATTAAGAGCTCGTTGTGAGTTCGGAAAGGAGTCGGCGACGTCGCTCAGCTTCATCAGGATATCTTGCTTCATGAGTTGCTCGAGCAGTTGATTCGTCGGGGGATATTAATCTAAATTCTGCCCGCTGATACCTAGAAACACGGAGTTCCATTGCATACACTTCGTCAGGTAGCCCCCTCCAAAAGCCCTCTTCTTGGATACGCATTTCAGCTACTCGTTTTCGTTTTGTGCTTCTCTTGGGCCCGATTCGGCGTTTGGCTTCCTGCTCTATAGTTGTCAACGCTGCTCTTCGATTGTTGACAAGGTATCTCTGCCGGTGAGCTTGGCTACCCTCATCGCCATCCGGCAGTTCTGGTAACGACTCACCGATCGGCGGGGATTGTCCGCCAGGTCGATAAGGCCCCTCTTCAAGACGAAAATCGCAGCCTATTTCGTCTTGAAGACGAAGCTCCCAGGCCCAGGCCAAAACCGGATGATAGCGCCACAAACACCCATGAGCAGCAGCTAAACTGGGGTCCAACCGGCATTTTGCATCCGCACGCTTTGGAAAGTAGCGCATCGCAAGCTGAGACCAATCATAATCCTGTTTGCTCTCCGCGAGGGCCAGCTCTCTCCACCACTTTTTTGGCTCTTTCCATTGAGGCTCCAACAACCGCCATAGAGCCGTTGAACTAACTGCAACGCCGTCGTCCAGATCCAGGTGGTACGGGTGGTCCTGTTCACGTTGGGGACAAGATGAGTCGGTAGCCATCGGCCCTTGGACCCCTACTTGTTTTACATCTAGAGCAAATCGTTCTAGTTCATCCCTAGCTTTCCTGAAGATATCAAGACGCCGCTTAGCACGGTGAGCTAGTTGTTTATGGCCTCGATGTCTAACCTGATTGAGATCATTGATCACCCCCTCCAAACAAGTAAGAGCGGGCCTGAGATGATCTCGCAACAAAGTATGTAAAGTATTCTGATCCCATCGATGGATATTTACCCAAGCAACAAACTTTCGATTTTCAGAACTAAGTGGCCAATATATGGGGCGATTTTCGTATACCCTGCAATGGAAGTCCCTAAAAAAATCTAGCGCGAGCCAATCTCGGAGACTACGCTTAGTTCCGAGTTCCAAGCGGTAGGCTGCCCACGTGTCGTGAATAACCTTGCTGGCTGGGTGAGACAGGCCATCTCCTGAGATCAGGGTAGTCTGTTGGTTGGTCATCAAATCACAACTGCGATCATCGATCGTACGATCGAGAAAGAGCAGGCCCGCCGGAAGCGCATGACAAAAATCGGCCCTCACCGGATCCAGAATGCCATCACCGTTGGGACTAAAACGGCCAAGAGCAACCCCCAAAGCAAAAGATAGCTGAGCAGCAGCGGACTCCGGTTGATAAACGGGCGTATAGGTCGGAAGAGGGGCATCAGGTGCTCTATCGATCGATGTTTGTGCCCAAGACTGGGTGTACTCCCAGCATGACGGTCCCGGTTTTTTATACTCTACCGACCCTTCTCTAGATGACTCATGCTCGTCGAAAGCCTTCCTAAGTCGATAAAAAATCTCTGCAGCTTGGGGAGGAGCAGAAAAAGGCAATCGCTTGACGTCCGATACCTGATAAGAGAGGGTCGGATTCAACGAGCTCATGATCATCTTCGAGGTATAGGTATTAAGAGCAAGCATCACGTCAGCAACGTTATCAGTGTATACCGATGAACCCTTGCTATCTATCACTGATGCGTATCGATGGACCCGAGCACCAAAGCGGCTACCAAGTAAACTAAAGGCAACCGCCTGACCAAAATAATAGTCAGTATTCGGAATCTTCCAAGATATGGCCCCATCCCCAAAACGAAATGCAACAGACAATTTCAACTCAAAAGCAAAATATCTCCAGCATATAACCGTCTTAAGTGATTCAAACCATGCCTCCCCTTTTCCTCCCATGACATACGGCACCCATCCATCAGGAGGAGTTCTTCCCGGACGGACCAGTTGAAGTTTTTCAGAATCAACCTCCCATACATACCTAACAAATCGGCTATTATTTCCGGTATTCACTCCAAAGAGAACCGGAAACCTACTACCGAACGAAGAGCAACCAAATCTTTTCTTCGTTTCTTCATCCCACCAGTAAACAAGCGGCCACTCCGGAATACTCTTCAAAGAGTCTGCTTCGAAGCTATATCGCCCTACATGGCAAAGGGTTGCGGAATGCTTTCGAACCGTTCGTTTACGATCACGAGATGTATCCTCCCGCGGGGTCGGACAGAGTGCTAGGCTCATTCCACAAGCCTTTGAACAGGTAAACACACTAGCACTCACGCTCACAACTTCATCATAAACGCCATCAAATGCGCCTCGGTCGAAGTCCCCGAGCGATGATAATGTATATGTATCCAACAGATGTCGCCTCAACTTTGCATACCGTTTGAGAAACATCCAATTGCGCATGGTAAGCATGGCAGAAATTCCACCGGTCCGGGTCAAATCCAAACCTCGAAGCATGAACGCTGCGAATAGATCTGCTTTACCCAATGAGTAGTGGTGAGCAACGTAGCTAAACTCCGCCATTTTTGATGTACTTTGGTACGGTGGGTTCGCCATCACCAGGTCATAGACACCCTCTCGAAGTATCCGGATAAAACGAACCCCCGCCGCCAGCTGCTGACTTCCAAGGCTAACCCCTAGATCGTCTACCTGAGTATGTTGAGCAAGAAATTTTTCGATATGTTCAACAAGGCATTGCCGAGTCCTTAAACGGTCCCCTAATTTGGACAGATTATGGCTATAGTTAGATGCTCGACTCAAACCACAGGCAGCATCCATCTTCTTTTCGTGAGCTTCCAGCGCTACCTCAACCGCATGATCAAACCGTAACAAAGACCCGAGATGATCCGCATTACGAAGGACTCCAACTATCATATCTGTGAGTTCTCCCGTAACACCGGTATCCTTTTCGACCAACAACCGCAAAGCACCAAGCGCCTCATCTTCCCCAGATAATTGGTCCAACCGAAAAGTAGAAGCCACCAGATTTAGACGACTCGGACGAGCCCCAACCCCGAGCCGCTGCCCCTTGAGCCACATGGTAGCAGCCGCTATCTGAACCGCTCGATGATCAAGATCAACCCCGTGTAAGTTATTCTCGAGAATGCACTCAACAATAGCTTTCGGTTCCCAAGCCTGCTCGTAGACTGTCCCGCGATGGCGGGCCTCCTCGCGATAGAGATGAAAGAGCAACTCCATAGCTACCACCAAGAAATGGCCGGCACCAACCGCTGGATCAATAAGTCTGAGATCACGCACCGAATCCGGAGCTTGAGCAACAACCTCTGGCGGCACCCGATACTTGTTTGGATTGTCACCTATATCTTGAGGCATATAATAGGCCCACCGGCGCTCCACATCGGAATACAAAGGCATGATTTCGTCGAGCTGTACCTGACCAGTTTCACGGTGATGCCTCCAACTATCTCGACGAGCCTCTAAACTATCAAAAACCCCCGACTCAACAACCTCTGGGATCCACCCCTGTTTGGCACATATCGCCAGCCACATAGGTCCCAAGCTGTTTTGTAGTAGCCAATCTACCACATAACGCTCAGTAAAGAGCTGTGTTTTAGAGGCTATCTCACTACTTTGGAGTTTCTGTCTCCTATTGAGTTTCTGGTCTAAAGCCTCACGCTCAGGGTCGTTCCAATACTGATAAACCCACCCAAGGGTCATATCGTCCGTCCAGCAACTTTCGAGCTCTGGCGCACTCAAAGTATCGATCATCAATCGCCATGCAGTCGCCGGAATAGGAATGAGTTCCTCCAACTCAGTCCTCCCAAAAACACCCGGAAGATCGCTGGCTAGGTCTTCGAACACAAGTCGAAGCAAACAAGCATAGCCTTCACTAGCATTCTCACGAACCGTCGCTGGCAGTCTTTGCCAGTATGTAGTCATACCGGCAACCTTCCAACCTCCGGTCACCAACGGAGGAGAAAGAAGCGGAGGACGCCCCGCCCCCCCCGAACCGGGGGCCTCCATTAAGCGCAAAATCACCACTCGGTTCAAAGCGGTATACGCCAGTTGCTCCGCTGCCGCCCTCAGGATCAATTCTCTTGGTTGAGGTTCAGTCTCTGGTTGCCGACCAGCAACCTCCTGTTTTTGCCACCACCGTTCAAGCCAACGGTGGGTAGTCATTTCGCCAGGACTTACCTCATCGTGATAACAAAGTCCCAGCGGAACGTCCCGTGCGACCACTCCCCCCAGCTCATCTAGAACTCGTGTTCGAAGCTCTCGTATGGTTTTAGCAAGCTCCCTCTTAGCCTCCATAGTCATCATGGTTTAGCGGGAGACGAAACAACGCTCTCAGCCGGGAACATAGGCCACAGACTCGTCTATAACGACAAACAACCCAACGCTCTCCAACACCTATGCCCCTCCTTACAGCAGAAATCACTTAGGTTGAACCCAAGTTCCTGCTTCTACGCCGAGCTATGCCCCGCTGCACGACCCCATGTTGATTCTTACAGAATCAATTCAAACGGTCTTTGCTGTAGCATCAACCGCCAAAATCTTCGTCTGCATCCATCAGCACCAACACATAAAAACACCTCCGCTCCGTAATCTCAACAACTCTGCAACTTTAACTGCTGGAGAATGTCAAGAACTATCTCGACGTCGTTTCATGATGCCTTGAAGATATGCATCAATAAATATCTCCGGGAAAGCGTGCGGAGTCTCACGCTATACTTAGTACTTTGTTCAAACCAGACTAGCTGTTAGCCTTAGCTCACTTGTACTCACAATGGACAGTGTAACCAACCTCGTTCAAGTTCCGATGCTGAGCGGTAAAACGACATGCTAGAACCGCTGATTGTATCGTTGCTGGTGGCTCTTGGCCTCCCCAATTCAGAACCAACCAACCAACCATCTTCTTGGGATATTTCAGTTGGCATTTTGTCAGCAACACCCACATCCCTCCCAACCGGGACACTGTTGGGAGG
>JAHQVK010000099.1 GCA_019634385.1 Myxococcales bacterium | reverse complement strand
TGTTGCTTACCGGACGGGCGCTTACAGCAAGTATTGCTCTTTTGTAACTCAATATTCACAAATTCGCATGGAAGGCCCATATTCGCACGTATCAGCCAAAGTGAACAATTTTGAGTTTAGGGCTTACTCGTACCGAGACATCTGGTCGCATCCCGGATAGTTGAACCTCGCGTTCAACTGGCGATGGTAATCACTGGGGCGGAGCGTCCGCCGGGAGCGCCATGGTTAAACATATCATCACAAAGGGATTGGACCTTCCCATCTCCGGCAAACCGGTTCGGGAAATCAATCAAGCACAAACCATCACACATGTGGGGTTATTGGGGTACGACTACCCCGGCATGAAGCCGCGAATGCACGTTCAGATAGGAGAACGAGTACTACGCGGCCAGAAGTTATTCAGTGACCGCAAATCTGAGGGCGTTGATTTCACAGCGCCGGCTGCAGGTGAAGTGGTCGCTATTCATCGCGGCGACAAGCGAGCGTTTCAATCACTCGTTATTCGAGTTGCGGATAACGAAGAGCAAGTAGCATTACAGTCAAAAATCGATCGAGCAGAGGCTATGGATGGTGAGGGCCTGCGGGCGTTGCTTGCCGAATCTGGGCAGTGGACGGCATTGCGCAGTCGTCCGCACGATCGAGTGCCGAGTCCGAGTGAGACTTGCTCGGCCATTTTCGTGACGGCTATCGATACCAACCCGCTCGCCGCAGAGCCGGACGTGGTCCTCGATGGCCAAGAAGCACCGTTCCGAGAAGGCTTGCGTGCGTTGTCGAAGTTGACGGAAGGGCCCGTATACGTCTGTGTAGGGCCGAACTGGTCTCTTTCGGTAGAGGGGCTTCCTAGCGTCCAGAAACACGTTTTTGAAGGCCCGCATCCAGCGGGATTGGTTGGTACTCACATCCATACCCTCCACCCCGTCCATCGGGGTCGTGCGGTATGGCACGTGGGATACCAAGATGTGGCGGCTATCGGTCACCTTCTGATGACCGGCGAAATTCGTACGGAACGAGTCGTGGCCCTCGGGGGGCCGGTGGTGCATGCGCCTTGCCACGTGCGCACCCGTTTGGGGGCTTCGATTCCGGAGTTGACAGCGGGTGAGGTGGAAAAGGGGAACGAAGTTCGGTTGGTCTCTGGTTCTGTACTCTTCGGGACCACTGCCAACGACGAGGTTTTTGGATACCTGAATCGATATCATAATCAGGTTACGGCACTGGCCGAGGGCCGTGAGCGTGAGTTCCTTGGGTGGTTGGCGCCAGGCGTGAAGAAGTATTCCACCATTCGGGCCTTTCTTTCCCGCTGGCTCCCTCAACGGGAATTTGCGTTTACAACGACGACGCATGGTTCACATCGAGCGATGGTTCCTATCGGTATGTATGAACGGGTCATGCCCCTTGATATTCTACCGACATTTCTATTGCGCTCCATCCTTGTTGGCGATCTTGAGCGGGCCGAGAAGCTGGGTTGTCTGGAGCTGGTTGAAGAAGACCTCGCCCTCTGCTCTTTCGTGAGTCCGGGCAAGGAAGACTATGGTCGAGCACTTAGAAACGTCCTTACGGAAATTTGGAAAGAAGGCTGATGAAAGTCCTCCGCAAAATACTAGACGAGCAGGCAAAGCTCTTTGAGAAAGGTGGGCCTCTCGAGAAGCTGTACCCGCTGTGGGAGGCCAATGATACTATCCTCTACACACCGGGAACAGTAACGAAAGGTACCACGCATGTACGTGATGCGCTTGATCTCAAGCGTATGATGATCACGGTAGTTGTTGCGCTGATTCCCTGCGTACTGATGGCTCTGTACAATACGGGCTATCAGGCCAATCTCGCTATTGAGCAAGGACAAGGCGTAAAGGCTCTTCTAACTTGGCAAACCCAAGTCATGGAACTCTTAGGGCTACCATTTAAGTCCTGGCATCCCATTTCTAACCTTGTCCATGGTGGGTTATACTTTCTGCCGGTCTTTATTACCGTGTTTGCGGTTGGAGGCCTGATTGAGGTTGTCTTTGCCATCTTACGTGGTCATGAGATCAACGAAGGTTTCCTGGTAAGTGGCTTCTTACTTCCGTTAACGCTCCCACCTACCATTCCCCTTTGGCAGGTAGCTTTAGGCACCGGATTTGGAATTCTCTTTGGGAAGGAAGTGTTTGGTGGCACCGGCAAGAACTTTCTCAATCCAGCTCTGACTGCCCGTGCTTTTCTCTTTTTTGCTTATCCTGCTCAGATATCTGGAGATAAGCCATGGATAGCGGCCGACTTTAGTTTTGCGGATGTAACAAGCACGCTACCAGACGCGGTTAGTGGTGCTACCTGGCTTGGGAAGTCGGCAACCAGCCACGCATTAGGGGAGCACGCGATCTTTGGACCAGAGTGGATAAAGGCATTCTATGGCTTTGTACCTGGATCTATGGGCGAGACCTCTGCTCTTGCTTGTCTTATGGGAGCGGTGATTTTGGTGGCCACTCAGGTTGGTTCCTGGCGCACCATGCTGGGCGTTATCATTGGTACTGTAGGCACGGCCAGTTTACTTAATCTGGTCGGCTCTGAAACTAACCCGATGTTTGCGGTGCCATTCGGATGGCACATGGTGATAGGAAGCTGGGCTTTTGCAACGGTGTTCATGGCCACGGACCCAGTTTCATCAGCGTTCACCGAGAGTGGAAAACTCCTTTATGGAATCGGTATCGGATTTATGGGCATTTTGATTCGTGTCGTGAACCCGGCTTATCCTGAGGGCATGATGCTTGCGATCTTGTTCATGAATGTTTTTGCTCCATTGATTGACCACTACGTGGTTGAAGCAAATATTAAGAGGAGGCTTGCGCGTCATGCAGCTTGAACGTCCTATCTATATTGTTAGCTTCTGTGTTGGTGTGTGCTTGGTCTGTGCAGTTTTGGTTTCTTCAGCAGCGGTGGGACTCAAGCCGCTCCAAGAGAAAAACCAACAACTTGACCGGCAGAAAAAAGTCCTGGCTGTGGCCGGCTTGCTGGACGAAAGTGTGGCGCATACCGAGGATGAGGTTCAACAGCTCTTCGCGGCCCGCATTCGCCCGGTGATTGTCGATCTGGAAGCAGCGAAGCCGGACCCTTCGGTGGAAACAGCTACCTTTGATCAACAGAAAGCAACGCGAGATCCCGCACGCTCCAAGGTTGCGGCTAAAAATCCAGCAGGTGTGGCTCGGATACCGAATAGGGCACTTGTTTACTATGTGTCTGCTACCCCAATGAACGAAAAGGGTGAAGGATTTACCCTCGACCAATATATCTTTCCGGTGGAAGGAAAAGGGTTGTGGTCCACGCTGTATGGATTTTTAGCCCTTGCGCCTAATGGAAATGAGATACGGGGTCTCACGTTCTACCAACATGGCGAAACGCCAGGGTTGGGGGGAGAAGTTGATAACCCCTCTTGGAAAGCAAAATGGCCCGGGCGTCTTGTATATGGCCCAGAAGGGATCGCGGCTACAAGCTTCGAGGAGCCCCAGATTCGGGTCGTCAAGGGCCAAGCCGGTTCAGTGGAAGCAACACCTCATCAAGTGGATGGACTTTCGGGAGCCACGATTACGAGCAAAGGGGTCAGCAGTTTGCTGCAGTTTTGGCTAGGGGACAAAGGCTTTGGTCCCTTTATTCGCAAAGTTGCAGCATCCGAGGCTTCGTAGGAGGGACCTTAAAATGAAAACAAAAGATGTCCTATTAGATCCTCTGTTTGACAACAATCCCATTGCGCTGCAGGTGCTGGGGATTTGTTCTGCGCTAGCGGTAACGACAAAACTCGAAACATCCTTGGTTATGGCGGTTGCTGTGACGATTGTTGTAGCTCTATCAAATACTTCCATAAGTTTGATGCGCAACTATATCCCACCAAGCATTCGTATCATTGTACAACTTACCGTGATTGCCTCTTTGGTGATCGTGACAGATCAAGTGCTACAGGCCTACTTCTTTGATATATCGAAACAATTGACGGTATTTGTGGGTCTTATTATTACGAACTGTATCGTAATGGGACGAGCAGAAGCTTTCGCAATGCAGAACCCACCGGTAGCTAGCTTTGTTGATGGCATTGGTAATGGATTGGGTTACGGCCTGGTCTTGCTAGTTGTAGGCTTTTTTCGTGAACTGTTTGGCTCAGGTAAACTATTTGGCGTCCCAGTTCTTCCGTTGGTGCAGGACGGTGGTTGGTATCAACCCAATGGTCTGATGGTGTTGTCTCCGGCTGCATTTTTCCTCATTGCGGTATTTATCTGGGTGCTCCGGGCATTCAAGCCCGGGCAGATTACGGAGGACTAGCGTGCAAGAACTATTAAGCATTGCTATAAAAGCCATATTTATAGAAAATATGGCTCTCGCTTTCTTCTTAGGTATGTGCTCCTTCTTGGCTGTATCTAAGAAAGTAGACACCGCTATGGGCCTGGGGGCAGCGGTGGTATTTGTTGTGGGGATCTGCACTCCATTGTCGCAACTTATTTATGCAAATCTACTAAAAGAAGGCGCGCTGGCATGGGTAGATCCAAGTCTCAGCACCGTTGATCTCAGCTTCTTGCGCTTCCTTTGCTTTATTGGAACTATTGCTGCGACGGTTCAGATTGTAGAAATGGCAATCGATAAATTTGCTCCAGCACTGTACGCTGCCCTGGGGGTGTTTCTTCCTCTAATCGCTGTGAACTGTGCGATCTTGGGCTCTTCACTCTTTATGGTTGAGCGTGATTACACTTTGGCCGAGAGTGCCGTTTTTGGTGTGGGGTCAGGGATTGGCTTTATGCTAGCCATTGTGGCGTTAGCGGCTATTCGAGAAAAGATGCGATACAGTGATGTTCCACCACCACTTAGAGGGTTGGGTATCACCTTTATCGTGACCGGACTGATGGCCATTGGATTCATGTCCTTTGGTGGAATTCAGCTCTAGGAAGGTTATACTTCAATGACGACAGCAGTACTAGGTGTCACTGTTTTTGTTCTTGTGGTCTTGGGTCTTGTCTTAATTTTAATACAAGCTCGGGCCCGACTGGTCAGTTCTGGCGATGTTCGTATCGTGATCAACGACGACGAAGATGCAGCCATTGTCACTCCCGCGGGCAGCACCTTGCTTTCTACCTTAGCGGCCAGGAAGATCTTTATTCCCTCCGCCTGCGGTGGCGGGGGAACTTGCGGTGTTTGCAAGGTCCACGTTCACGATGGTGGTGGAGCGCTTCTACCCACTGAAGAAAGTCATATTAGCCGTCGGGAGGCTCGGGAAGGCTGCCGCCTGTCTTGTCAGGTTAAGGTTAAGAATGACCTGCGTATTGAGGTGGAACCCTCCGTCTTCAGTGTGAAGAAATGGAAGTGTAAAGTTCGCTCCAACAACAGCGTGGCGACCTTTATCAAGGAATTGGTGCTAGAACTCCCAGAAGGAGAGAGCGTTCCATTTAGGGCCGGTGGTTACATCCAGATTGAGGCACCACCGACTACCGTACATTTCAAAGACTTTGCTGTAGAAGACCGGTTTCGTCCGGACTGGGATAACTTTAAACTGTGGGGCCTTAGTACCACAATACCGGAGACCATCACTCGCGCTTATTCGATGGCAAACTATCCCGAAGAGCGTGGGATTATCATGCTCAATGTCCGAATCGCTACCCCGCCTTTTGATCGCGCGGCTGGTTCTTGGGCGAATGTACCTCCTGGTTTGATGTCATCGTATATCTACAGTCTCAATCCCGGCGATGAGGTCACCATATCTGGTCCCTTTGGTGAATTTTTCGCCAAAGAAACCAAGAACGAAATGGTGTTTGTTGGTGGTGGTGCGGGGATGGCGCCGATGCGTTCCCATATTTTTGACCAATTCCGCCGACTGTCCACAGATCGCAAAGTAACCTTCTGGTATGGCGCTCGTTCAGTGCAAGAATGTTTCTATGTAAACGATTTTGATACTCTTCAAAAGGAGAATCCGAATTTCAGTTGGCACATTGCCCTGTCGGACAAAAAACCGGAGGATAATTGGGAAGACCCTCAGTCCACTGGCCGTAAGTGGCTCGGTGGAAATGAAGGTTATACCGGCTTTATTCACAATGTCCTGTTTGAAAAATATCTCAAGAACCACCCTTCTCCAGAAGACTGTGAATACTATCTCTGTGGACCACCAATGATGAACACTTCGGTGATAGACATGTTGCTAAGTCTTGGGGTGGAGCAAGAAAACATTGCACTTGATGACTTTGGTGGCTGATTCCTTGATTTGTTAGTCACGAGCGAGTCGCGCTCTGCGACTCCGCTTCCCTTGTTACCCAAACCTGATGTACCCCGGTAGTCATGGAAAACCGGGGTCCATCGTTATGGCGTTCACTGCTTGGCGGGACGTTTGTTTTGCTCCTCTTAGGGGTGTTGTGGGCCCGTCGCCCCCCCTCTCATTCTGCGTTGGTCAAGCCCAAGAACCAAGCTCAGCAGCTGACAGGCAATGCCTTTGGAACCACGTACGAGGTTCGTTGGCTTAAGCCGGAGCTTTCTCCAAAGATCATCGAGAAATTGATGGTTGCGGTGGTGCAGGATGTAAACCAGTCGATGTCGACCTATCATCCGCAGTCAGAGCTGTCTCGCTTCAACCGGTCTGATTCGACCAGCCCGCTGACGGTGTCCGAAGATTTAGCGCGGGTGCTTGAAGAGGCTGTGTATATCTACCAACAAACGGAAGGAGCCTTGGACCCCACTGTGGGACCGTTGGTTGATCTGTGGGGTTTTGGTCCGGGCGCGCTCTTGGAGCCCCCATCCGAAGATGCCTTGAATGAGGCAAAAGAGCTGGTGGGATTACACAAAGTTCAATTCAATCCAAAAGAACATATGCTCCAGAAAAACCATCCTAACCTGGCTATTGACCTTTCTGCCATCGCTAAGGGGTATGCAGTGGACCGGCTATCCGATGCACTTATGGGGGTTGGGCTTCAAGATCATTTGGTTGAAATTGGTGGAGAGGTTCGCGCCCATGGTCGGGGCCCAAATGGAAGGTGGAGAGTGGGGGTGGAGAAACCACAGACCGATCCCGAAAAGGTTATCCAGGAAATAGTCGCTCTCGACGGTCAAGGTATGGCAACGTCGGGAAACTATCGAAATTTTGTGACTGTAGATGGTAGGAAGATCACACATATTATTGATCCACGCAGCGGCGAGCCGGTGGACCACGGTTTGGGCTCCGTCACGGTTTTGAGTGAAACTTGTATGCGAGCGGATGCATTGGCCACCGCCCTCTATGTGCTTGGTGATCAGGCGGGTTATGATTGGGCGGTAGAGCACAATGTAGCGGCATTGTTTCTTACAACCTCAGATGGCGCGGTTAAGGTCAAACGAACCCCAATGTTTGCTCGACGAGTGGACCCAAACCCGTAAGATAGACCTATGCTGTTTGTAGTTACCTTCGGCGTATTCTTGGCGCTCACCGGCCTGATGTCCTTAGGGGTTCTTATTAGTGGAAAACGGCTCCAAGGATCCTGCGGTGGTGTAGGTACTGCCTGCGCGTGTGATGCTGCTGGTCGACCTCGAGCTTGTGAGTTGGAAGATTCTGCTGTTGGTCAGCTATCTACTTCTACGGCTTCAGCACTAGCTTCCGGAGAAGATCCTGAGTCTTTAGCCACACTTCCTTCCCGGTCAAAGATGGTATCATAGCGTTCGAGCGGGGGATTTCATAGTAAGTTGCATCCATACAGGGTTGAAGTTGCTCGGCCTAGCTCCCGTCCCTCGCGTATAGCATTAACTCATGCGCAAAAATAGAAGGGACGCCCTAAAGGTATTTTCTACTATGGCGGGTGCCGGTGCGGTAGCGGCGGTTGCAACGCCGCTAGTTCAGGGAGTTACTGATCCTATTGGTCGAATCACGGTGAGTGGAACCGGTGAGTTTGTCGAGGTATGTGATCTAGTTGCGATACCCGAGGATGGCTCCCCCGTGCAGGTAGCAGTGGTTATAGATGAGCCGCGTGACGGTTGGAATCGGATGCCAACCAGTGAAGTGGGAAGTGTGTGGTTGGCCCGGAGGGTGACCACAGGCTCACCTGGTCCCGAAATTTGGGCCTGGTCTACCATTTGTCCACATCTCGGATGTGGGATCGATTGGGAAAGTTCATCTAAACGATTTGTGTGCCCTTGCCACGATTCGTACTTCAGCTCCGACGGACGTGTTGATTCGGGACCGTCTCCTCGGCAAATGGACCGCCTGCAGGTTCGGACGGCTGGCGGAAAGGTCCAGGTTCAGTTTGAGAAGTTTGTTATGGGGATTGGGGAGCAGAAACCAGGATGAGTGAGCCAAACTTAACTAATCGCCCAGCTCCACCTCCTCCTCCAAGGCGATCTAGGCTTTGGGAATTGTTGGATGATCGGTTTGGTCATCGCAAAGTTGTCCGGTCGATTTTGGAACTTCCGGTAGAGGGGGGGGCATCCATCGGTCGAACGCTGGGGTCGGTCTTGGCTGTACTCTTTCTTGTGCAATGCATAACTGGTACTCTGTTAGCCGCCTTCTATAGTCCATCAGTGACTGATGCATGGGCATCTGTAGCGTATATTGAATTGGTCGTGACCGGAGGCCGTGTTGTGCGTGGGATCCATCATCTGGGTACCAGTGCCATGGTCATCCTGGTGGGGCTCCATTTTATCCATGTGGTGGTGACGGGGGCATATAAAGCTCCGCGTGAACCTAATTGGTGGATTGGATTAGCGCTGTTTGCCTTGATTTTGGCTTATCCACTGACCGGCTATACTTTGCTCTGGGATCAACTGGGTTATTGGGCAAGTAAAGTACGAACCGGTATTACTGGTACGGTGCCGTTGATAGGTTTGCTTCTTCAAGACCTATCTTTAGGCGGAAATGACCATGGTAATCTTACACTGACTCGAAGCTATGCTCTTCATAGTATTGTGTTGCCGACGCTCACTTTCTTGTTGATCGGCATACATATTTTCCTATTTCGTAGAAAAGGTTATACACCTCCAACCCAACCGGCGGAGCCACCGGTTGTAGAAATATACGCTAGTCGCCAACTAAGTTATGATGTCTTAATGATCGGGTTTGTCATTTTGGGTGTGGCAGGCTTAGGTTGGTGGTTTGGCGCTCCGCTCGGAGCACCAGCTGATCCAACAGCAAACTATCTAGCACGGCCTGAATGGTACTTTCTTCCGCTGTTTCAATCCCTCAAATATTTTCATGGACCCTACCAGGTGGTGGGTACGGTTGTGTTGCCGGGATTAGTGGCCTCCTTTTTGTTTGTTTTGCCACTTGTGGATCGGAGTCGCTCCCGTGGTTTTCGGTTTCGGTGGCCCTGGCTCGTGGCTTGTACTGTTTTGCTTGGGATCTTAATTGGTCTCGGTTCGTTGGCGAAGTGGGAAGACGGACATGATCCCCGGCTAGCTGATGAGGCGCTGTTTGCGGAGCGGGAGGCTCGCCGAGCACAACAGTTGGCGTTGACCGGTATTCCACCAGAAGGTGCCTCCGCGATGATGAACCGCGACCCTCTTGTACGTGGCGAGCGGATTTTTAGGAGTAGATGTCGCTCGTGTCATGCGCTGGAGGGCTACGTCTCAGATGAGCCGAAAGGGCCGGATCTCACCGCTTATGGCTCCAAGCCTTGGCTTAGGCAGCTGCTTCGGGATCCCGGAGGGCCCCGGTTTTTTGGGAAGACCAAGATCACTGACGGTATGCTCTCATATGCGTATCTTTCGGAGGAATCGCTCCAGCAGCTGACAAATATGCTGTGGTCCCTAAAGAAATACGGTGGCATCGCGGTGAGCGATCTCAGTATCAGTGATCAATTGGTGGCAGAGTCAGAATGTGAGGATTGCCATGATTTTGAAGAGGAGTATGCGGTTGAGGGGCCCTCGTTGGCTGGTTTCCAAAGCGATCGGTGGGTAATGTCGATGCTTGAGAATTCGAGTGCCGAGCACTTGTATGGAGAAGAGAGTGAGATGCCAGAGTTCAAGCAGAAGCTTTCGTTGACCGATCGGCAGGCTGTTGTCGCTTTTCTTAGATCTTTGGCCGTACGGGCTGACCGCACGGTGTGGCCGTTTGTTGATGATCCGGAAATTTCGACCGAGCTTCATGAGCCGGCAAAGCCTGATGAAGCAGAAGAAGAACAGGGAGCTACTGCTCCCTGAGTTCTGCTGCGGGATTCTGTGTCCGCAAACCATCCACGATGGATTTGGATTCAGTAATTGTTCGTGCTGCTGTGGACCTACCTTGGTTGCATCTCTCACGGATATGTGCATCCAAGTGTATGTTAGGGCGTGTCTTTACCCTCCGGACCGCGTTCCGACTTGTATCCCCCATTTGTGAGTGGTCGGTGGCTTCGCCCCCGTTCGGTCCCCTCGGTCCGGTACATCCCGTCCCCTCCCGCTGGGGCCGACCGTTCACAAACTCGGACTACGGCGTCATCTCCACCGCCGGAGGGTAAAGACACGCCCTAGTATTTCTCATTCGCGCGATCGTGCTGCCGAGAAGTAGCCACGGACCGGTTTGGGCGGTGAATTGTTAGGTATTTCTCGTTCGCACGACCGAGAAGCCCAGATGCAGCTACGAACCCCGTTGCTCGGCGAATCGAGCCGATGTTAGGTTTGCTCGCCGTATGTGGGAATTCTTACATACCCTCTCCAAGGGGGGCGTGATGATGTACGTCAATTTTGCCGTATCGATCGCCGTTGTTGCCGTTGTGCTGCTTCGCTTCCATGCGCTGTGGATTACCTATCGGTTATCGTCCTCCGCTTTTGCTAACGCCGTGGTTTCGCTCATCGAGCAAGGTAATTACGCGGCGGCTTTACAGGTAGCAGCCCAGGAAGAACATCCGGTGGCAGTGGTGGCCAAGGAGCTACTGATGAAGTCGGATCGCTCCGATCGAGAAATTGATCGGACCTATGAAACGAGCGTGACCCGCGAGCTCCCTCGCATCAAAAGGTATACAAGTTTTCTGCCCCAGGCGGGTAATCTGGCGACCCTTGTAGGATTGGTAGGGACAATCTACGGATTGATAGAGGCCTTTGGAAGCGCTCAGGCTCAGGATGGGGCTGAGCGTCAAGCGGTACTAGCCAAAGGCATCACCATAGCCTTCTACAATACGTTTTTTGGGCTGGCGATCGCGGTCTTCTGCGCGATCACGTTCATGGTTGTCAATGGGCGCCAGTCCAGAATTCTGGAACAGATGGAGAACGCACTCAACCGCGTTCGTGATGCGATTATGGAACGCAATCGCGTCAAACGCCCTACTAAGTCTCCACGGACCGCCTAAGCTTATGATGGACCAAGTACCGGGTGATGAAGACGCAACCGCAGTTGATCTCACTGCACTACTGGATGTCTTGTCCAATATTATCTTCTTTTTGATGGTGTCCTTTGGCGCTACTCTGGTGGCTGTACTCCCCGCAAAAGTACCTACGGTAGCAGACGAAGAAAACCCTGACTCTAGCCAGAATTTGGGGCTGGTGTCGGTGGTAATAAAACTATCATCTGACGGTGGGGTGGACATCTCCGCTTTCAGCGAAGATGTCGACAAAGGTGAGCTTCACCAGTTTGATAAAGTTATACTGGGGGATGAAGGTAAAATTGATGCGGAGGCACTAAATGCGCATCTATGGGGGATCAAACAGCGCTTTGAGAGTTCTAATAATCTAGTGTTGGTTCCAGCGCCTGATGTTCGTTATGAAATGATGGTCGAAGTTATGGATGTAGCACGCGAGAGGTCTATGGAACGAGGTGGGCGCCAAATATACGAACAATTATTTCCGGCGGTCATTGTACGTTCAGAGACCTTATGAGTTTTTCGAGACCTAAGAAAAGCCCATTTAGAACCTCTGGTGAGAACGAGGCATATGGCCGGCTCAATCTTACGGCATTGCTTGATATCTTGTCCAACATCCTATTTTTCTTGCTGGCGAGTTTTGGAGCCCAGTCGTTGGAACTGGTCTCTGAGGAGACCGTTCAACTACCATCGTCTACATCGGAGCTCTCGCTGCGCATGTCATTGTCGGTGGCTGTTGGGCTTAATGGCTTGTATGTTGAGGATGAACCGGTGGCTGATTTACAGAATGGACGATTTGTTGAGGTGGTTGAGGGGGCATTTATTCCTAGTCTAGAGCAGACTCTGCGTAGAGTTAGAGCACAACGGCTGGCGAGGAACGAGCGACCTCGAGATGCGGATGAGGTTGTTTTGTTTATTGGTGACAAAAGACTGCAATTCGAGACGATCGATAAAGTGATGAAGACCTGTGCCCGAGTGGGATTTACAAAGTTCCGCTTCGCGGTGGCTAGGTAGGGACTGGATGGCACAACCATGGTGAGTGAGACCTTAGCCCCTTGGATTTCTCGCATACTTGACCGCCTGCAACGGTACCATAACTACCGAGTGGAAGGGTTGGAGTATGTGCCTGTCACTGGCCCGGCGCTTCTTGTGTTGCATCATAGTTTGGCAACTTATGACAGTATGCTACTTGCCGTTGAGATTTGGCACCGGACGGGTCGAGCTCCGGCGGGGCTTGGACACAATCGACTATTTTCCCCCGGCCTAAGAGCAGCCTCCCATCGATTGGGATTACTTCCAGCGTCGCCAGAGGCCGGGCGTAGGTTGTTGTCCGAAGGAAAGCTTGTACTTGTTGCTCCAGGGGGTATGAGAGAAGCGCTCCGGCCCAGTTCGGAGCGGTATCAATTTCGTTGGGAGAAAAGGAGAGGGTTTGTACGGCTAGCGCTCGAGATGCAAGTTCCGATGGTTTTGGCTGCTTGCCCTAGGGCGGATGAGCTGTTTGAAGTTAATTCTCATCCACTGACAGAGTGGGTGTATGACAATTTCCGATGGCCACTACCTATAGCTAAGGGGCGAGGAGGACTACCGGTGCCTCGTAAGGTACCTCTGGTACACTATGTCGCCCCGCCCATCGTGGCGCCCAAACTAGAGATAGATAATATGGACAAACAGATCGACGAGCTTCATGTCAGAGCTACCCAGGTTATGGCTGGACTGCTAGAGCGTCGGTGACGAGATCGAGGCCAGTCCGTGAGCGATGTTTTGGCCGGTTGCGCCTCGCTCCGTAAAGAGATTGCTCACCCACGCAGCAGGGGTGATATCAAACGCTGGGTTCCGGGCCGCAACCCCTTCCGGTGCCGTTCGGTGATTGGCGATATGGGTTACCTCTTGCTCACTTCGCTCTTCGATAGCGATCTGCGCTCCAGTCTCTAGACTGAGGTCGATCGTTGACCATGGTGCGGCAACGTAAAAAGGGAGTTCGTGCATCTGCAAGATGCAAGCAACTCCTCTGGTGCCGATCTTGTTGGCTACGTCGCCGTTCTTTGCGATGCGGTCAGCACCAGTTATGGCGCAGCTAATCTCTCCTCGGCCGGCGAGATGAGCCACCGCACTATCGCAGATAAGGGTCACGTTGATGCCGTCCCTCATGAGTTCCCAGGTAGTGAGTCTAGCCCCTTGTAGCCAAGGTCGAGTTTCATCCGCGAGTACTCGAATGCGTTTTCCTTGACTGTGAGCGGCGCGAATGACGGCAAGGGCTGTTCCATATTCGGCGGTAGCGAGCGCGCCCGCGTTGCAATGAGTGAGGATAGTTGCGTCGTCCGGGATAAACTCCGCCCCAACCTCCCCGATGCGCAAGCAGTTGGCTGCGTCTTCTTGGTGGATGGCATGGGCTTCGTCTTCTAGGGGTTGAATGTCTGTGCCTTGAAGCCACACGTGCTTCATGCGGTCCAAAGCCCAGAACAAATTCACTGCGGTCGGGCGAGTACGACGTAGCCGCGCATCGGCCTCGGATAAGGGTGTGCCGCGATGAGCGGCGACCACGATACCATAAGCAGCGGCTAGGCCTATCGCCGGGGCACCCCGAACAACCATGTGCTCAATGGCGAGAGCAATGGCCTCAACAGTTTTGAATTGCTCGTAAATTTCATCCTGAGGCAGCCTGGTTTGGTCGAGGAGGGTTAGCACACCGCCGTCGTACGCAACCGGACGAAAGTTGGAGGGCTTCATATCTGTGGTCTTAGCAGTCTCGGGATCGAGTTCGCTATCTTTGTTTGGATTACCCCATCTTCTCGAGTGCTTTGGTGAGAAGTTTTTGAACGAGGGCAGGATCTGCTTGGCCTTTGGTTTGTTTCATTACCTGGCCGACGAAATAGCCAGCAAGTTTGCTCTGACCGGCTTTGAGTTGCTCAGCTTGTTTGGGGTTGGCCTGAATCAAAGCTTCGATGATGGGTGTTAGCACACTAAGATCCTGAATCTGCTCGCCTTCCGCTTTGAGCAAAGCTTCTATTGAACCGGCGCCTTTCCATAGTTTAGCGAAGATTTTTTTCGCCTGTGATGAAGAAATTTTGCCCTCTTCTCGGTGGACGATAAGGGTACGGAGATCTTCCGGTTTGAGTTTGCTTTCGGCGATGGCCTCCGGTGTGTCCTTGAGTTCGCGGAGAATCTCTGTCTTTATAAGATTAGCGATGGCTGGAGCAAGGGTTGCTTGGCTACCTACTGCGGCATCGAAGAAGTCGGCAAGCGCTCGTTCCTCAGCAAAGCTGATCGCGTGCTCCTCAGGGATATTCCAAGTATTCATCCATCGTTGACGGCGATTTGCAGGTAGCTCGGGAAGAATCTCACGCAACTCATTGACATGGCTTTCACTGACCACCAACGGCGGTAGGTCTGGATCCGGAAAGTATCGATAGTCCTCCGCTTCCTCTTTGCTGCGCATAGTTCTGGTTTGCTTGCGGTCCGGATCAAATAGTCTGGTCTCTTGAGATATTGTTCCGCCTTGCTCCAAGACTTGAGCATGGCGGATGATTTCGATTTCGATGGCCTGTTCCACGAAACGGAAAGAGTTGATATTCTTTAGTTCAACGCGTTCTCCGAGACTAGTCTGACCTCGAGGACGGATAGATACATTTGCGTCGCATCTAAAATTACCCCGCTCCATGTTTCCATCACACACCCCAAGCGTCCGTAGAATTGACCGGAGTTCGCGTAGGTATTGAGTGGCCTCCTGAGCAGAGCGCAAATCGGGGTCGGATACAATTTCGATCAGGGGGACGCCAGCACGAGAGTAGTCGACGAGTGAGTAAGGACGTCCCTTTACGTGGATGCTTTTTCCGGCGTCTTCCTCCATATGAATGCGGGTGATACCAATGGTTCGTTGTTCACCTTGCTCATCGCGGATGACTAACCTCCCGCCTTCACATATTGGTTTATCGTACTGGGAAATTTGGTAACCTTTGGGAAGATCGGGATAGAAGTATTGTTTTCGAGCCCACACACTGTGTGTGCGAATGGTGCATTCAAGTGCGAGGCCGGCGGTGATGGCCATGTCGACCGCCTGGACGTTGAGTACCGGAAGTTGTCCAGGTAGGCCCGCGCAGTATTCCGTCACCGCTTGATTGGGCTGTTCTGGATCGTAGCGATTGGGTGCGCCGCAGAAGAGTTTTGACTCCGTGCGCAACTGAGCGTGCACTTCGAGACCGATCACCGGCTCATAGGTTCTAAGCACTTCGGTCAACGTGGTCGGGATGCCCATATGATGGCTGACACTAGGACCAGTATACATCGGCGGCAAGTTTCGAGAGGGCTAGGGTGCTGAAGGGAAAGAAAACCCGTGGAAGTGGTGAACCGGTCCTTGCCCAAAGCCCACCTTTAGGTCGCCGGCGTGTCGAATGGCCTCTGTGACGTAGGCTTTTGCGACGTGAACCGCCTCGGAGATGGTGCTCCCTTTGGCTAGCTCAGCCGCAATGGCGCTGGACAAGGTGCAGCCAGTCCCGTGAGTATTTGGGGTGTCGATCCGAGGTCCCTCCAACCAAATGGTCTCCTCTGGTCCAATCAAGAGATCCGTGCTGTGGTGAGGATCTGAGGAGTGACCGCCCTTAATCAGCACCCATGTGCTGCCCAGGGTGTGCAGCTGTTGGCCGAGGGCGAGCATTTCTTCAGGCGTTTTGGGTTCGGGTCGGTCAAGTAGAGCTCCCGCCTCCGGGAGGTTGGGGGTGAGGATATGTGCGGAGGGAATCAGTTCTGCCCGAAGGGCTTCCAGCGCACTTTTTTGAAGAAGTCGATCCCCGCTTTGGGCGACCATCACCGGATCTACAACAATGTTTGGTGGATTGTGCTGCCTTAGCCTTCTTGCAATCGCTTCAGTGATAGCTGCCGACCCGAGCATGCCTATTTTTACGGCGGAAATGTGAATATCACTCAGAACTGCATCCAGTTGCGCTTCGACGAAGCTGGGAGTGACATGGTGGATAGCGCTTACTCGTTCCGTGTTTTGGGCAGTGAGGGCAGTGATGACCGAGCATCCGAAAACACCACGGGCGCTCATTGTTTTAAGATCGGCTTGGATTCCGGCACCACCCCCAGAATCAGAGCCGGCGATCGTGAGAGCATTAGGGATGGTCACAGTTGCATTCTATACTCTCCAGCAACCAAAATAGAAGTCATCGGCTTATGTACTCGGTAACCAGAATGGGCGCTAACAGCCGGTTGATCTAGCCCTGCCCGCATCTATCGGCCGGTCTTTCCGTGAAACGTCCTGACCACGAAAAGTCTCTCCTCGGTCGCGTACCGCCAGGTGCGCTCGCCTCGTCGTCAGAGCGTTTCACGAAAAGCCGGGCTCGATAGCTACACACAGGGCTAAATCAACCGGCTGCTAGAGGATAGATGACGGAGCATTCGGATGACGATACTGAATACAGGTGGCGCTTATTCGTAGCTTCAATGGGAAGATTCCAAAGATTGATCCGACGGCATTTGTAGCAGAGACTGCGGTGATTATTGGTGATGTGACCGTGGGGCCTCGAGCCTCGGTCTGGTATGGGTGTATCCTAAGGGGAGACGTGTGCGGCATCGAAGTGGGGGCGGACACCAATATTCAGGATGGAACGGTTGTCCATGTAAATCATGATCGTGATGGAACGGGCTGTATGCCTACGAAAATTGGAGCGCAAGTTACGATTGGACATCGGGCTTTGCTCCATGCCTGCTCTCTGGAAGATCGCTGTTTCGTTGGCATGGATGCGGTGGTGATGGACGGGGTAGTTGTTGAATCGGAAGCCATGGTTGCTGCCGGTGCGCTCGTCACTCCGAGAAAACGGGTACTCCCCCGTCAACTCTGGGCGGGACGACCGGCACAGATGGTTCGGGCCCTTCGTGAAGATGAGCTGTCTCATCTTACATATTCCTCTCAGAACTATGCCTTGTTGGCTGAGCAGTATCGTCAAACCACTGATGAGCTTTGAGGTAGGAAACACCAACGAACAAGAGCCGCGTGAGTTGCGGATTCTGCGTCGCATGCAGCTGGAAGCCTGGGCCTTCACGCTGGGGGGCACGGTGGTGGTCAGAACGGTCATTAATGTGCTCACCGCCCAACGGCATTGGTTTCGAAAACTATCCCCACGGGCTGGAAATTGTGGGCGCCTACGTGAGGGTGTTCCTGTTCTAGCAGGCCATCGGAAAAGTGAGTTAGGCGCTTCGCGGGTCCTTTTCCGTGGAACGTCCGGACCGGCTTCGCCTTTCATCGGTTGCATACGCCCGGTATGCGCCCTCTTCATCCAGAGCGTTGCACGGAAAAGAACCTTCGCGGATCACCCATCCCACTTTTCCGATGGCCTGCTAGAGCATCTAAGAGATCTTCACCCCGGAAGAGTAGGGAGGTTGCGTTGCCATCCCTCATTCAGTCCCCTCCTCTGTGGTCGGCCCCTCACAAACGCGGGATGCGGCGTCATCTCCGCAGCCGGAGGGTAAGGACCCGCCCCTAATCAGACAAAAGTTGGCAGAGGGAGAAGGCGGGGCGAAGGTGTGGGCCGGGCGATAAAGTAGCCCTGAACAAAGTTGACATCGTGTGCAGCTAGCCATTCCAGCTCTTCTTCACACTCCACACCTTCCGCTACGGTGTGGACCCCAAGGCTATGGGTAGCCTCTAAGATTTTCTGAGCGAGTACAGCCTTATATGGGTCAGTATGGATATTTCGAACCAGAGCCATGTCCAGCTTCACAATATCAGGGCGAAGTTGGTGAATAAGATTGAGGTTTGAGTAGCCAGCACCAAGATCATCAAGGGCCAATCCGAATCCCAACGCTCGGGCGATAGTGAGGATATCTTGGACTCGATCCAGGCTGATGATCGTTTCGCTCTCGATAATCTCCAGGGTAATCCGAGATGGTTGGAGGTCGGCTTGTAAACAAGCATGGTGGAGCTGGGTGAGGCAAAACTCTGGATTTTCCAGGGTAGAGGTAGTGACGTTTAAGAAAAGCCCGTGCATGGCACCGTCCGGCAAGTCAAAGGCTTCCAGCGCTTGCTGGTGAATATGTCGGTCAAAGGTGGCGAGCATGCCGGCATCTTTGGCTGCAGAGATAAGACGGCACGGTAGTACCACCTCTGCGACTGATGAGTTGTGGCTTCGACCTCGTGCGAGGGCCTCCCAGGCTTCTACTTTTTCGGGATTTTGCGCATTTACGATGGGTTGAAACCAGGCTGTGAGTCGGCGACTGTCGATCATTTCCCCTAGCCATTTGCCCCTTGCGTAGCCAACAAAGGTATCTAAGCTATTCGCTCGGGGAAAATCAGCTAGAGATGGAGTACCCATACCTACTTTAAAAACTGCTCGGGTTCTTGTTAGAGCGTGAGCATCAAGGTATCTCCGTAGTGTGTCGAGGATGAGCACTGCATCGCGCTCGTCCGTGTGGAGGGCGACACAACCATCACGCTCGAATTTGTCGAGTCGACGTCCGAGTCGGAGCGCTACCGCTTCAAGCTCCCTAGCCGTGCCTGGATCATTCGGCCACAGGAACAGACGTCCGGCACCTCTCATGGGATCCGGCAGTGCCATACTAGCGTACACGTCCGCTTTCATGGAACGCAGAGTACGTAAGCACACCTTTAGCGATGGGGTCGAGGTGACCTTTGTTGAATTGCGATGACCGTTGGCTGATGAAATTTTTTCGTAGGGGTATTCACGCCTGACGAAGGAAACTAGAGGGCTTGCCGGGGCGATAACCTTGCGGGGTTGATGGTCTAGATTTCGTAACAGCAAGGGCGCAAAAAATGGATTTGATTCACATAATGGGTACCGTTGGAGCTCGAAATGGATGAAGAGCGATCCGATCTTCCGACTTGGGCACCGGTAGCGAGCGCACCAGCTGAGCGTCGTGAGAGCCCGAGGGCTCCGTTGGAACGTCCGGTTCGTATCGGACCACCAGGTGGGATGCCATATGCAACCGTCTCCGCCCGAGATTTTTCGACCGGGGGCTTGTTTATCGATTCTGAGCGGGAGGTAAGGGTTGGCGCTCGATTCGCGGTGGAGGTTCCCATTGGTGATACGGAGACGGCGTATGTCCCGGTGGCTGAGGTCGTAGACAACCGATCATCAGTCCTGGGGAGTGGCTTTGGTGTTCGGTTTATTGATGTTTCCGCGGACACCAAAAGTTTGCTCCGTGACGCGATTTCTACGCGCGTGCACATGCCTTTACAGTCGGAACCGGACGAAGGAGAGCCCACGGGCTTTGATGGGCCTCTCGCGACTTCTACGCTCGGGTCTTCGGTCCTCCTGCAGGAAAAGCGAAGTTTCGGCGCGGAGCCAGTCGTTTTCCCGATGAAGGCGCCAAGAACACCTAATGTTGCGGAGGTTCTAGGTTCAGGTCCAGATAGGCTTACCAACGACGCTGCAGCAACGCCTACTTGGTTTGATTGTTATCGGAGAGGGTTGTTAAAAGTGAAAGTATGGGTTCGCTCACTGTCGCTTCTTTCGGGCTTGCTTTATACCCTGGCGGCTTTGGCGGTGATGACGGTGGGGCTTTTGGTTCTTCTAAAGGGACCGCTGAGGGCGGGTGAAGTGCTCATGGCGGTTAGGCATACCCTGCTGACGCCGGCGGCGCATGATCGACTAGTGGGCCGCACGGCACCCAGTAAGCTGCAGGACGCGCCAACACCCATCCAAACATCGGGACGGTCGGTGAATTTGCTTCCTACTACGAAAGCATCTGGATTTAGGCCTTCGGAAGGGCCTTCACACTCGGCGGTTCAGAATTTTCTTTCTCCTTCGAGTGACCGTGAAACGGAGCGAAAGCGGTTCGCAAGTGGCGTATCTAGCCTGGGAGGTGTGGCAGCACCGGAGCCATCATGGCGCGCCAAGAGTCGTAGCCAGAGGTCATTGGGAGCGGGGCAAGCATCGGTCACTGCGAAGGAAGTGACGGAGAGTCTCACAGAGCAAGGCCAACCATCGAATGAGAGATTGGGTGATCACCCTAAGCGAAAACCATGGTCATCGCTGACTCGTCAGGAACGGGCGGTGGTGACTGCAAACTGGGAGAAAGCAAAACGGGCGGTTAGCGATTGTCAGAACGACTATGCAGATGACTACTATGACGCGGACTACGGGGATTGGGTTCGCGACAACCGCAGAGACAATCCTCGTCGTCGTTATCGGAATGACGGTCATCGTCCTCGCCATCGTCGACCTCGACAGCGATGTAACTGCCAGACGGATCCTTTTTGTCCATGTGACGACACCTGGTCGCCCCAGCACATTCGCCGGCTTACGATTCATCTTCGCGATCGCTATACGCGCATTTACCGAAGGCGGACCTATCGGCGACCGGAACGATTTGTGGTCGACGTGGAGAAGCTACGTTACCGCCCATATCGGGTTCCGCGTCGGTGCCGAGGAGCGGTTAAAGGCATTCGGTTTGGGAGGCACCCAGGCTACGATCGGTTCGTGATTGATACTTACGACCGAATCCGCAAGGCCCGAGCCAAAGTGTGCGGGAAACGGCTCGAGGTTGCTTTGTTTTTCTACTAAAGAAGTCAGTTATGCCTGGCCCAGGTTCTTACCTTATTGGTGAAGACGAAATCACCGGGATTCTTGAAGTCCTTCGGTCTGGTCATTTGTATCGCTACGGTAGTGCTGATGATGACCAATTTAAGAGGAAAGTGCATACCCTTGAGGCTGAGTTCGCCAAGTTTGTGGGGGTGAATCACGCGGTTGCGGTCAATTCCGGGACCACAGCGCTGTGGATTGCCATGAAGTCGCTGGGGATTGGACCTGGTGATGAGGTCATTGTTCCCGCGTACACCTATGTAGCGACGTACACCTCGGTCCTGTTTGCCGGGGCTACCCCGGTTTTGGCCGAAGTTGATGATACTCTGACACTGGAACCCGAAGATGTGGCCGCTCGAGTAACTGAACGCACAAAAGCGATCGTTCCGGTTCATATGTTGGGAAACCCTGCGCAAATGGATGCGCTCTTGGTGATTGCTGAGCGATATAATCTCAAAGTTATCGAAGACTGCGCGCAGGCGGCGGGTGCGCGTTATCATGGCCGAGTTGTGGGAAGCATGGGGGAGTTTGGGGCCTTTTCACTCAACTACTTCAAGACCTTTACTGCCGGGGATGGTGGTCTATTGGTGACCGGGGATGATGAGCTTTTTATGCGAGCTTTTGGGCTACATGACCAGGGGCATAAACCTCATCGCTTGGGTACCGAGGTTGGGCGCAGAGATATTCTCGGCATGAATTTTCGCATGAACGAGCTAACAGGTGCCGTAGCACTGGCGCAGTTGCGCAAACTGAATCATATCACGGAGCAGCTGCGTGCACAGAAGCAGAAGCTGAAGGCTGCGCTTGGGAGCTTACCGGGAGTGAGTTTTCGCCGTCTCACTGATACTACAGGTGAGTGTGGAACGCTCTGCACCTTGTTGTTTGAGCAACCGGAGCATGCCCAGCAGGTGGCCAAAAGGCTAAATACCACCACGGTGTCGGCATCTGGTTGGCACGTATACTCTAATATGGAGCACATTATTAAGGAACTTTCTGAACGTGGCTACGACATTAGGCGAGGTGCATTTCCAAAGACGGACCATAGGCTAGATTCTGCGATCAACTTGTCGGTGGGGGTAGTCGACGGGGGCCTAGGGTCTGCATTTGGTATTAACATCTTCTCGTCAGATGAAGAGATAGCTGCGGTTGCAGCCAAGGTTTGTGAGGCAGTTAACGAGTGAGCTTGTCGCCGGTTTACATCGTGGTGGTTGTCCTGGATAGGACATGTCTTTACTGTCTAACCGGTCCATGATTAGCCTGAATGATAGGTGCTCTACGGTCCTAACATTTTTCTCGGTGGCATCTCAGTAAGTTTGTCATGACTAGGGCGTGTCTTAAACCTCCGGACTGCGTTCTGACTTTTTTCCGATATTGTGAGGGGTCGGTGGCTTCGCCCCCCTTTCGGTCCCCTCGGCCCGGTAAAGCAGAAACCACTTGGGTTGAACCCAAGTTCCTGCTTCTACGCGTGGCTATGCCCCTCTGCGCGACCTCTTGTTGATTCTTACAGAACAAATTCAAGTGGTCTTTGCTGTATATCCCGTACCCTCCCTCCGGGACCGACTCTTCCAAATGCGGGATATGGTGTCATCTCCGCGGTCAGAGTTTAAAAACAGGCCCTAGCTTCTCTGCGAGTCTAAGCCTTCAGTCAACCAAGGTATATATTATTCTCCGGATACTTTGGCAGTGAAGAATATTTTCTATTCAGGATAGTTGGTTGCTAACAGCCGGTTGATTTAGCCCTGTGTGTAGCTATCGAGCCCGGCTTTTCGTGAAACGCTCTGACGACGAGGCGAGCGTACCTGGCGGTACGTGACCGAGGAGAGACTTTTCGTGGTCAGGACGTTTCACGCAAAGACCGCCCCATAAATGCGTGCAGGGCTAGATCAACAGGCTGCTAAGGGAGCGGCAAGACCGAGAAACTGGTTGGTGGCTGATGTCCGTTCTGCGCTTGCATCATGGTGTGAAAAGCTGATTCTAAGTGGCGGGTGAATCGCTCGACCTTAAACAACGGCATTCCGGCGCGTTGAGTTTGCATCTTTTCTCGGATAGACCTAAGCTCCTTGGGGTGTTGACCCAAGAAGATTGCTCTTTGTATATATGACTCCTTATTGTCACAAATCAGTTCGTGTAACCGGGCACCGGAGAGGACCGCGGCCCCGGTGCGAGACTGAGGCGAGTTGCCGGCGAGGCTAAGTAGCGGGGTTCCGGTCCATACCGCAATGATACATGCAGTTCCGGAGCTGACGTGCCAACCATCTAGCCAAAGGTCAGCGTGAGTGTGATGCCACTGTTCGCTTAATAGTCCCCAATCACAGAAGAAGATACGTTGCGGATCGAGACCCCGCTGTTGGGCTTCGTATAGTATTTTTTGCTGCGCAGCTTTGTGACCATTTTGTATCCATAAGATGGAATCTGGAACTGCATTGACAATAGTGATCCAAGCATCGAAGACCGCAGGGTCTATACGGTAGGCTGCACCAAAGAATCCAAAGATGAATTGGTCTTCGGGCAGACCGAGTTCTCGACGAGACGGAATATATGAAGGCGAAGGAAAACCTTCTGAGGCGATGAAGGTCTCCGGAAGAAGGGCTAGAGACTCGTCGTAGTCGTCGAAACAACCAGGGCCCAGGCGGCTATGATGTAGAACTTGGTAGTCTATAAGACTCCTAGGCATGGTGCCTGGGTATCCGAGAAAGTGGGTTTGGACCGGAGCAGGGTGTCGCGCAAGGACACCGGGCTTAGATGTGTTTGTGAAACCCATGAGGTCGACCAAGATGTCTATTTTATCTGCCGAAATATAGTTTGCTATGGTTTGGTCATCTAAATCATCTACGGGTCGAATTGTGTCTGCGGCTTGTTCAATGCGGGTTCTCACGTGGTCGTCAACTGTCCGGAGGGGGTAAGTGATGATCTCAAATTCCAATTTGTCGTGAGCCTCCAAAATGGGGGCGAGAAGTAGACCAACAGGATGGCAGTGGAAATCGGGTGATAGGTAGCCAATTCGGCACTTGCGCTTTGGTTGTCTGGCTGAGGATGATCGTTGATGAACAAGGGCTGATGGTACGGAAGTGGTAGCTCGATGGCCTTGGTTTTTGGCAAGAGTATGGATAGTGTTCTCAGGCAAATTTAGGATAATAGCGGTAAATGGTGTGCACGTGCATGGATATTTTTGCGCATCATTTCGCAGCTGAAACTCAAGTACATCCCTGTCCTCATAATATCTGTCCCAGTGGAACATGGCCGCTCGAGCTTGGAGCAAAGATGGACGGCGAGTAGGATTATTGGGTTCGTGTGCTTCTGCTTTTTCTAGCCATGGATAGCCGTCAGCATAACGTCCCATGAGGCACAAGGTACTACCCAAAAGATCCATATCGCGGGATAGGTTGGATCGCTCGACCAAAGCGCTAAAGCATTCCACTGCTCGTTCCAGCCGCCACAGACGAGTAAGTATTGTTCCCAAATTACGAAGAGTTTCCATATCATTGGGTTGTGCAAGGTGAGCGGCCGCAACCCATTCTACAGCTTCGCGAGGTCGACCGAGCTGGAGGAGGCTCAAGCCAAGGCCATGCAACGCCTCGCCGTGGTTGTTGTCAGCTCGAACAACGGTTTGGAATAGCTGAATTGCTTCCGGAGCACGACCGGCAAAAAGTGCCTGACGTGCTTTGTCTAGCGTTGTGGGGGGGGAAAGATAGGGAGCGACTAGGTCAGCCGGATCCGATAGGATGCTCACCTTCTGAGATATCGGCTTTCATGAAGGCCTCTTGAATAGCTTCCACGAGGCATCGCTAGGGCGTGTCTTTACGCTCTGGCTGTGGAGATGACGCCGTATCCCGTGTTTGTGAGGGGTCGGCTCCGGAGGTCAAAGACACGCCTTAGTGGGCTCGCCAAAAGCGAGTCCTACGTCCTTTGCGGTCGTCGACAGGAAATCGAATCCATTTTCCGCAACGAGGACATTGCCCAACGTACATTTTGCCGGATGTGTGCAGGTATATACGTCGATATATATTACAGCATTCAAACAGAATGCCTAAGAAGGGTTTGGCCGATTTGGCCTGATTGAGGCTAGCCATGTCTCTATGGTCGGATGATTTCGACGATTATATGGCTCAAGTATCCAGATTCTTTCTGGTCGGTGTTCCGAGGCGTGTCGATAAACTCCGGATCAGGTTCTGACTTGTTTTCCACTCTGGTCTGTGTTCTGGGGCATGTCTTTAAGCTCCGGATCACGTTCAGACATGTTTTCTCCATTTGTGGAGGGTCGGTGGCTTCGCCACCCTTTCGGGCCCCTCGGCCCAGTACATCCATGACCCTCCTTCCGTGGTCGAACCCTCACAAACGCGGGATCTGGCGTCGTCTTCGCAGTCGGAGCATAAAGACAGGCCCTAGCTAGTTACTACCTGAATAGAGGTTACTATTGAGGGAGGGTTAGTCTCCAAAATTGATTCCTTGAGCGAGAGGCAAGGTTAAACCGTAGTTTATGGTGCATGTTTGTCGTCTCATGTATGCCTTCCAGGCGTCTGAGCCGGACTCTCGACCTCCACCGGTATCTTTTTCACCGCCGAAGGCGCCACCAATTTCGGCGCCCGAGGTTCCGATGTTTACGTTGGCTATTCCGCAGTCAGAGCCGGTGGCGGAGAGGAATTGTTCAGCCTCTCGGAGGTTACTGGTGAATATTGCGGATGATAGCCCCTGCGGGACGTTGTTGTTGAGCTTGATGGCGTCATCAATCCCATTGTGTTCGACGAGGTAGAGGATTGGGGCAAAGGTTTCTTCTTTGAGAAGTGGCATATCCCGTGGCGCTCGAACAATGGCCGGCTCAACAAAGAAACCGGGACGGTCTATGCGCTCACCCCCATAAATGATTTGGCCGCCCTGCTCTCGGACTTGCTCAAGGGTGAGTATCATATTTTCTCGCGCGGATTCGGTGATCATCGGTCCTAGGAGCGTGTCATCATCAAGGGGGTCACCAATGGTGAGTGACCGGTATCCCTCAACGAGACGATGGGCAAAATCATCTAGCATCGAGCGATCAATCAGTAGACGCCGGGTGGTGGTGCACCGTTGGCCGGCAGTACCAACGGCCCCAAACAGTGAAGCTCTGACCGCCAGTTTTTGGTCGGCACTGGGCATAACCACCATTGCGTTGTTGCCACCAAGTTCAAGAAGACATCGACCGAGACGGCCAGCTACCGCTTGACTGACTGATCGTCCCATAGAGGTGGACCCGGTGGCGCTTACCAGGGGAATGGCAGGATCTTTGGCTAGCGTGGCTCCAATTGCTGGTCCCTCTCCAATCACTAAGCCGAATACAGGTGGGGCATTGGTAGCAGCTAGGGCCTCCGCGGCCAACTTCGTGACGGCAATAGCGGTGAGGGGGGTGAGTTCAGAAGGCTTCCAAAGGCAACTATTGCCACACACCGCGCCAATGACTGCGTTCCATGACCACACCGCTACCGGAAAATTGAACGCGGATATGATACCCACCACGCCGAGTGGTTGCCATTGCTCAAACATTCGATGATCAGGTCGTTCCGAATGCATAGATAGTCCATATAGCTGCCGAGAGAGTCCAACCGCGAAGTCGCAAATATCGATCATCTCCTGGACTTCGCCTTCTCCTTCACTAAGAATTTTGCCCATTTCGATAGAAACCAGCGCTCCGAGCTCCCGTTTGTTCTTGCGGAGGATATCACCGAACACTCGAATGACTTCACCACGCCTAGGCGCTGGCCAGGTACGCCACACTGTGAATGCATCCTGGACTTTGGACCTCACCTGAAGGTAGGTCTCAAAGCTACTCATTCGCACCGAAGCTAAGATGCTGCCGGTTGTGGGGTCGATGCTATCGATGAGCTCTCCACCACCATCGTTTATCCATTGATCGCTATAGGCGCCCGAAAGAGGCTTTCCAGCCGGAGATTGGATTCCTAGTGCGGCAAGAACATCTGCGCGTTTGTCCATTTCTACCCGCTAACACGGTCTCGTCTAAATAGCTTGAGCTTGTGAGCTGTGGCTATCTACAAGATGCTCGCGAACCCAGTCCACGAACTCTACCGGTGGTAGTGGTTTCGAGAATAGAAAACCTTGAATCTGGTGGCATCCGGCCAGATCGAGGAAATCTCGCTGTTGCTCGGTCTCTACACCTTCAGCAACTACCTCAAGACGAAGCTTTTGAGCGAGCTCGATCAATGCCGCTACTAAAGTTGATTGATCCTTATCGGTAGGGACATCGAGTATGAATGAACGATCGAGTTTGACAACATCCAGGGGAAAACGATTGAGATAACTTAGGGAACTATAACCGGTTCCAAAATCATCTAGGGATATATGGCATCCCATGCTGCGGAGTTCACTCAGGACCGAAATGGCTCGGCTACTATCCTGCATCAACGCTCGTTCAGTGAGTTCAAACTCCAGTCTGCCCGGCTCAACCCCGCTTTCTGACAGAATATTGGCCACGAGACGTTCAAAGCTTCCAATTTCTAGTTGCTGAATAGCCACATTTATCGAGCAGCGAAGGGTTGGTAGCCCGGTACTATCCCACGCGATCAATTGTCTACATACTTCCCTGATTACCCACTCACCGATGGGTACTATTAGTCCGAGATCTTCAGCTATCGGAATAAATTTTGCTGGTGAGACCCGTCCTAAATCAGGGCAATCCCATCGAAGGAGAGCCTCCATCCCCGTTGGTCGCCCGGTAGTGGTTTCTACCTTAGGTTGATAATATAACTGAAAATCTTCGTTCTCTACGGCCTTTCTTAGTGCGCCTTCCAAGCGAATTCGCTCGATGGCATTGTCGTTCATATTTTGTGCATAGAAGCAAAACCCGGATGCACCGCTGGGCTTAACTCCGGTTCGGGCGGTATGCGCGCTACGCATCAGGGTTGAGGCGTCAAGACCATCAGCGGGATAGACGGCGATGCCTATGGATACGGTGGTGAAGATTTCTTGATCGGCCACGGTGAATGGTCGTTCGAAATATTGCATGACGATCTGGGCGGGCTGAATAGCTGCTTCACTATTAATTAGAGAGGGCCTTAGGAGTAAGAATGTACCACTAAGATCTCGAGCAAGCAGAGAAGCTTCTGGTCGGCGCCACTCGGTGGGCTTGTCGGGAATCCCCAAAGCGTCGTTGATGCGCTCTGCTGCCCTAACGATGAGCTCGTCAGTATAGTTGTGTCCGAGGCTGTCGTGAAGTCGTTGGAGCTGGTCGATGCCTACTTCATAGACGGCAACGACCGAGTTAGGTCGGTACTCTGACTCTACGACAATTCGAGTGAGTTCAGTGGTGAATAAGGCTCGGTTAGGTAGGTTGGTTAAGGAGTCGTGAAATTCGAGATGAGTGACCCGCTGTTCTACCCGTTTACGCTCCGTGATGTCCTGAAACGTACCGGTTAGCCGGAGTCGGTTGGTACTTTCATCAATAATAGCCTCCGCTTCTTGGTACACAATGGCTTCTGTTCCATCCGGTCGGATGACTCGATGCTCAACGTGTAGGGGGTGTTGGTAGCGAAGAAATTGGTCAAAAGTGTCAAGAACTCGTTCTCTGTCTTTAGGATGGACTGAGGCGACAAGATCATTGATGGTATGACATCCTACTAGTGGATCAAGTCCAAGTATTATTGAGCTTTGAGTACTAAGAGATACATACCCGGATACCACATGCCATTCCCAGTGTCCGAGACGGGCCAGACGTTGGGCGTCTGTAAGACGTTGCTGGGATAGTCTTAGTTCGATTTGCTTTTCTCGAGTTCGAAGCATGTATCGAAGCCGATAGCTAAGAATTTGGTGATTGATCGGCTTTGTTACAAAGTCGGTTGCTCCGGCTTCAAAAGCTTGATGAATAGATTGAATATCATCTGAGCAGGTCATCATGAGGATCGGAACTTCGATACCACCAGGTAGTTGGCGCAACCCAATACAAGTCTCGAAGCCATCCATTCCGGGCATAATAACGTCTAGTACCACAATGTCGGGACGCACGGAGGTGAACGCATCAAACGCGGAAGCGCCATCCAAACTTGCGTGGTAAACAAAGCCCGTTGCCGCCAGTGCTTCCCCTAAGCGAACTTGCAACGAAGGATCATCATCTACCACCAACACTGCCGGCTTTTGGTTGTCGGAGTGCGGGCTCATTGAGAGACAGGCCCCTTATCATCGCTGATGGTCGGACGTTCGCCAAGGGAACACACGACATGGTTATACTGTACCTTGTGACGATGAGTAGGTCTCGAGCCCCTGATGAAACGGCCCCGTTGGAGGCCTATGGTTGCTCCTGTCGGGGCGTAAGAGCCAACAAGGTCGTAGATAGCTCTCCAACCATTTTCAACGACTGCCCGCTTGACCATCTTCAGCTGTTGGGGGACTTGCTTTAGGCACGGCGCTAGCACCTTACGGATGAGTTTGTCATTCACATCCTGTTGAGTTGCCAGGACATCATGAAGTGCAGCCAGTTTAAAGACTGTAGATGCACGGGGAGTCGCGGCTTTGGCCATACTCATCTCGTTCGGATGTCACGGACGGGCCATTAGCGGTACGCCGGTCTGTAGGCGAAATGCTTGCTGATCCTCGGTGGCCCTCCGGCGGTGTGTCTCGTGTTAGGACAAATATATGATGAATCAGACCGTGGTGCGGATATACCTTCTGATGCTTGTCAGTGTGTTAGGAGTGGTATTCGCGGTGTGGCCTAACATAGGTCCACGAGGCCTTTGGACAAGAGCAGCTCGGTTTTTGGTGGTGGTTGGTGTTGGCGTGACATGGCTGCTGACCGCTTTTCATCAGGCTGGACAGGTTAATGCTCTTGGGGTGGATGGGGCGTATCTGTATGTTGAAGAGGTGTTTCATGGGCGAATGTGGTCGCCAGTAACATTGACTCGGGTACGTACTTCTGACGGTGAGGTCCAAGCGGCGATCCCTACAGATATGTCCGAGCCCGAGAGCAAAGTTGATGGGGCCGAACGCCTGCGTTTTGTTTCTCAGCTATCGGGACGAGTCGAACGCTTGCAACCAGAAACAGGTGGTCACTCAGGGGTGTATGTGGGGGTAGGCCCCGTTTTGCATCAGGGTCGGGCGGCGTTGGTTACTGATGAGTTTATTATTGTCTCTGCGTACGAAGAACTTGGTGAGCCCAGTTTAGTATATCTTGTGCGAATAAATTCCGATGGCCAAGTGCAGTGGCGATTGAAGGCGGAGGATATTGGTTTAGATGAAGGCCAGTTACAAGGAGCACATCAACTGAATTCAGATAGTATCGTGGTAGCTATGAACGGTGTGAAACACGGATTGACGTGGTTCGAGCAAGTGACATTTTCGACCCATGTGGTGCTAGCAAAGATCCGCTTGGATGATGGTCAGGTGCTTTGGTTATCCGCTTTTTAGGGGAACGGTGAGAGCTGTACCCGTCGATGTTGATTGCTCAATAGGGCGTGTCTTTTAACTCTGGCTGGGGAGATGATGCCGTATCCTGTGTTCGTGAACGGTCGGCCCTGGAGAGGGAGGGTACTGGATGTAACGGGTTGAGGGGCCCGAAAGGGTGGCGAAGCCACCGAACCCTAACACGTGTGGGATACAAGTTAGAAAGCGGTCCGGAGGTTAAAGCCACGCTCTAGAGGTCTGGCTAAACATGCAGCCTGTTGATTGCCTATACAGCTAAGACCCCTTGGAATTGATTCTGTAAGCATCAACAAGTGGTCGCGCAGCGGGGCATAGCCCGGCGTAGAAGCAGGAACTTGGGTTCAACCCAAGTAATTTCGGCTGTATATTTCCCTTTGTTCTGAATTTCAGCTAAAGAAATCTTTGTCGATCACCCGATTCTTTTTCTGGAGGCCCCTCAGCGTCTTGTGCGCAACCTGTTCAATCTATAATCACCGAACACCGGTTGGTGGAGGTATGGGGACTGCCCGAGTTAAGGTCTCGTGCCTGTCGCAGAAACCCGTTGCGCTACGTCTAGCCTCTTGGGGGTTCGGTCCGGCTTGCTGTGCCGCGCGACTATTTGAAGAATTTGTTTGTAATACAACAAGTTCAATTCGAGTGGCCTTTGCCGCGTGGTTAGCAATCTACAAGTTTGCATAAATACAAATGGTTAGAATGAATATAATATGTTGCTGAGTTCCAGTTGTTTATAGTTTTGTATATTTTCGTATTGCTGATGTAGTTAGGAGACATGATGTAAACTACTTCCAGCGGAAGGACTAGAAGTCGAATTAACCCTTAAGAACGGCCAATGTCTGAAGAGCCAACGGGCTTATTGGTTTGATTCGTTACCGGCATTTGTAGGACCATCTAAAAATGGAGAAGGCTTCCACAGCAAAACACGAACATGAGCCTAGTCGAAGACCGTTTAGTGACCTTCGACATGATTTTCCGGCCAGCGTGGTGGTCGCTCTGGTAGCGCTGCCTCTTTGTCTTGGTATTGCTATTGCGTCTGGTGCTCCGCCTATGGCGGGCCTGGTTACCGGCATTGTTGGGGGCATCGTGGTCGCTTGGCTGAGTGGTGCGTCACTTGCGGTGAGTGGACCAGCGGCTGGTCTAACCGTGGTGGTGATTGATGCTATTCACTCTCTGGGATACGAGGGGTTTTTGCTTGCGGTGATGCTGGCGGGAGCTATCCAGGTTATACTTGGGTTTGCCCGGCTTGGTATCTTTGGTTACTATATTCCCAACGCTGTTATTCGTGGGATGCTAGCTGCTATCGGGTTGATACTGATTCTCAAGCAGATACCGCATGCAGTAGGCTTCGATAAAGATTATGAAGGAGATCTCGCATTTATCCAAGACGGAGGGGAAAATACATTTAGCATTCTAATATCCGCATTGGGGCAGATGCACGTGGGGGCTGTGCTTATCACGATCTTGTCGTTGAGTATTCTACTATTAATGCCTCGAATTCCAGTCTTAAAAGACTTGCGTTGGCTTCCAGCACCACTAGTTGCGGTCTTGGGTGGAATCGTATTCAATCGTATTCTGCTGGACTATGCTCCGGAGTGGGCGGTTGCCGGTGAACGATTAGTTATGCTACCGGTGGTATCCGATCTCTCAGTGTTTATGGTGGCAGCACCTGATTTTTCACAGTGGACCAATCTCAATATTTATACCGCAGCGGGAGTGCTGGCGGTGGTTGCAAGTATTGAGACTATCTTATGTGTAGAGGCGGTCGACAAGCTTGATCCATTTAAACGCATCACACCGACGAACCGCGAGCTGAAAGCGCAAGGTGTAGGTAATATTATCGCAGGGTTCCTTGGTGGCATTCCAATGACAGCGGTCATTGTCCGTGGTTCCGCCAATGTTCACTCTGGAGGACGAACGCAGGCTTCTGCTTTTCTACATGGTGTGTGGCTTCTATTAGCAGTCTGGTTTGCCGGAGACCTTCTGAGGTCAATCCCGTTGGCTACACTCGCTGGCGTCTTGCTGGTTGTTGGTTATAAACTTGCCCCAATTTCTATCTTCAGCCAAATGTACAAATTGGGTGCGCCCCAATTTCTGCCGTTCATATCAACGGTTGTTGGCATCCTCGTTACAGATCTTCTTATGGGGATTTGTATTGGTCTGGTGGTCGCAATCTTTTACATTCTTAAGGAGAATTTATCGACGCCCTATTTTTTGCACCATATGGAGGAACATCCGGATGCTGGGGGACGATTCCTGGTACGTTTGGAGCTGAGTGAGAATGTTAGCTTCCTGAATAAAGCGGCGGTAAATCGAGCGCTACATGATATCAGGGAGGGCGCTTATGTAGAGATTGACGGCGCCAACTCCCGACATATCCATCATGATGTGTTGGAAATAATTCATGAGTTTGTTCAAGCTGTTGCTCCAGCTCGTGATATAGAGGTTAAACTATCATCCATTCCAGAAATAGGTAGCACATCGGTGTCGCACTAAGGATAACTGTTTACGCAGGCGGTGGGGGGAGAGCGTCTCTATCGCCTGCGGGCAGGAACAATAATCATTGTGTTGGTGTGTTCTTAGCTACTTTCCCACTGGTTTAGGGGGTGTCTTTACAGCAAAGGCCATTTGAATTGATTCTAAAGAACCAACAGTGGTCACGCAGCGGGCATAGCCCGGCGTAGAAGCAGGAACTTGGGTTCAACCCGAGCGATTTCTGCTGTAAACTCCGGCTGCGGAGATGACGCCGTAGCTCGCGTTTGTGAGGGGTCGGTCCCGGAGGGAGGGTACTCGATGTACCGGGCCGAGGGGCTCGAAAGAAAGGGTAGGCAAGCCGCCGAACCGACACAAACGCGGGAAACAAGTCAGAATGGGGTCCGGAGTTTAAAGACACGCTTGGGTGGCCATACCCTGCTTAACCGTATGCTACAGGGCCTTTCGGTGAGCACTCCGGTTGGCTTGGTTTCTACGCGGACGCATTTCGGTGACTCGTCGTGGGGAACGGTCTGGCGACTTAGGGCCTGTCATTACCCTCCGGCTGTGGAGATGACGCCGTATCCCGTGTTGTAAGGGGGTCGGCCACGGAGGGCGGTACTGGATGTACGTACCGGGGCGAGGGGGCCGAAAGGGTGGCGAAGCCACAGGCCCTTTACAAATGTGTGAAACAAGTCAGAACGCGGTCCGGAGTGTAAAGACACCGCTTAGCTAGGCGAGGCGGTGCAGGGTGTATAGCTACAACTGGAGTGAGCGCCCTTCATGACAAGGTTTCGCGAAAAGCTTGCCGTGAACTATGAGTGACCGGTCTGACAAGGGCGAGCCGCGCAACTCGGACAAAGGTCTCCATTTAATTTCTGAAAGTCACGAATTTTTAGTGACCTATGGGTTGATTCCCTGAGGTTTCTTCGTCCGCTGGCTGCCGCTAGCCTCTCTCCTTAATCGAGAATTCACACCATCCAGTCTCTTCGCGATAGTTCCTTGCCTAGTGCATCAACAGGCTCCATGTAGCTGCACGCCATAAGGTGAAATGTATGCGATGTCTGAAGCTCAGTGTTTAGGGTTGAGTGCGGAAAAAGGTTCGTCACTGCACTCTGGGTGTGCCACTGTTGGTCAGGCAGTCGATTACGGCTTCAGGAAGGACCAGAGCGTGAAGTTAGATCTATTCAATCCATCTCAAGAGCACCGGATGCTGCGAGATATGATCTCCGCGTTCACGAAAGAGCAGGTTGAGTCGCAAGCCGCGGAGTACGACCAGCGCGGCGAGTTAAATATTTCGCTGTTTAGGGAGCTTGCAAGACTGGGTCTGATGGGTATCACCATTCCCGAGGTGCATGGGGGTGCTGGTTTGGATGCGGTTGCCTCGGTCATTGTGCACCACGAGTTATCCAAGTCGGATCCAGGCTTCTGTTTGGCCTATCTGGCACATGCTCTATTGTTTGTGAACAATTTTTACTGGGCGTCGAACGATGCCCAAAAGAAAAAGTATCTTGAGCCCACGCTGTCTGGAGAGTGGGTTGGCGGTATGGGGATGACCGAGCCGGGGCATGGGACAGATGTATTGGGTATGTCTACGACCGCGGTTAAAAAGGGTACAAAATACCTGGTCAATGGCTCTAAGACGTACATCACAAATGCGTCTGAGGGTGATGTCTTTCAGGTGTATGCTAAGACCGGTGGAGAGATTTCCGCATTTGTTGTGGATAGAAGTTGTCCGGGGTTTTCGACCTCCAAGCCGATTAAGAAGATGGGCATGCGGGGTAGTACAATGGGAGAACTTATTTTCGAAGATTGTGAGGTGCCAGCGGAAAATCTTCTAGGTGGAGAAGGGGCAGGGCTGGTGCATATGATGCGAAACCTAGAAATTGAGCGCTTGGCGTTATCTGCTATGAGTCTAGGGATCGCTGATCGTTGCATGGAGATCATGACGGCACACAGCAAAGAGCGGGTTGCTTTCGGTCAACCTATTTACAAATTTGGCCAAATTCAGCGATATATTGCGGATGGATATGCGATGACCGAAGCAGCTAGGGCCCTGGTGTACTATGTGGCGCATAATGTTGGGCCTGAGATTCAGAACCGCCTGGGATCAGATGCGGCTAAGCTCTTTACAGCTCCAGTGGGAAAGATTGTCGCAGACTATGCTATGCAAGTACTGGGTGGTGCTGGTTATTGCGAAGAGTATCCGGTAGAGCGATTGTTTCGGGATGCAAAGCTGATTGAAATAGGTGGGGGAACGCTTGAGTCTCACCAGAAAAATATAACTAAAGACCTCATTCGCAGCCTTTAAGAGGACTCGCTATACCTCTTAAGTATGACAAGTACGTCTTTGCGGCAGCTCTGAGGAAGTCGGAAATGCTGGTTCCGGGAGTTGCATCGATTAAGATGTTAGGTGTGAGTCAACGTGTGGCGCTATGGGGGTGGGGCCTCGCTACTGTGCGCCCCGCTCGTGAGTGTGGAGGAAGGGGCGAATGGTTAAGCCTTGGGGACCGGTCCGGAGGGGGGCTCCTGTTTACAACGGTTTTCAGAGCTATTGGTAATTCGAGGGGTGCTGAGGAAATACACCGCGAAATACGGTGGAAACCGACTGGGGCTGAGGACAGATCTCCAGCTTTTCCCATCGCGACGTCAGGAAGTAACCAACCAACTCAGCGGGTTTTTGCTGTCAGTCCAAGATCGTAGGCGATGGGCTAAGCCGAGCCCTCAGAGAGTCGTACGGTGGTTTGCTAACCAAAGTGTGGTATTTCAACATACTTTTGAGGCATGTGGTCGTAGCAAAAGACCTGGTGCGTCTGTAATCACGATGACGTTGATTGGCCATGGTTTCGGAAGCCAAACGCTGAGTTTAGTTCAGTATCTACGACAATTTGGTAGCAAATCGAACCGGAACTCTAATCGGGCCGCATAGAGCGCTCACCGAGAGTCCCGGTTGCTCGGTCTACAATCTTCGACTTTCCCAACTAGGTGAGCTGTGGCAATGGGGGCGAGTTCGATGCATGTTGTTATCATCGGCTTGGGCGAGGTGGGACGTCACCTCATTCGCGCCTTGGAGCCGGACGGGCATGACATAGTCGCCATTGATCACTCGCAAAGTGTGGTGGACCTTGTTGATGAAAAGTTCGACGTTGCTACCATTGTTGGATACGGGGCCAGCGAGGAACTCCTTGAGCAAGCTAGCATTTCGCGCGCTGACCTTTGTATCGCGGTGACTGATCACGACGAAGTTAACTTAGTTGCAGCACTCATAGCAAAAACGGCCGGAGCAAAAAGGGTGGTTGCCAGAACGCAAGGCATAGAATTTGCGAGGAGTCGCCAAGGGGTTCGTCATGATTTCCTTGGTGTGGATGTGACCATTAATCCTAGTGTTCTGGTTGCTCAAGAGCTGGTCAAGGTTGCTCGCAGTCATGGGGCAGTTGAGGTTATCGATCTGTCACAAGACCGGATTGAGTTGGTCCAGGTGGAGGTCACTGAGAAGTCAAAATACTGTCATCGACCACTATCCAGTGTCCCATTTAAGAACGCGTTGGTTGCAGCTGTCGTCCGCAATAAAGAATTGTTTGTTCCGGGGGGAGCGGACAACTTGCTCGAAGGAGATCGTATTTTCCTTATTGGGCGTCCTTCCGATCTACCTGCTGCTGAAGAATTGTTTACCGCCAGACGACAGACCCGCAAGGCGTGTATTGCTGGTGGAGGTTTGACTGGTGAGATGGTTGCGCGGGCCTTGCTCGAAGATGGAGCTAAGGTAGCCATTATCGAATCCAATAAGAAACGTGCTGAAGAACTTATCGTCTCGTTGCCAGAAGGCGTGGATGTTATTGAGGGTGATGCAACGGATACACCTACCTTGGTGAACGAGCAAGTAGGTAGCTATGAGCTCTTTGCAGCGGCAACTGCCAGTGATGAATTAAACCTTATGGCCGCCCTGCTGGCTAGTCGCATGGGGGTTGCCCAAACGGCTGCTGTTGTGCACAAGCCAGAGTCGATGCCCATCTATCGACAGTTGGGAATTGATATTGTTGTTTCTCCTCGAACGGTTGCTTCCGATCGCATTCTTAGATTTGGTAGACAGAGTAATCTCCAGTCACTAACCGAACTGAATGGGGGTCAAGCTGAAGTGCTGGAAATAAAGGCGGCACATGGCTCCAGAGCCGCAGGGACGCCCCTTCGTCAGCTAAGTCTCCCTCGCGGCGCTTTAATCGGTGCGATCGTAAACAACGAGCAGGTCATAATTCCAAATGGGAATAGTCAGATTCAAGTAGGGGACTCGGTGATTGTTCTCGTGACAAAAGGTGCACGCTCCACGGTAGAGCGACTCTTTAGACCTGGAGTATTATGACGCCACACATTGGGGCTTTGTTCGTATTGTGGGGTAGATATGGGGCGTCGTAGTCAAAACCTTAAGAGTGTTGCGCAACCGGTCGGAGCTGTTGTTCTTGGATTAGGGGTTACGATCGCTCTTTGTGGGTTAGCTGGTTGGATATTTGATATTCTTGATCCTCTCTCGTCGGAGGGCTCAGCGAACGGGGTTCTCGATTTGGCAAAGGCCGCGGGTTCGGCCATCGTTGTTGGTGGTGTTCTGTTTGTTTACGGCGGGAAACATGCTTCAGACACCGTGAGTCGACGGGAAGCGGTCTTAGCGGTTGCATTAATATGGGTTGCCTCAAGTATCTTTGGTGCCATTCCTTTTGTTGTTGGGGCTGACATGAGTTGGGCCGATGCCCTATTTGAGTCGGTAAGCGGACTTACTACTACCGGAGCAACAGTCATAACCAACATTGAAGAGGATATACATCGTCCTCTCCTTTTGTGGCGGTCACTCATTCAATGGTTGGGTGGTATGGGTATTGTGGTGCTCTTCGTAGCCGTGTTTCCTAATATTCGGGCTGGTGGTAAACATATGTTTGGGGAAGAAGTCCCGGGTACCACCTCTGAAGGATTACGACCTCGTATTGCCGAAACTTCGCGTATCCTTTGGCGTTTCTATGCCATGTTTACCGGAATAGAATTTGTGGTCCTCCTCTTGTTGGGCATGCCGATGTTTGATGCTCTCTGTCATGCACTTACCACAATGTCGACCGGTGGCTTTTCGACAAAAGATGCGTCCATTGGGGCATTTGATGATCCATGGATAGATATTGTGATAGCGCTATTTATGCTATTAGCAAGTATCAACTATGCCCTTTTCTACACTGGTTTTCGAGTAAGAAGCCTGCGGGCTTTTGGGCGTTCACTAGAATTTAAAGTGTTTGTTGGTATTTCGTTTGTCGCAACTGGAATTTTGACCGCCGGGCTCTACGGAGTATCACTACATGGTGATAGTTTATTTGAGGCCTTTCGCTATGCACTGTTTATGGTTGCGACCACGGTTTCTTCTACCGGATACGGTACGGATGACTACAGCCAGTATCCCCCGTTGATGTTGTGTATCGTCTTGCTCCTTATGTTTGTGGGTGGGTGTGCTGGCTCTACCGCTGGAGGGATAAAGGTTGAGCGGATCATTCTCATGGCGAAGATGACCTTCACCGAGATTCGTCGCACCTATCGCCCAAATTTGGTCCAAGTTGTACGGATGGGCGGTAAGCGCGTACCTCAGTCCGCCATCAATGATGCGTTAGTTTTCTTCATCATATATATGGCTATGATGGGGCTTGGTGTCATGTTGGTTTGTTGGTGGGAGACCACGCCCCCGCCCACTGCTTTTGGGGCGGTTCTTAGTTGTCTTTCGAACATGGGTCCGGCTCCATTTCACATTGGCAGTGATAATTTTGCTGATTATGGAAATGCGGCAAAGATTCTGTTTGCGTTGTTGATGCTGTTTGGGCGTCTGGAGTTCTTTGCTCTCTTGGCCGTATTTGCGCCCGGTTTTTGGAGGCAATGATGGTTGTCATGGACACTGTATGTGAGCGCGAAGGGGGAGAGGTAGCGTCAACGTCTGCGGATACGCAGCTGAAAACGAGTGGTGGTGAAGAAGACTCGCCTTGGGGTGGACCACCGCGGGTTGAAGACGAAAATCTTCGAAGGCTTTGTCTGCAGGTACAGCAAGACTTTGAAAGTCTTATCGAAGAACTTCAGTGGGATAGAGGACCGCTCCGACGTATGGTCGTGGACGGCCAGTCGTTTCTCAGTGATTTACGGAAGACCTTTCTTCGGCATCATCGGCGCTTGGTTGTTCATATACGCGCAGAGGGTGGGATAGAGTTTGCAGCCCGGGTGCGGTCGGAACTGGCTGAATTGGCGGATGCCTTCCGGGTACATGTCCTGAGTCGCGTATCGAAAGCGAGTCATGAAGCTTGGTCTCCAGATCAACTTGCTCAGGCGATCGATAGAGTTTTAGGTCGAGTGGGTCGGTCCGTAGAAGCTCGGCTTGAGCCGACGGTCTACCAACGTCAACCAGGTGCTGGTTTTAAGCACGAACTTCGTCGTTGGATATTACTCCTTAATCAGGGACTTCGAAGTCTTAGTGGTAATTCTGAACCACGACGTACAATCGCACTTCGGGACTTTTTGGCTTGGCATATATATCGAAGTGAAGGTGCTGGCTTAGAGGGGATGTCTGTTCTACTTGTTCAAGCAGAATCCCATCTCGAACGCCGTGCGCGTAATCTGTTTGAACTGGTAAGTCAGGCTTTTGAAGATCTTATTCAAAGCCCTGATGAGCTGGCGGAGAGTTTGGGCCAACTTCGATCACAGGTTGAAGATGAGTTGGTGCTTGCGGAACAGGAGTTGGTTCAGTTTGCCGAGGATATACGTAGTCGAGCCAATTTGATGTTAACTCGTGCGTTGCATAAGGCGAAGGAAGAGTTACCACTGATAGGTACTCTGCACTTGCACAACAAACGGCGAGTTGTAACCAGAAGACTGTTGGTCCTTCGGACCAATCGTTTGGCGGATCTTTCGGAGCGTCTTGCTGAGGTTCGAGAGTCAGCATGCGGTGGATATATTTTGCTGGGCCTTCGCCTCGAAGTGGCAGCTTATCAAGCCCGGGTCACCCGTCGAATAGAAAGTGAGACGGACGATCTTGAGCGAAATGTACGAGGACGTTCAGTAAAACAAATTGTTCGGGTAAGATCTGAGGTGGAAAACGCGCTAGCCCTCTTGCGCAAGCCAGAGGATGAGAAAGTGACCACAGATGTTTCTTTGACCGCCTCGGCCGAGTTCTCCAAAGTTCTACAGTCTCTCAAGTGGGTAGTTAGGGACGCCCAGAGGGCTGCTCATCAGATGATCGAGCAATTGAACTCTGCAGATGCGCTCCACAGTGCGATCGAGGCCGTACTAAGAGATGCCAGAGGGTTAACAAACTATTACCAGGTTCCGCTGGCGCGTCTTGCACATACGGAATGGACGTTACCTCCGACCGCTCCGGTCACGGAATTGCCGTTGGCGACAATAGTAGCGGACTTTATAGATACGAATGTTGCGCCGGAACTACTGGACATCGCAACTCAAGCCGGTGGGCAGTTTAAGGCCATTTTGGACGTTTTTCATGAGGTAGAGCGGGTTGTGAGTCTGGGCGGTGGGCAGCTCGAAGGGGATGATGCTCTTGTACGTGAGGCGCCGGAGCTTGGTGAAACTTATTCCGTCCTGGAGAATACTTTCCAGAATGCTCTTGAGCAGCTGGTTGCGCTGGAGTCGCCCGCCGAGTTATGGGCTCGAGATTTTGCTCGGAGTCTCCGCTCCTCATTTCGAAAGCGTCTCCAAAGCTTAGACGAAGGGCTCACTGAGGGAGAGTTGGCTAGCACAGCCGCCTCAGCACGCCAAACAATCAAAGAGCCGCGTGGGGCCCAATTTTGGGATAGATGGGGGCGGTTCAGTGCTTCTTTGGCTGCGTTTAGACGACGGAGTGGCCGTAGGTTTAAGGCGGTAGTGGGTGCCGGTCGTATGGCAAAAGCCCGTGAAACACTCGGCTTGCCCCTGCTGGTTGAAGAGCCTGAACGATGTGATGAATCGAAGTTTTTTGAGTCACCGACCGAGAAAGTCACTCTGGCACCCTTTTATCGTCGTTTGTTTGCCGGGCAGGGAACATGGGCTGGGGATGCACTGGAATCCCGAGCTGCGCATGTGGCGATGGCGCGTCGGATACTATCGGGGGAGCAAGGGGGGTTTTTACGGACAGTGGTTGTGGTTGGAACTGAAGGTTCCGGTCGCCGTGCCTTACTGAGTTCGCTCACAAGAGGGGACCGCTTTGGTCAGCTTCGCAGTATAGCGTTTACGGAGCCGGCTGCAGAACAAGAAGTTCATGTGGGTTTGGAAGAGTTAGGACAAGGGCAACTCATCGTTGTTACTGGTTTATCCTGGTTGGTTTCTGCCAGTGATTGCGGTTTTTCCGGCCTCCGTGCCTTGGTGGATGGTATTTTGGCTGATGAGGGGCGCAACGCGTTCTTGGTCGAAGCGGATGCTTTAGCGTGGAGTTGGGCATCTGCTATAGCGCCACTTGGTGACGTCTTTGCCGGACACATAGAAGTGCCCCAACTTGGTGCGCGAGAGATGGAAGAGATTATTATGGAGCGCCATCGGCTCTCTGGGTTGGAGCTCAGCTTTGGGGCTAACCATCATGATGAGCTGGATCGTTCGCATTATTTCTCGCAGCTTCATGAAGCCTCAGATGGGCTCCTCCAACTAGGCCTTCTGTACTGGCTCGCATCCATTGAAGTATTTGACGAACCAGGTGGCCGAGTACAAGTCGGGACGATACCTCGGTCCCCCCATGTAGCTATGCAAAGTTTGGGTGAGGACACTTTGCACCCACTGTATCTCATTGCTCGTCAGGGTTGGATGACCGCTGGTATTCTAGCGGAGATGTTGGGACGCCGAGACACGGAAGGGGCGGCGCTCCTTTCGCGACTAACAAGCATGGGGCTCTTGGAAAGAACGTCCAGAGGTCACTATATCGTTTGTAGGCATCTAGCCGGCGTTCTTAACCGCGTCCTCCGAGAGCGAGGTTGGGCATGACCCTTATCCTTCCGTTGTGTTTTGGCGTTGTAGTCTCCCAAGTTGAGCCGATGTCTGTACTTACGGGTGCTGAGGTGTGGGCCGCTCAGACCTCTACAGCATCTTCCTCCCATCGGCTTTTTTGGAGAAGTGAAACCGAAGACTCTCCTTCGTGGCTGTCGAGGACTTCACTGACTGGGCCCGAGGTTCGAACGATGTCGGTGGCGCCTCGTGAGTCGACTGATTCGCATGCGGCTTTACCACTCACCGGAACGGATGGGTATGCCCCGTTGCCTGCGGCTCTCTCGCCTCTGGTTGTGCCCACAGGAAAGGAGGGGCCGGCATCGCCTTCGCCGACGTCCGGTAAAGCGGTGTCTCCGTTGACCACGCGGGATAAGGCCTCTGTGGAGTCTGCATCCTCGTTTACCGCCGCGGTGGTTACGACACGGGCGGATATTGTCGGTAGAGTTACTGCGGCACCTCGCGCGTTGGTAGCGTCGCCCGGGCTGGCGGATAAGGAAACCGCCGTCACCCAATCGGCGATAGTCGGAAGGAAGACGCCAGCTAGGTTGGAAGCAGCGAATGAGGCTGCGGTGCTCAGCTCGGGTACCGCGGAGATATTGAGCGTTTCGGCCTCAAACATAGAGGCTCCAGCAACAATAGAGAGTCCGAGTGTCAGTGACAGAGGCTCTGAGGCAATTGCTCTGCCAGCGATGTTCTCGAAGGTTCTGGAGCCTCCAGAAATCTTGCGCGACGAACGACGGATAATGAGTTCTTCCATACTACCTCCGCCTTTTTTGCTCCCAGGTATGGAACCCGCAAACATACCACAATCGGTGATTCGTCGAGAGCGACGGGCGAAGGAAGGCCTGCCAACTCCAAAGCGGTCGAGCGGCAAGCGGTCTAAGCCGCTGATGCCGGAGGGGCATGGTGATGGCACAGAGCGGGTAGTGTGGGGTGCGGCATGGGCTTTCCTAGCATTGGTTGTAATGTGGAGTTCTCAGCTCGCCCAGGAGCGACTCGCTAGCCAAGGGCTCCTTCCCTCCCTATTCAAGCAGGTCACTCGGCTATCAGGAGTAATGGCGGTGCTTTTTGCGCTGTGGGGCAGCGCGGCTCTTCTCCCGCAGATCCCTCCGGAGGTGTTATGGGGAGCTATGGCCGCTGGTGTGCTCCTCCTATTGGTTGCTGCTCGTGGGCTTCTTCCCGATGTCTTAGCGGGCATGTTGATCGTCTCAGAGCGTCGCATCGCTACGGGAATGCTCGTTGAGGGTGAAGGATTTTCTGGGACGGTGGTGGGCACTGGATGGCGATGCACCATTCTCCGCACGCCACGTGGTCTTCTGGAGCTTCCTAATCGTAAGCTCTTAGCGGGCCCACTGCGCACTGCGGGATCGTCTGAGCACGAGTTGATCTTGCGACTCAGACCAGGATTACCCGCGGATACAACCCGCCGGCAGATCGAAGATGTTGTGATCGCATCCGCTTGGACACCCCCTAATCCTCAACTCCGGGTGTACCGAGATCCGCGTAATCCCCATCGGTGGGTTATTCATACCCGGCTACTAGATCCTCGGTTTGCTTCGATCTTTGATGCGGAGCTGCCGGAGCGGCTCGAACGTCGTTTGGACTCCCTCAAGGAAGGGGATGAGGAGGTTAGTCTTGGTGTGCCCGCTGAACTTGTGGACGTGCAGCGAACTGCTTAATCTGTGGGGGTGATGTTGTGGCGTAGTCCCCTGCTTCTGTTGATGGTGCCGGTCTTGGTGAGTGCTGCTCCGTCGGAGTCCTCCACGGGGTCTGCATCAACGACAGCGGTTCGGTACGAGCTTATTGAAGAGCCAGGGGCGCTTTACGTGCTGACAAAGCCAGCTTCATTACTAGGGTTTTTGGCTCACCGACACGTGGTTGAAGCACGCGGATTCGACGGACATGTGTTGTATGATTCTATTTCCCCACAGGAATGTACAATTGAAGTGAACGTGCCGGTGGCTGGGCTGATCGTAGATAGAAGCGAGCTTCGTAAGCAACTTGAGTTGAAAAAGGAAATCTCGGATAAGAATCGGGCCAAAGCTGACAAACATATGCGGGCAGAAAAGCAGCTCAATGGGTCGAAGCATTCGCATATCCGGTTTCGGGCCACAGGGTGCGTACCTCAAGAGCCCGCCGGAAAGTTCCTAGTGAAAGGCTCGCTACAGATTAGGGGATATTCCCATACTCTCCAAGTACCAGTCTTGGTCCGGTTTCTCGACGGAGCGCTCGAAATAGAGTCCGACTTCATAGAAGTCCATGAGAGCTTTGGCTTTAAGCCGTATTCTGCTTTTGGAGGGATGATAAAAAATGCCTCAGAACTACAATTTCGAGTGAGGCTTAGAGCGCGTAAGGTTGACTGACTGACAAGGGATAGTCTCGCTTTGGCTCGACGGTGGGGTGTGCGTTGATCTAATCTACAGTGAGACAATATGAGATTTTTGGCTGTTACAAAATTGATCGGTGCAATTGCGCTGGGGCTGGCGACGGCGTGTGCTTCTCCCGTAGACAGTGAAACCGAAGACGTGACGTCTCTTGCAAGCGAGACCCCAAATGAGATTGCGGTGCGAGGACTTGCCGCCGCAGAAAATTTTCCGGGTCTTGCCAGTCTTTGCGATCTAGACATGGTCTTTCGAGATGTGAACGTACCGCGCAGCGCTTCTGAGCAACCGCGTTCGGGCGGTGGCGGCGGCGGCGGCGGTTCCCAACGGCCGGTGCTGCCTCCGACGCAGGTCTTTGATAATCTATACTTTGTTGGAAATTCGCGCGTCGCCTCTTGGTTGGTCGGAACGGAAGAGGATGGGTACGTTCTATTCGATGCGCTGACATCTGATGCTGCGGCGGAGCAATATATTATTGGTGGCATGGCGGAGCTTGGCCTCGATCCCTCCAAGATTAAGCATTTCATTGTGTCCCATGGACATGGCGATCACTATGGCGGGCATCGGTATCTCACAGAGCAGCTCGGGCTTCCCGTGTCGATGAGTGCGCCGGATTGGGCACTTTCTAGCACGTTGGGGGTTCATCCGCGGTTTGGGCCAGCGCCGGTCGAAGGAGAAATCATCGAGGACGGACAACAAATCGAGCTTGGGGAAACACTGATTAATCTCTATGTGACCTCCGCTCATACACCAGGGACGATCTCTCCGATGTTCACGGTTTATGATAACGGCGAGCCACACGCAGCCATCCTATGGGGCGGAACCGGCCTTAACTTCGGCGCGGACGAAAAGCGCCTACGGGAATATGCGGCATCTTCGAATCGGCTTCGGAAGCTGGCTATAGACCAAGGTGTCGACATCTTTATCTCGAACCATCCCGCTCGCGACGGGACGGGAGAAAAAATGGAAGCACTTGCCGCGCGAAAAGGCGGTGCGCCGCACCCGTTCGTAATGGACGAGGCTGCGATCGGTGTCTTCGATGTTTTTGAGTTTTGTCCACTAGCGCAAGCCGAACGGATTTCGTCGGGTCAATATCAGTCAGCAGACTGATTGAAAATGGTCCGAATTAATGTGCAAAGCCAGCTGATATAGCTCGACAAATTTTGAGTTTTGTTCGGACTTTTTAGGTCGGCGGAGGAACGGAGGTATCATTGAGCACTGGTGGTCTCATGCACGACCGGATGCATGAGTGTTCCAAGCCCTGATATCTCCACTTCAAGGATATCCCCGCCACGGAGGTACCGGCGGGGCGTTCGTTTGTCCCCAACGCCACTAGGGGTGCCAGTGACGATCATGTCTCCGGGTTCAAGCGTAACAAACGTCGAAATGTATTCGATAAGGTGAGGTATATCGAAAATAAGGTCACTCACCGAGGCCTGCTGGACTACTGTCCGATTGAGTCGGGTGGTTAGGACGAGGGTTGAAGGGTCGGGAACCTCATCTTTTGTGACCATCCAGGGGCCGCAGCCTCCGCTTTTGTCGAAGTTCTTGCCTGGCGTGAATTGTGAGGTGTGTCGTTGGTAGTCCCGAACACTCCCATCGTGAAAACATGTATATCCAGCAATATAGTTTAAGGCCTGGCTTTGTGCTATTCGGCGACCGCGTCGACCGATGATGACCGCGAGTTCGCCCTCAAAGTCGTAGCGCTCGGATACTGATGGCCGGACGACTGGTTCGCGGTGGCCCACGATGCTTGAGGGCCATCGAATAAATAGCGTGGGATGTGCGCTTCGGTCTCGGCCGGTTTCTCGCCGATGCGAATCATAGTTAACACCCGCGGCTACGATGTGCTGGCTATCTATGATGGGGGGTAAGAACCGAACCTCTTCAAACCGAAGGTCCGGTGTGGCGGAGGCCAGGGGGGCTAACCCGTCTAATTGTTGGTTGGCGAGTAATTGCCGGAGGTTAGTTTCCCCCCCGACCCGACTGGTGGCATCGACGATGCCTTCGCTGGTGACGACGCCGATACGAATGGTGCCTTCGACCTCCACGGTTGCGACTCTCATGGATACCATCCTTTCTGGATGGAAAGCTGTGACAAGTACAAAGCGGTCAGACCCCTCTTGCCCGATTTGGCAGCGGGGTGCGAACGTCAGTACTGATGTCGTTGCAAACATCCGATCGCACGCGGCTTTTAGAGAACCATTTGAGAAATCGGTTGTTGCTCCTGGGGATGTTGTGGGTTTCGGGGTGTGCACACTACACGCGAAATGTTTCACCAGCTGAATCGAAGGGGCCGCCAGTCAGTGTGCAATTTGAGCGGGCTCACTATCAGCTTCAGGCCGACGGGACCCAGAACTACACGTACAGCGTGGCCTACCGGGTGCAGAGGGTTGAAGATCTCGGACTGTGGGGAGGGGTTGAGGCCCTCTGGGGGCCGTGGATTCAAGCGCCGCCGCGGATCGAAGTTAAGATTATCCACCCGGATGGTTCTGAGGTGGTGGTTGATCCCGAAGAGTTCGAGCGGGGACCGATCGATGCTCATGACGGTGATTCTCGGATGCGCATATTTGGTCGTCTGCCTCTCCTCCAGCCGGGAAGTTTGGTGGAGCAGCATATTTTCTACAAAGGGCTCAGGCCGCGAGTCACCGGGTTTGCGGATGGGCGTTTCTATTTTGGCACGCGAGCGCCGGTGGCTCATTCCGAGCTGGTGGTGGAGACACCGGAAGCAGTCCCCTTACAGACGGTAGTTCGTGGGCTTAAAATCCAACCTCTCGAGACCAAGGCCGGTGGGCAGCGAGTCCTACACTTTGCACTCAAGAATGTACCCCCTCGGAACGCTTTGGAGGCAAATCTTCCTCGCGAAACTCCTCGGTTCCCGTATGTCGGTTTTAGTACTGCTGTGGATTGGGCAAGCATCGCGCAGTCTCTCTCCAAGCGGTTTTCACGCCGACTTCGCTACGCTGAGCTTAATGAATTGGTGGAGGGAATCGTTGGTGGTCATGCCACTACCCAAATCATTTCAGAGGTCATCGCTCGGGTGCATAGTCGAGTGCGTTTCACTGGACGCTATTTTGGCGCCGGCCCTTTGATTCCGCTTCACCCGGAAGAAACGCTAGCGCGGACCGAAGGCGATGGGGAAGATATTGCCCTGCTGGTGGTAGCTGCCCTTGGCGCACTGGGTATTGATGCGGAAATAGCGCTTATGTGTTCTGCGCCGGATGAAGATGTTCGTCCAGAACTTCCCGGTGTGACCGCGTTTGATCGGGCTGTTGTGCGGGTGCGCAGCGATTCTAGCTTCTTATGGTTAGACCCTCTTGAAGTATATTATCCGGTCGGTTATTTACCGCCTTCGCTTGAAGGTCGTTGGGCGTTGCCGATCAATCTATCTACTAACCAACTGGTTCGCACTCCGACCCTGGGGCTAGCTGAGAACCAGTACGTAGGTCACCGGCGGTTGATATTACCCAACTACGGGCGCTTAGGCATTCAGGAAAAAAGCTGGGCCAAAGGGGCGCTAGGGGCTCATCTTCGCGCGCAACTAAGCAGCCAGGATAAAACCGACGGGTATATTCAAAGATATACATCCAGTCAGCTGGGCTCAAGTAAGGTTGTGGAAATACATCGGGATGTTCCCCGAGATCTAAGTAAACCTTCAAAGTTCAACGTAGAGGTTGAGAATAGTTGGTTCGGGACTACGGATATTCACAGTGCATTTGTTGATCTACGTGCGACATCCCTCTTTGGCTGGCTCCCCCTTGCCGTGCGCGAAGCGGTGGCTTTTCCCGAAAGTGCTGGGGTTCAAAATGTCGCTTTCCAGCGGCTTGCGAGGCGAACTCAGCCATTTGTATTGAGTACACCGTACACGGCAGAGCTAAACTATGAGGTTATTCCACCGTCCGGCTTTAGGCTGGTTGAGAGGCCAAAAGACCAATATCACTCTTGGGGACCAGCTGAGTTCTCTGTCAAGTATCATGAAGCAAAGGGAGTGTTATTCGGGACGTTTCGGTTTGCTACCGGTGCTGCGGTATATCGCCCAAAAGATATGGTGGCTTTAGTTCGGGGGCTTCAAAAGTTGTCACATCAGCCAGCGGCTAGGGTGCGTTTCTATCATCAGTATTCACGGGAATTGGCCAAGGGAAATACTTCAGACGCGTTGGTTGGCTATGCTAAAGTTGCGGCACAAGCACCTCAAAGCGCGGAGCACCAAGCTCGCTTGGCTTTAGCGCTGGTCGAAATAGGCTTGGGCTCAGTGGCAAGGGATGTAGTCCGCAAGGCTGCTGCTAAGCCTTCTGTACTGGCCCAGTACGCACTTGGTCGGGTCTTGTCCCACGATATGGTGGGACGCCTCCATAGTCCCGGTTATGATCGTGAAGGCGCAATTCGTGCGTTTTCGAACGTCAAACTTATGGAACCACAACATATCCGGGCCCGGGTGGAGCTAGCTAATCTGTTGGCCATTGATAGATCGGGCCTTCAACATCAGGATCCACTTCTTCTGGAAGCAGCGGCTGTTGAGTATCGGAGCCTCCGGGAAGATACTGGAATTAGTGCTTTTGATGAAGCCTTGGCCAATGTTTTGTTCCAAGCTGGTCGAATCGAAGAGTCGCTGAGCGTGGTGGAGACTGCTCCTCGTTCAGTGGGAAGAGATACTCTGATGGTTGCCGCACGAGTTGCGTTGGACGGTCACATCGAAGGAGTGGATTCGTTACTCAGCACGCTGGGTATCGCTTCCGGCGACACAGATCGGGAGATATCAACATCTGCTGCGAAGGAGTTCGTGACCATTCTTCATGGTGCAACATCGATACTAGCGTCAACCGGTCGGTACGCCTTGGCGGCAGAGGTTTGGGAGCATCGTTTTGCTGATGGAGAATTAGTGGGGCAGGAACCACCGCACCTGGTGCGACTCCGGTCCATTAAACCCTTTGGCGAGCTACTTTCGTCTTCGACAGGGCCAGTTCGTGTTGTCCAACGGTTGATCGCACCATTGCTTGAAGGAAGGGCTTTTGAGGTTGATGACTTGGAACTATTGTCGAAGGAGTGGTCAGTTGAGCGCAGAGAAGCAGAAATAGCGAGGATGAGTAAGATGTTTGGAGCTGTTCGGCGCTCTGCCCATCGCGCCCGGATGACCCCAGCAGTTCTGCGCGATGATGTGATGTCCCGCCTCAAATACGAAGTCACGGAATCTTCAGCTCGGAGGGTTCGGGTTCGCGCGGTCCTGGGTGACGATAGGGTAACGGTCTGGTTTCTAAGGAAATATGCGGACAATTCTTACCGAGTTATCGCCACGGGACGTTCGTTTAAAGGCCTTGCGGAGTTGGCGCTTCACGCTCTGAGGGCAAAAGATCTAGCGGCCGCGGACGAATGGCTTCGATGGACAAGTGAGTTGTTTACCCACTCGGAGCCAGTGCCATCTGAAGAGTTAGATTTTTCTCAGCTACCATTTGTGCGATTAGTCGGGAAGTATCCACATGAACGGGAGGCGGCCATTTGGGCTCTTGGGATGATGAGCCCGGGTGAGACTACTGACCGGAACTATCTGCGGGGGTTGGATAAAAAAATCGCAGAAACCCCCTCAGGTGATCTCCGGGATACTTTACGTCATGCTCTACTTGTGGGTTTGGTGGTGCATAACAAGTGGCAGTTGGCCCTGCCACTTGTTGAGGTGCTGGCGTCTCGTTATCCTACCAATTTTGTTTTGTACCAACTGAGAGTAGCCGGTCAGTCAGCGCTCGAACGATGGTCGCAGGCGGAGAGCTCCGTCCAATCATGGATGCTTCAACATCCCCAGGACACAGCCGCAGGTACACAGCTTGCGAACCTACGTACTGCTCAGGGACGATTTGCGGAAGCGGAGGATCTGCTTGAGGCTTTGGCAAAAGCAAAGCCAGAGGCGAGCTCCATGGTGTACAACGACCTGGCATGGGTGAGTCTCCTAAGGGGTGATGTGGGTAAGGCGGATCTAAGTCTTGCCCGCAAAGCCTACACAATGGATGAAGGTAAAAACCCTGTAACTCTACATACCCTAGCTGCCCTCTATGCAGAAAAGGGTGATGCAAAAAAGACAATCTCTTTGCTCCGTCAGCGTTTAGATCTGCTGCGTACGGAGAAGCCATTAAACGTAGATTACTACCTGATGGGCCGTCTTCTTGAGTGTCTGGGGCTCACGCAGCTTGCGCAGGACGCCTACCTCAAGGTCCGAAATGACGACGGAAATCGCCAAGATTCCACCTACATCCTGGCCCAGCGCCGATTGCGGCGGCTAGGGAGTTGATAACGTTCCCGCCCCCCGGGACCTAAGCGCTTGCTTTGCCTTCACGTTTGGCAACGGCCAGAGAAATACATTCCAGATTGGTGGTGGCGGTGTTTAGAGCGGCAACAATGGCGTTTAGCTCATCTAGTTCCGCTTTGAACTCGTCGTCGAAATACTTGTTTTTCTGAGCAGCTTCCAACGTTCCTGTCGCACGCTTGGCTAGCTGTTGTAACCACGAGCGAACAACGTCGCTCTCAAAAAAAATACCGTCTGCTCGGTCGATGAGGTCCTTAGCATTTACTCGCTCAGTTCTACCCGCCACGTTATTGCGCTCCTATCACTGACCCTCAAGTATGAAGGACGGCCTTTAAGGTCAAGATGCCTTTGGCTATTCAAGACTTCGCAAGACTTTGACGGAATGACCCACTGTCGGAATAGGGCGATCGGTGATCACTGGTTGGCTATGAAACTCATGACCAATCTGGGCGGTATCAAGCACTGACTCCCAGTGGTGGTGGGCAAGCACCTCCGGTAAGAGGAATTCTAGAGGCCCCGTCCAGCTGTTCACCACAACATAAAAATTCACATCCTGGATAGTTTGGCCCTCGGGATCTACGCCTAGATTGGAGGTGCCGTTAAGGAAGATGCCCAAAGATTTAGCATAACCTACATGCCAGTCCGCCTCGGTCATTTTTGCGCCGTCTGGCGTAAACCACTCTAGATCTGGCAGCTGATCTGCAACGGTGGTGGTGGGAAACCAGCGTTGGCGCCGAAACACAGGGTGCTGCTTTCGTAAATGAATGAGTTGGCTGGTGAAGCGCAGTAAACGATCATCTATTTTTTCCCAATCGAGCCACGAGATGGGATTGTTTTGGTTATAGGCATTATTATTACCTCTTTGGGTGCGACTCAGCTCGTCGCCTCCGAGAAGCATGGGTACTCCCTGAGACAGAAAGAGGGTAGCAAGGAAATTTCTTTGCTGGCGTTGACGTAGCTCGAGTATCTCAGGATCGTCGGTTTGCCCCTCTATGCCGCAATTCCAACTGCGATTGTGAGATTCTCCATCTCTATTGTCCTCACCGTTAGCGAGATTGTGCTTGTTGTTGTACGAAACCAGATCGCGGAGGGAAAACCCATCGTGGGCGGTGACAAAGTTGATGCTGGCCTGTGGTAGCCGGAGACTGCTTTCAAATAGATCGGCACTGCCACTTATGCGACGGGCGAAGTCCGGAAGGCTATGCTCTGCGCCTCGCCAAAAATCTCTGACATCGTCCCTAAACTTACCATTCCATTCGGACCAAATACTGGGGAACCCACCTACCAGATAACCATCACCTCCAATATCCCATGGTTCAGCAATGAGTTTGGCCGTTCTGAGTGCTGGGTCCTGGTGCACAGCGCTCAAGAAAGCGGCTCTTGTGCTGACTCCCGGTGATTCTCGTACAAGGGCTGAAGCCAGATCAAAACGAAAGCCATCAACCCGCATCTCCTGGGTCCAGTAGCGAAGCGAGTCGAGAATCATCTGAACAATGGGGAGTCTACGAGTATCTAGAGTATTACCGGTTCCCGAGAAATCTTCGGTATGTTTCGGGTCTTCGGGTTGTCTCCGATAGTAAGTGGCACTATCGATTCCTCGATGGCACAAGGTGGGCCCAAGATGTCCACCCTCGCAAGTATGGTTATATACAACGTCGATGAATATCTCTAGACCCGCAGCGTGCAGATCTTTTACCATTTGTTTAAATTCTTTTACCGGATCGCTGGTACTGGCATAGGCGTTGTGAGGTGCAAAGTAACATAAAGGATCATATCCCCAGTAGTTGATACGATCTTTTTCTATCAGCTCTTCCCGGTGAAAAAATTGATGGATAGGTAGAAGTTCGACCGCGGTGATTCCTAGTTTTTTTAAGTGTGAGATGGCCGCTGGATGAGCCAAGCCTGCATAAGTTCCACGAAGATGTTGCGGGATTTTGGGGTGTTGCGCAGTGAAGCCGCGGACGTGCGTTTCGTATATAATCGTATCATGTAGAGGAATATTTGGACGTTGATCACCACGCCAATCGAATGAACGATCTACAACCACAGAACGCGGAACATAAGGAGCACTGTCCTCGTTTGATGTATCCCGATCATACCCGTCTCGTGGATAGTCATAGACAGCAGGATGCCAACGAATTTCTCCATCTACCGCATAGGCATAGGGATCTAGAAGAAGCTTTTTGGGGTTACAACGATGTCCGGAAGAGGGGTCATTGGGACCATAAACCCGATACCCATAGCGCTTCCCGGGGCCTACATCAAGGAGATAGCCATGAAAGCAATCAGCATGGCGTTCGCGCAATTCAACTCGGCTTTCGGCTCCGTCACTTTCAAAAAGGCAGAGCTCAACTTTTGTTGCAACCCGCGAGAAGATGCAAAAATTGGTTCCGGAGCCGTCATAATTTGCACCAAGGGGGTACGCAGTACCTGGCCTAACTTTATACATGGTTCAGCATTGCTGGCCTTGCATCTGTGCGGACGTTGTCCATCGAAGGTGACTTGAGATCCCAAGTGTGCGACGAAGACCGACCGATCAAGTGCTTCCCAGTATGGCGAAGCTAGCCCGGATAAATACGCAGGTCACGTTGTATATATAGGTGGTGGGTGCATCAGGCGGAAGGGCGGGTTGGTAAGTGCTACGAACGGTCTTTGAAGAGGGGTGATATCCCTTCTTTCGTAGAAGTTGATCCTAAGGTCTCAACCCTGGGCTTGTCCGGTGAGTCATCCTTAGGCTTGTTGCCAACGCGTATGTGTCGGTACTACCCAAACTCAGAAATTTGTGTAGCAGTGGTGTGCTTTTGACCAGCGTCTGCAGAGCTTGCACTGTGTAGTTTGTTCAATCCCTAGCATTTGTCTGGCAGATTCTGAGGGATGTGGGCTCACCTGAGTTCCATGGCCGTGGGCCTTGACTGCGAAGACCTAGACGAACGTCGCGAGCTTCACTTGACACCGGGTGTAGGGCAGGGTCCGGGAAGTTGTGTCGAAACCAAGACTGGGATCTACGCGATTGGCTGATGGCCGAGTCAGAATCGTCATCTGGGCCCCGCATGCCAAGGCAGTAAGAGCGGAGATATACGGTCCATCTCGGACATTTGTCATTGACCTCGTCGAAACTACGACCGGCTACTTTGGGGTTGAAACTGCGGAAGTCGGGCTTGGCAGTACATACCGCATTTCAGTTGATGGAGGGCCTTGGCTTCCAGATCCAGCTTCGCGAAGTTTACCAGATGGGGTTCACGGGGCTACTGAGGTGGTGGAATCGATATACTCTTGGATGGACGCGGGTTGGACTGGGATTAAGCAGCATGAGCTTGTCTTTTATGAGCTGCACATTGGCACGTTTACACCGGAGGGGACTTTCGACGCTGCCATAGCACACCTGGACGCATTGCTAAGGCTGGGAATTACAGCGGTTGAGCTCCTTCCTTTAGCTGAGGTACCGGGACGTCCACAAACTCGAAATTGGGGTTACGACGGCGTTCAGATGTATGCTGTTAGGAGAGACTATGGAGGTATAAACGGCCTACATCGCTTTGTAGACGCATGTCATAGTCGAGGGTTGGCAGTTATATTGGACGTAGTATATAATCATTTGGGGCCAGAGGGTAACTATCTTTCCAACTTTGGTCCGTATTTCACAGATAGGTATCACGTCCCTTGGGGACAGGCACTAAACTTCGATGGGCCATACTCTGATGATGTTCGGCATTACTTTATTATGCATGCGATTGAGTGTCTCGAAGAACATCACCTAGATGGATTGCGCCTAGATTCGGCACCCAATATTTTCGACCGATCTCCGAATCCTTTTCTTGCCGAACTATCGCAACAAGTAGCAAGGACGGCAAAACATCTTGGTCGTTCGCTGTATCTGATAGCCGAGGCTGATGATAATAGCGCCCGTTGGGTTCGCCCAGTCCGAGATGGTGGCATGGGACTTCATGCCTTCTGGGCTGACGATCTACATCATGCCTTGCACGCATGGTTTACAGAGGAACAACAGGGCTTTTACCAGGACTTTGGCAAAGTTCAAGATGTGGCCCGAGCGTTCATTCAAGGGGCTGTGCTCGATGGTGGCTACTCTGAGTTTCGCAAGCGTCGGTGGGGCACGAACGTGCAAGAGCTTTCCCCCGACTGTTTTGTCTCTTTTCTGCAAAATCACGATCGAGTGGGTAATAGAGGTGATGGTGTCCGATTTGGCGGTTTGGTAGACCCTCCAGCGCACCGGGTTGCACTGGCTCTAAGTCTACTGACTCCGACCTTACCCCTTCTGTTCATGGGACAAGAGTATGGGGAGACAAATCCCTTCTACTTTTTCTCAAGCTTCGATGACCACCGAGCTGTTCAAGGCTTGCGGCAGGGTAGACGTGATGTGTTTTTAGATTTTGGTGGCAAGCTGACAGCTCCTGATCCTCAGCTGCCGTCAGCCCGAGAGCTCAGTCGTCTACAGCACAAGGATACCCCGGAGGCTTCTAGCATTAGAAGTTTGCATGAAGACGCATTGAGGCTGCGGAAAATACTCAAGACCCATGGCTCACCAGTACTTTCGGAAATATCGGAGGAAGATGGATTTTTTACATGCTGGTGGCCATCTGGGCATATTCTACAGGTGTTTCTACGGGCTGATCATACCCGTTCTATCGATGGGTCACCGCGAGGTGGCGCGATTTTTGATACCCATAGATATCTCGTAAATTCAATATCTAAGAATGAGCAGGATCTCTCGCAAATCGGAGGACCAAGACTTATGGTATATGGTCCAAATAAGGAAGGGAACGGAGAAAAAGATGAATGACTTAGTGATGAGTGGTTTAGGTGATCACGACCTCCATTTGTTTGCGGAAGGTACCCATACCCGTCTGTATGAATGTTTGGGGTCAAGACCGGCCGATGTAGACGGTAAGGCGGGGGTGCGTTTCGTCGTTTGGGCGCCGGAGGCCGAACGAGTTTCGGTTGTTGGATCATTTAATGACTGGAATCCGGATGTTCATGTCTTGATACCGGTTCGATCCACTGGTATCTGGGCGCTCTTCGTCCCCGATGTTTCACACGGTGAGTTGTATAAGTTCCATATACGCTCCCGTCACCGTGGGTACTGGGTTGAAAAAGCGGATCCATTTGCGCGCGCGAGTGAGTTAGCTCCCGCAACTGCCTCGATCGTATGGCAGGATAGTTATGAATGGAAAGATCAAGGCTGGATGCAGTGCCGCCAAGCAACTCAGGGGCACCAACAGCCGGTTAGTATCTACGAGGTGCATCTTGGGAGCTGGTATCGGCAAGGAGAACACGGCGAAAAATTTTTATCCTACCGGGAGTTGACAGAATTATTAGTTAGGTATCTATCTGAGCTTCATTTTACGCACGTGGAACTCCTGCCGATCACAGAACATCCATTTTATGGGTCTTGGGGTTATCAGGCTACTGGGTACTTTGCTCCCTCCCGCCGTTTCGGAACCCCAGAAGATTTGAAATATCTCATTGATCGCCTTCATCAGGCTGGATTTGGTGTCATCTTGGATTGGGTACCCTCCCATTTTCCAACGGATCTTCATGGATTAGCATTCTTTGATGGTTCTCATTTGTATGAGCACGCGGATCCCCGCTTGGGTTACCATCCGGATTGGAAAAGCGCAATTTTCAACTATGGTCGCCACGAAGTTCGAAGCTTTCTTCTGAGTAGTGCTTGTTTTTGGTTAGATGAGTTTCATGTGGATGGACTTCGGGTAGACGCGGTTGCTTCAATGTTGTACTTAAACTATTCGAGGAAGCCTGGAGAATGGGTGCCAAACCAGTATGGTGGGCATGAAAACCTAGATGCGATGACTTTCTTAAGAGATATGAATCGTTTGGTACATGAACGGTTTCCCGGTGCTCTTACCATTGCTGAAGAAAGTACAGCTTGGCCAAAAGTTTCCCGGGTGGTTCACGAGGGTGGGCTTGGTTTTGACTATAAATGGGATATGGGATGGATGCACGACACACTGAAGTATATGGGTTGCGATCCGGTTCATCGTCAGTTTCATCATAGCGAACTTACCTTTCGAGGCCTGTATGCATTTACTGAAAACTACGTTCTACCATTGAGTCACGACGAAGTGGTTCATGGGAAGGGCGCACTGATCGATCGGATGCCAGGGGATGAATGGCAGCGATTTGCAAACCTGCGTCTTCTCTTTACATATATGCATGGACTGCCGGGAAAAAAACTGTGTTTCATGGGTGGAGAGTTTGGTCAGACGCGTGAATGGAGTCATGAGCAGTCTATAGATTGGTATCTTCTTGATGAAGGACCCTATCACTCTGGTGTGAAGCAGGCTTTTTCAGACCTTAATCGACTATACAAAGAATGTCCGGCTCTTCATCGTTTGGATACATATCCAGAGGGATTTGAGTGGGTTGAGGCTAATGATGGACAGCGCTCAGTCCTAGCCTTTCTACGAAAGAGTGACTGTGAAGAGGATGCTCTGATTTTATGTGTTTATAATTACACGCCGGTTGTACGGGAGCATTATCGCCTGGGTGTGCCATTTCCTGGTCGTTGGAAAGAGGTGTTTAACTCTGATGCTACTTACTACGGGGGAAGTGGCGTAGGTAATATGGGGGGCGTGGACGCGGAAATGATTCCATCTCATGGTCAGGCCCAAAGCTTGAGTCTGAAGCTGCCGCCACTCGCTGGAGTATATCTCGTGCAGGATACGTGATATAGTATGATCTTATACAGCAAAGACCACTTGAATTGATTCTGTAAGAATCAACAAGGGGTCGCGCAGCGGGGCTTAGCCCCGCGTAGAAGCAGGAACTTGGGTTCAACCCAAGTGATTTCTGGCGTATTGTCCGTTGACTGCCTCTCTCGTTCGCGGTGGTTTTGGTCGTGCTGCTAAACTCAGGCGCAGTCTATATAGATTCCAGAATAACCAGAAAATGCGGTAAAATACCGAAACATTTTTGACGCTTCCTCAGTCAGTTAGCTACGTTTAGCTTCCCTTCAAGGCGGATCATTCAAGCTGAAATCATCTGCGGTGAGTTTCTTAGCAGGAGTTCTTAGCAGCCGGTTGATTTAGCCCTGCACGCATCTATCGGCCGGTCTTTTCGTTAAACGTCCTGACCACAAGAAATCTCTCCTCAGTCACGTACCGCGAGGTACGCTCGCCTCGTCGTCAGAGCGTTTCACGAAAAGCCTGGCCTGATAGCTACACTCACGGCCAAATCAACCGGCTGTTAGGGAGGACATTTAAGCTCTGGACCGCGTTCTGACTGGTTTCCTGCGTTTGTGAGGGTGCTTTCGCCACCCATTCTGGTCCCTCGCCAGGGTACATCTAGTAGGCCATCGGAAAAGTGGGATGGGTGATCCGCGAAGGTTCTTTTCCGTGGAACGCTCTGGATGAAGAGGGGCATACTGGGCGGATGCAACCGATGAAAGGCGAAGCCGGTCCAGACCTTCCACGGAAAAAGGACCCGCGAAGCGCCTAACTCACTTTTCCGATGGCCTGCTAGTACCCTCACTCCGGGACCGACTCCTCACAAACTCCGGCTACGGCGTCATCCCCGCAGCCGGAGTGCAAAGACAAATCTAGCTAAACCTATCTATAAGTAGCTTTTCCGTCTTCACGCTTCGACGCAGCCGCCGCCAACCCGAGGGCCAACGGTCTTATATCCGCTCCACGTGCTGTCACGGCCGAGCTGGCCGCCATCTTGAGATTACAGGCCGCGTTCAGGTCCCGATCATGCG
>JAHQVK010000098.1 GCA_019634385.1 Myxococcales bacterium | reverse complement strand
TGATTACAAGCGTAACGGCACCACAACCTTATTTGCTGCGCTCTGTACCCTGACCGGTCACATCATTAGTGAGTGTATGTCTCGGCATCGCCATCAGGAATGGTTAGCCTTCCTCAAAAAAATCAAACAAGAAGTGCCGAAGAATCTCGATATCCATATCGTTTGCGATAACTATTCAACCCACAAGCATGAGACGGTACGCGCTTGGTTGGCAAAAATCCAAGATTTCATATGCACTTTACGCCCACAAGTTCCTCTTGGCTTAATCTCGTAGAGCGCTTCTTTAGAGACCTCACGGAGAAAAGGATTCGTCGAGGCGTCTTCAAGTCCATTGATGATCTACATCAATCAATCTCAACCTATATTGAACATCATAATAACGAGCCTAAACCCTTCATCTGGACAGCGAAGGCTCAAGATATCTTAACAAAAGTCCTGCGAGCGAGAAAGGCTTTAGATTGTTCCTGATAAGTCGGTCGCACTACACTAGCTAGTTGTAAGTGAATGATTTACGCGCGGGGCAAATTTGCTCTATATATAGGGTGGCCTGGGTTCAAGTCAACATCTTTTTGTTGTGGCAATTCGGCCCTGCTGAACCAGCGGCTTGAGGAGCACCGTCTGCTTATCGGGGGTTGAGCTGTTATCAATTGTTGATGCCGGGCCGAATTGTTATCGGTATCCTGTTTTCTCATGAATACTTTAAGCTATATATCGGTAAGAAGTATGTAAAATATGTCAGTGAGGTTAAATGTGGTCGATGCCTCGTCCCCGATTGTCCGGTGACCTGCGCTACCCCTCAGCCGATTAGCCAGCTATGGCTAGCCGCTCTCAGGGGCCGATTCTCATTAACATCAGGGCTCGTATAGTTCGGTGCGGAGTGTGAAGACACGCCCTAACTGGGGCGTGTCCTTACATTCCGGACAGCGTTCTTACTTGTGTCCTGCGTGTGTGAGATATCGGTGGCTTCGCACCTCTTTCGTGCCCCTCAGTCTAGTACATCCAGCAGTCCCCTCCATCCGAGGCCGACCCCTCACACACGCGGTATACGGCGTCATCTCCCCAGTCGGAGTTTGAAGACACGCCCTAAGCTACAGCAGAAAGAACTTGGGTTGAACCCAAGTTCCTGCTTCTATGCCGTCCTATGACCCGCTGCGCGGCAACTTGTTGATTCTTACAGAATCAATTCAAGTGGTCTTTGCTGTAGTAAGAACTATTGTTGAGGTTTGGAGCAATTGTCTTGCCGAACCATGTGGTCCGGACAATCTAGTGACTGACAAGGCTGTACCTCCGTACATAAAAACCTTGAGTCAGTATCTGTGCTGACGGGAATTAAGGTACATTCGTGAGGTCCGATTCGATTCCTGACATGCTTAAGGCCAATATGGATCCTCATAGAGGCTACGGATATGCCAGCATTTGAGGTAAGCCAAAGCCTGTCTATTATTTTTGGCTTTCTATCAAAATGGAGTAGTCAATTACTTACTACATCACCGGGGGACCGCTTTTGGCCACCATTTTTGGGGGTGGCTTTGGTGATAGGCAGCACGGTCTATGCATATCGCCGCTATTGTAAACGACTTCCGGTCGTCGGCTGGCTTTGGTTTCTCTTTCCCAAGGAGCAGTATCTGACCCGTTCGAGTTTGCTGGATCTGAAGATCTTTTTCGCTAATCGCCTGGTATGGCTCGCGATAGGTAGTACGATTTTTATCGCGGAGGTCTTCCTTTTCAGCAAAGTGGCAGTTGTTTGTGCTCGCCTTATTGCGTTAAGTCCATCTGGATCGATTTCTACCAGTGCGTTCATAGGTTCGGTGCTATGCTTGTCCCTTTTGCGAGATTTTTCCACGTATGTTATCCACCGGTCCTCCCATGAGTGGGCGTTTCTATGGCCATTTCATGCTTTACATCACAGTGCAGAATCACTTACGCCGTTGACTGTTTACCGGAAGCACCCGGTGTACGATCTCTATGCCCGTGTTATAGTGGTGGTAATGACTGCGCCACCGACTGGCCTTATCTTTGGCCTGCTTGGTGGTGTCCACGCACCGACGGTTATGGCTGCTGGCATTACAAATTTCTTGTTTCACATGGCTGGTTCGAACCTGCGCCATACTCACATATGGATAGGTTACGGTCCTATTTTGAGTCGAGTTTTGATCAGTCCGGCGATGCATCAGCTTCACCATAGTTGTGCACTAAAGCATCACGGAAAAAACTATGGCGAAATCTTCTCTTTGTGGGATTGGATATTTGGTACAATATATATACCCAGGTATGAAGAACAGCTTCGATACGGCCTTATAGATTTGGCCTCCGGGGAGCGGATTCAACCCCACTTGACCCTGAAAGCCGCCTACCTGGAACCGGTTTCCACTGCGAGCAAAATAGTGTTCTCAGCAGTGCGAAAGTATGCTGCAGGGATAGAGAATCCTTTCTCACATCAAAGAGTTGACACCCAGGTTCTGCCTGGAAATAAATCGAAACCGAGCGGAAAAATCGTATGATAAAGAACAGAAAAAGCTTTGGACTGGTAGGTTGTCTAGTTGTACCTCTTCTATTATCGGTGGGTTGCGAAGACCAGCCCATTGAGCGAGCGCCTGTTGATGATAACAAACGGACCGTGCGGGTTGGTATCTCTTTAGGTGCAGTGAAAATGAGTAATGAGAGTCTGACGATCGTTGGTTCGATCACTGCTCCCACAAATAACCAGATGGCATCCAGTGAGGTTATAAAGGTACGATCTATCGTGGGGGCGCCGAGACCTGCTGCAAGGAGTGAATGATGAAGACAAGATGCATATTTCCGTTAGCCGTAGCAACTCTTGTAAGCGTGCAAACGCCGGCATTTGCGCAAGACCTTGAGCTTCCCTTTCAGGGATTCATGACCACGGTGGATGATGATCCGGTGGACGGTTCCGTTGACCTTGAGTTTCGCGTATATGATGTCGCTGAGGGTGGAGAGCCGCTATATGTTGAGCGACAAGAAAACCTTACAGTGAGCAACGGTTTTTTTCATGCTTACATTGGCGCGGTCACTCCACTCGAAGCCAGTGTGTTCGCTCCTGGTAGTAATCCAGCAAATAGTAATCGTTATATTGGTCTGAAGGTGACCGGGGATTCTTCGGAGCTGAGACCACGGTTAAAGATCGGGATGGCCCCGTACGCAGTCCGCGCCCTCAACGTCGATCGATGTTGGGACCTGGATGGTAATGGCATTGGTGATCCTGATGAGGATGTTAATGAGGATGGGATCCACGATGTCTTCGACTGCCAGGGCCCCCAAGGCTTAGACGGTGAGGTTGGTCCGATCGGTCCAGCGGGGCCAGCAGGGGAACCGGGGCCTCGCGGGCCGACGGGGCCAGCAGGAAATGTGGGGGCTACGGGCCCGGCCGGAGTTAGAGGTGTGGCTGGTTCAGCAGGGGCGCAAGGGCCGGCTGGTGCTCGAGGGCCGGCTGGTGCTCGAGGGCTTGTAGGGGCGACGGGAGCAACCGGTCCGGCTGGTGCTCGCGGGCTGACGGGGGCAACTGGTCCGGCCGGACCTCGTGGGGCGATGGGGGCAACCGGTCCGGCTGGTGCTCGCGGGCTGACGGGGGCAACTGGTCCGGCTGGACCTCGCGGGCTGACGGGGGCAACCGGTCCGATCGGACCTCGTGGGCTAATTGGGGCACGTGGTCCGGCCGGACCTCGCGGGCCACCGGGAACCTTTGAAGAGAGTGACTTCGAACTCATTTATTCTTGTAGAAATGAGCTCCGGTCGACTAACCTTGGGTGCGAAGGACCATGCAATTTTTGTCAGCCGTGGGGGAGGGCGCTTCGAATTAAGTAGCAAATATCTCTGTGGTCAGGCCGAAGGCATGTATAGATCGGCAACTAATCATTGCCTGAGCTGCTTCGGGTCTAAGGGAACGCGAGGGTGGGTTGATGGTGATACCGTTTCATCTTAATATTAAAGGTGTCTCCCGCCCCGGGAGCCAATTGCACATCAAACGTGGATGAGGAAACTTGGATGATCTTGTCGCCTACCACAACCTGACGAGCAAGGTGCTCTCCATAGCCACCGGTTTGCACGGTGACGACGTGAGTTTTTACTTGGTCGGTGTTCACAAGGGTTACTTCTACAAACTTCTCCCCGATCGCGCTGACAAGTGCAGCGACGCCGGTGGGGCGACCTGCTCGACGATGATGCGGGTCAAAGTATCGCAGCTGAGCGTGGAGGGGAAGGGGTCCGTGCCCGGAGCCGCCTGGGTCTGCAGCACCCATCGTGAGGTTAAGGAGGGCCTCGGTGGCCACAGGGTTGGCGTTTGCCCAGCGGGTGATGCCCACGGGGGTATGATAGGTCGTTTTATCGGCGCGAATGGCCTCAACGCCTGCTCGAACCACGCTCAATCCTTCTTGTAGCGCCTTGAGCGGAAAGTTGGGATTGTTACCTTGCAAGTATCCAATCCATCCTGATTTTGGTAAAGGGGCCAGATCCTCATCCCGGAGTCCCCATAGATAGAGATCGATCTCTACCTGCCGTCGATTGGACAGACCGGGGCTATTACGTCGACGTCGTGATAGCCATACCAACCGCTTTTACCGTAGTAGACCGGGATCAGCGTTTTTCCGTTCTCTACGCGTTTGGCCACATAAAGATTGTTGACTTGCTGCCTCAGTACGTCGGCGTAGGCCTGATTTCCGGTGAGAAGAAGAGCGTTTCCAAAACCTTCAGGAGGTCCGCGAAGCACATAGTTACGAGTCCCTTCATCGGAAGAGTTCCAGCCAAAGATACCGCTGTACCATTTACCGCCCCACTTGCCACCGATGGTCCCGTCAAGCCCGATGTTGGAGGGTATGTTACCCCCGTTATCCTTCGTACGGGTCCGCCAGGCATCGACATAGTCAAGGAGCCAATCTCGATACTTGCTCTTAGCGGTCACCATATATGCGTGCAAGGCCAGATTTGTGGCTCCTAGGTTGAGGGGGTGGTCACCCTTTAGGTTGGACGCTTTGAGAAACCGCGTTCTGCGCCCTGGCGCACCACCGGGCACTGGTGGGCCATCCCAGTCGGTTGGGCTGGCGGAGGTCAGCTTCGGACCGTGGGAGCGACTCCAGAGGCTTCGGATGATGTGGTGCTTCGAATCATAGTTTCCGAGATCGGTTTCGTCAGGGAGATAGAAGCCCGCAAAGCGCTCCAGGCGGGTGATGTACTGTGGATCATGGGGACGGCTGAGCCCATAAAAATAGAAGCCGGCGAGTCCTTCTCCAATGTGCTCCCAATCGAATGAAGGCGTGAACTCACGGTAGTAGATGCCTTCGGCAGCAACATCGACTTCAGGCACCCTCGTACGGGTATATTGGTCTATGTGTCCCTCCCAGACCTGGTGCCATGCTTCAATGAGCGAGTCTGGTCCACCCAGTGCGTGAGCAAGAGACCAGTTGGGAATGGACTCAACCGCGTCATCAGGCCCATCGGTGATGCCCCAGTGTTCCGGTCCGCGAAGATAGCCTCCGGCATTGACATATTTGTGAATAAATAACTCTACACCATCGGCATTGGCCTTGAGCAGTGCCCGCTCGGCAAGTACCCGCGGTGGTGGTGGCATGGGCGTATCGATGATGATCGTGGTGTTCGTGCCATGAGTTGCACTGACCTGGGCGACTACCGATCGGGTTGCCACGGGCAGATAAAGGGCGAGGATGAGGCTTAACCCGAAGGAGACAGGGATAATATTGTGGAGAAGAGATCGATTGCGCCTGATGTATTCGGGTGTTGAATCTCGGTTGTGGGGTTGGGGGGCAACCTCCAACGCACTAAAATTTACGGCGGGGCGTTATGGGTGGATTGGGTCACAGATTTCTGATGACAATCAGATGCTTTTGCTGC
>JAHQVK010000097.1 GCA_019634385.1 Myxococcales bacterium | reverse complement strand
GAGGGCCTCGGGAGGGTAGTGGATGTACCGGGCCGAGGGTCCCGAAAGGGTGGCGAAGCGACCGACCCTTAACAGCCGGTTGATCTAGCCCTGCACGCATCTGTCGGCCGGTCTTTCCGTGAAAGGTCCTGACTGACCACGAAAAGTCTCTCCTCGGTCGCGTACCGCCAGGTACGCTCGCCTCGTCGTCAGAGCGTTTCACGAAAAGCGGGGCTCGACAGCTACACACTGGGCTAAATCAACAGGCTGCTAGGTACCCAAAAACGATCACGATGGGGTAGATTTCCAAGTGATGGGTGTGCGTCGAAGTTATATTCGAAGGACGTAAATATACTTTTCCTGTATGCCCCCTAGTTATTGTTGTTTCTTTCGCTCCGCCCAGTACTTGCGCATACGCTCTGCAGCCGCCGCTTTTTTGGCTGTATCCCAACTCTTGGAGCGTTTCTCTGCGGCGGTTTGTGCCGTGTCCCTAGCCTCGGAGTTTTCCGGCTCAATATGTATTCTGGGGCGACCGCGAGGCTTTTTTACCATCGTACTCGCTTCTTCCATTTGTGTGTTCAGGCGAGGGCGGCCTCGACGAGGTTTGACCGGTATGGATTCATCTTCGGTCACTGAAAGAGCGTTCTCCAGCGCTTCAATTTTAGCTTGAATGGCTTTGGCTTGCTCTTGGAGCGCCTCGATGGCTTCGTTAATGATGGCGTTGGCTGCTTCCATAGTTGGTTGTCCTAGGTTCGGTTTCGACTTCGGTTGGTTAATGTTCGAGATGACGAAGAGCTTGCCCGAACAGCACCTATGTCCTCTCAGTTGATGGCTCAACCTGAAGGGGCAAGAGGTAGCTTTCTATTCAAACGGGCTTCGAAGTCTGACTTGAATAACGATGGTAGCAGAACTTTCTGAGAGGTGCTACACATATTGATAGCTTGAATATGTAAGGGCAAGTTTCGCTCTGCTTAAGGCAAAAGATAGACCAGGGATCTCATTATTTCCGTTACTCAATTTGTAGGCTAGTTATGACTGTCTTCTCCTTGCTAATATTTGATATGTGACCATCTAATAGCCCGTTTTTCTGGTCCAGCAAGCATTCTCTTGGGTGGTCTTTTCCGGGGAATATGTCGATGGGATTCGTCCCTCATCGGTTGTATTCGGTGGGGGTGCGCCTTTTTCGTTGAAGTGTTTCACGAAAAGCCCAGCTCGAACTATGGTTACAACAAATGGTCGTCGGGCAGGGGGCATATCCCGGCGTAGAAGCAGGAACTTGGGTTCAACCCAAGGGCTTTCTGCTGTATGGTTGAGCAACCATCCTTTGGGCGAACTTTCTGTGGGCGTTCCGATTGGCTCCGCTTTCATCGATTGTAGACGCTTAGTATGCGTTGTCTTCATCGAGGCTTTCCACCGAAAATCTATCGCGAACTATGGCTTTTGGCTAATGAAACCGGCGGTCAGTGAATTGTAGATAGATTTTACTTTGGATGAGGTGGATTTGGATACAGTATACATACACACATACTGAGTGAAAATGATGTGCGTCCAGTGTTTCTCACCCGACGTACATGATCTTGGTAGGTGTATACAGCAAAGACCCCTTGAATGGATTAAGTAAGAATCACCAAGTGTTCGCGCAGAGGTCAGATCCCGGGGTAGAAGCAGGAACTTGAGTTCAACCCAAGTGATTTCTACTGTAGGTGTTGGTTACGTATAATGAGAGTGTGATAAACTCTGTGTATTAACAGCCGGTTGATTAGGCCCTGTGTGTAGCTATCGAGCCAGGGTTTTCGTGAAACGCTCCGACGACGAGGTGAGCGTACCCGGCGGTACGTGACCGAGGAGACTTCTAGGTGGTCAGGACGTTTCACGGAAAGACCGGCCGATATATGCGTGCAGGGCTAGATCAACCGGCTGTTAAATATGCGGTCTTTGCGAGACGCCATTGAGTGATGATGGTGTCTTTGTTGTGGTTGCTTCGTTTACTCCTCGGCCCCCAAGAGTTTCGATGAGTTCTGATAATCGCAAAGTCTCCTTGCGGTTATCATGGTGTTCTTCAACGCGTCGACGACCGGCCAATCCCATGGAGCTAAGTTGCTCACTCGACATCTGCATGGCTTCTCGGAGAGCTCGACGGGTATCATCTTTGTCACCAGGAGTGACGATCCATCCGCTTTCCTTGTCGACGACGAGTTCTGGGATGCCTGCAATTCGACTGGCAATGACTGGTCGTCCAAGCGCGAGGGCTTCCATTATGACCACCGGCAGACCCTCAGCAAAGCTTGGATGAAGCATGATCCGACTAGCCTCAATGATGTTTCGCACCTCTTCGGAGCTTTTCCATCCTTTGAAATGAATGTGGTTCTCTACCCCGAGCGATTTGGCTAAAGCCTCCATAGATCCACGCATAGGTCCATCTCCAACCACAACCAGTTCAATAGCAACTCCCTCGTTCTTGAGATCGGCGATGACTTCTACCAGGTCAAGTTGCCCTTTTTCTTCTGAGAGCCTACCGATGGTGAGAACCTGTGGCTTGTTGGGGACTGGCGTAGGTGGGGCACCCAGGAATGTTTCATCAAGACCACAGTGAACGATGGCTAACTTGGACCAATGCTCATGGGGTGTGAAGATCTTCACCTGACTTTTGCAAAACTGAGTTATACACGCGGTGAATGCAGACTTGCTTACCTTGAGGCCCAAGTTCTGCGTTTTGGGTTCGAAGAAAATATGTGGACCGTGCACGGTAAGACTATAGGGGATGCCGGATAGCTCACTTGCAAGCAAGGCTACGGTAGCGGAGGCTTGCGCAATATGGTTATGGATATGCTCGACACCCCTGGATTCTAGCTCTTCGGCCATCAGGCTGGCCTCCATAAGATAAGCTAGCTGCCAAACCCGATTTTTTACGCCGGGTGAACCCATGGTGAAGACCGTTTTGGCCGCTTTGGCAAAACGCGAGGGGCGACGGCTTATCATTTTGATGGTCGACCAGGCTAATTTGGGCACCGGTTGCTCGGTCAAATACAGGGTATTGGCCTGTTCCTGCTTTACTTCTTCACTAATATCTTGGCCTGGTGCTCGGCGAGCGGAGAAGGTGTGGACCTCATGTCCCATTTCACGGAGCCCGCGAACTTCTCGCCGGATAAAGGTATCCGCGGCCCGAGCATACTGACTTGTGAGATAAGCGATCTTCATCAGACTCTCCGTACTGCTTCCTTGTAACTTATCGGTTGCGACCAGCCGATAAGTTGTTGAAGTTTTTCTTTGTGGACGCGGAACTGCTTAAAACGGGGTTCAAACCGATGAGTATGCAGAATACTAGGAAGCCGTACACCACTAACTTTCTCCTGTATTTGGGTGGCGATCCAAGCGGTGCTAAAGGCTATGTTATAGGGGATGGGTAGTGTAACTCCGCTTGTTTTGGGCGTCATCGTATCTCGTATGTACTGAAGGGGGGTTACATCCTCGCGATCCACAACATGAAAAGTCTCACCGATGGCATGAGGATGATGTGCTGCGGTTACAAACGCGTCAGCACAGTTGTCGACATAGGACAATGGCAGATGGCGCTTTGGGCCTATCGCGACGGTGAGGGGACCAAGCTCTACCAAAAAGGGCTGACGGACATGACCGGGTCCCCAAATGAAGCCTGGACGGAGGACGGTCAACCGGGCATTCTCAGAATCGGCCCATTCTCGAACCAGTCGCTCTTGTTGCGTTTTTGCGATGGTGTAGCTGTTTCGTCGGGCCATACTAGGCCCATCAAGTAGTGGAGTGTCTTCGGTGAGGATGCTACCTACGGGAAGTACGTTATAGTTGTAGACCGAAAAGCTCGAACATAGAATCAGATGCTTGATGCTCGCTTGATTCATAGCCTTGAGGAGCCGTTTGGTTCCCTCTACTGTGCCCGCTTGCATAGCTGCGTCTGAGCCTCGGACGACCGCCGCCAGGTGAACAACGGCATCTACGTCGCTCATGACATCAGACAGCTCCGGCGAGGTGGAGAGGTCAGCCCGCGCAACCTCTATTCCGTTGTCCTTTGCCCAGGTGAATGCCTCGATGGAGGTTGGGGGACGAATCATTGCCCGTACCTGAATCGTAGGATGTATACGTCTAAACCGGTCAACAGTGTGCCGACCGAGGAAGCCACTGGCCCCAGTAATCAGGACTCTTTTCATTACAAAGATACCGCCAATACCTGCGACTCATCTGTTCTCCATGGTAGAATTATTCGCCTTTGGTATTCTCGCCTACATATTTACAGCTGTGAGCGTGAAGTCTGGTCACGAAGGATAGTCGCGAGGCGCATGCTAGTGGATTTCACTGCAGAGCTCTACGGCAAATACCGCCGGCGATCAGCTACAGCAAAGACCCCTTGAATGGATTCTGTAAAAATCACCAAGTGGTCACGCAGCGGGGCATATCCCGGCGTAGAAGCAGGAGCTTGGGTTCAACCCAAGTGATCTCTGCTGTACGACGGTCATCGGCGAAGATGGGCTTTGCTTTAGGTGACCTAAGGACGGCGTAGTTCTGCCCGACGATTGGCGGCGTGCGCGGATTCAGTAGAGCCAAAATCTACCGGACGTTCTTCCCCGTAAGAAATGGTACGGACCTGATCCGGGTCAACCCCTTGAGCAAGCAGGTACTTCATGACACTACGGGCCCGTCGTTCGCCGAGGTGAAGGTTGTACTCCGTTGAGCCACGAACATCACAGTGTCCTTCTATATCAAGGGTCGTGTTCGGCACTTGACGGAGCAGACTGGCCACCTCGGTGAGGCTTTGCTTAGACTCCTCACGGATGACGTACTGGTTGTAGTCAAAATAGATGGTACCTAAGGCTTCGGACAGATCGTCAACGATGCGCGAAGCATCTTCACCAAATGTGGAAGTAGGCTCGGATACGTCATTTTGAGCAAATACTGTGTCGCAACCTGGAGGACTAGCATCCAGCGCTTGGAGGGCTATGCTTTCTGCTTCCTGGGCTATGCGCTTGGCTTCGTCTACATCTCCTTCTTCAGCTAGTCGTCGAGCGTCTGCTAGGCGTTGTTCGGCGGCCTGGTATTGATCCGGTGCACACTCTTGGGCATTGCGAGCAATAGCCTTCTGTAGAGCCTGGTCAGCGAGGCCTAGTTCGAGGTCTGCGGTTTTTTTCGCGCAGCCAGCCACACTCGCCGCGGTGAGTAGGATGGCCAACGATGTGCGATGTTCTGCTAGCATGTTGATAACTCCGTCTATTGAACCGTGAAAGGCGACCATGCTGGGGTTGAATATCCCCCTTTAGGCGTCAGTCGGCGCTGGTTACTACCATCAACCGCCATAACCCAAACTTGGGAGCGCCCTTCACGTGTTGATGTGAAGACAATATGATTCCCATCAGGTGAGAAGCTAGGCTCTTCGTTATTTCCCTGATCTTGGGTTAAACGTCTAATTTCTCGAGACTTTACATTGACTGTGAATATATCAAATACGTTACGCTCGTCACGAGCGGTGAAAGCAATGACATCCCCTCGCGGAGACCAATCAGGGGTTGTGTTATAGTTTCCCTTGTCCGTTAGTCGTCTGGGTCGCGAACCATCAGCATTCATGGTAAAGATGTGCGGGTCACCAAAACGGGAAGAAACGAATGCGAGTTGGGTACCGTCTGGGGACCACGATGGTGATGAGTCAATGGCCCACTCGTTGGTTAGACGCCTGAGGCCAGTCCTATTGGCGTTCATCACATATACCTCGGAGTTGCCGTCCCGAGATAGCGTCATAGCGATCTTTTTGCTGTCCGGGGACATGACTCCCCCGGTGTTTAGCCCTCGTTCCCCCGCTAACAAAGAGAGTCTTCCCCCACTGATATCAATACGATACAGACTCGGCCGACTGCTCACATAGCTTGTAAAGATAAGTCCTCTTCCGTCACGGGTCCAAGCGGGAAGAAGATTGAGGGAACCATTTTTTGTGACTGGTGTCTCTCGACTGCCATCCAGTTCGAGGAGCCATAGTTCACGTCCAGAGGGTGTGTTGCGAACCGCAGCGATCTTGGTTTGGAAGATCCCGGGCTCACCGGTCAGGGAGCGAACGACCTCATTGGCGAATGAATGAGCGGTTGATCGTGCGGAATCAAGGGTAGTGGAGTATCGCTTAGAGACTAGCGGGCGCCCGGCAGCTACATCAAAAAAGATTAATTCAGCCTGGTATTTTCCGCTGACTCCACGGACGAGCGCTTTAAGCAGTCCCTCTGCTCCAACATTGATCCAGCTTTCAAACTTGATGGTTGGTGCAGTCATGCCTTCTTTGGCTGGATTGGTGATGTAACTTTTGGGATCCAAGACGTCAAACTGAGCAATGATATCAAAATCGAAGCGAAGAGCCTGGGTCATGGCCAACGCTATCTTGGCTGCATTGGTTGACTTGTCTCCTACCCGAGCAGAGGGAATAGCAATGGGGTAGGGTCGAAAATTCGGACTACCAACCTCAATGACTCGCCGGCTTTGGGGCTTGGCCGATGCGGTCTTTGAGAGGGGTAGAATATTTACAGCGAGGAGAAGAAGGCCAAGCCCCTTGTGGGCATAACATGGTAGTGAAAACATAATAGCATCCCTGATTCGAGCTTAGATCCGGGTACCCAACGAGGTGGAGCAGGGTCAAGGTGTCGCCCATCCCGCTTCAGTCTGGTTTAAATCGGACCACAAGCCCGCTTGTTGCGTATTCCCTCGCCAAAACTTTAGGCGGCGGAGGCAGGTTAACGGACCGGAGAAGGTTCTCTAGAGCGCTCATGAAAGCAGTATTGCTGTGTCGTTTGGCATATTCGTACCGGGTAATGGTCCCTCGTCGATTGATGTATAAGATGATCTCTGCCTCGAGAAATCTACGTTGCGATGGAGGAATTGTGGTGGGAAGTTGGTAGCGACTCCGCAACACGGTAGCAACTTGCCCTTCGTAGGCTGTAGCAGCAGCAGCTCGATTGGTTGTAGTACCTAATGGAGATCCATCCTCGGAGCCCTCTGGGTCATCGAGTTTCTTGAGGGCTCGATCGAGGTCCTCATCCCGACCTTCGAGGAGCTTTCGGGCGGTAGCTGATAACTTCCTCACCCTTTTTCGGCGAGATTTGGGTTTTTGGACCTTGGGCTCCTCAGGTTCGGGTTTCGCGGGCTCGGGCTGCTGTATGCTTTCTAGGGCCACGTCCGCTGGGGCTGGATCTGGAGGGGGTTGGGGCGGAGGTTGGGGCGTGATCTTTCGAGGTAGCAACTCTGGTTCTCGTGGTTTCCCGAGGGTTACCAGTTCAACCGGCATCGCCTCCAGATTGAGGTCAACCGTCTGACGTAAGCCACCGACATAAATCACGCCGCCGACCGCACCAACGTGGAGAATCAAGGAAGTAAAGAGGATGCCCGTCAGGCCTCGATTCGCTATTTTGCTACGGTTGGAAGCAAGTCCCCGACTTAGAGAACTACTTGGATGAGCGACGACCACGTTGGTTCCCCTGAACTGGGTCGGTAACCATGCCTAGCTTTGTCACGCCGGCTCGTTTGATTTTGGCCATAACATCAACCACCAACCCATAATCCAGGCTTCGATCTGCGTGGAGGTAGAGCTCTTTATCATCTTGAAGTCGCGCATTTGTTTTAAGTCTTTCTTCCAGTTCTTGTAACGGAATTGGCGCGTCCTCATTCGTTCCAATATATATTTTTTTGTCCCTGGTGATAGTGAGCACAAGCTTTTTATCAGTACCCGACAGGGATTGAGCACTGCTCGATGGTAGGTCAACCGGCACACCTTGGGTGATCAGCGGGGCGGTTACCATAAAGATGATCAGTAGTACAAGCATGACGTCCACCAGGGGGGTGACGTTGATTTCGGAGATGGCCCCACGACCACCCTTACCAGTTGACATAGCCATTAGCGGAAGAAGTGGCGCTTGACGATGTTGAGAAAGTCGGCGCTGAAAGCATCCATTTCTGTTTCTAGAACACGGATACGACTTTGAAAGTAGTTATAGGCGATGACCGCGGGAATGGCTGCAGCCAGCCCTGCAGCGGTGGCTATCAATGCTTCTGATATACCAGGAGCAACGGTAGCGAGGTTGGCAGACCCCATTTTTCCGATATCTTCAAAAGCTTTCATGATGCCCCAGACCGTGCCAAATAGCCCGATAAAGGGGCCTGTGCTTCCGACGGTGGCCAGGAATGTGGTTAAACTCTCCATTGCGGTGACCTCCGCATTTTGGCTTCTTCGCAGGGCTCGCTCAACGTTCTCAATGCCACCTCCGAGGCTATCTTCGTATTCTCCGGACCGCTTTTTCAACCGGGCAAGCTCAATGTAGCCAGAGCGAAATACCTGACATATCGGTGAGCGCTCGAAGTGTTCGGATTGCTGGAACATTTGATCGAGTCGCTTAGCGTCCCAGAAAGCGGCCAGAAAGCGTTCGGAAACCCGGGTAGCCCGTCTGAGGTAAAACGTTTTGTGAAGGATGATGCCCCAGCTAACCACCGAGAAGAGCGCAAGAATCGCCAGTGCGCCAAACCCGATAGGCCCAGAGTGGGTAATAATCTCCCAAAGTTGGTCCGGTTTGAGGCTCAAAGTGGATGTTGCTGCGGGTGCTTGCGCAGCGAGGTTCTCGAGCAGGGTCACAGCGGTGTGTGCAACCTCCTGATGGACGCCAGACATCTCTGCACGCGGTTAGCATGCAAAGTGGAGTCATACAACTTCAGGGAAGCGATTAGGGGTCGGCGTTTGTGCAGGCATCGGTTGGGTTGGAGCCCAACTGCCCACCGCTAGGCTGGGCTTTGCCTAGTTGCGCGGGCCGTTGGGTTACATCCAGAAACGGGGGCTCGATGCGAGGCTAATGTAGAGAGAACATCAGATTGCCTCAAAGTGCTTAGTTGTAGGCTGTTTGAAAATAAGAGGTGCTAAGCTAAGTTCCTTGTTTTAGCTCATTCGGGATCGATAACGATCCAATTTGTGCGCGTCTCCGAATCTCGGTATAAGCGAAGATGTACGTCTGTAGGCGACATGTATACGGAGAGGGTGTATTCGATACTTAGATCTAGATGATCCCTGGCTACCCCTTCGCGAAACGGCTCATATACAAGGCGATTGTTTGTACAAGGAGCCACTTCGGTGAAGAAGTTTTTTCCCCGTGCTTGCTCTAGAGGAACTCCAGAAAACTCCGATTCTCGCCGTGAATAGAAAAGTACGCAGCCCTCATCATCAACTTGCACCACACCTACAGATAGACTGTCTAACTCCTTGGGAGTCATTTTGGGGAGACGAGCCGGGATATCGTCCAAGGAGTCACCCCGGTGCCTCATGGTTAAGACGTCCGTTTCCCGATATCTTCGATGGCCGCCGGCAGTCTTAAGGGCAGGGAGCTTGCCTTCGTCAGACCACCGCTTCACGGTGGTAGGGCCGACGCCGAGAATTTCTGCGGCTTCTCGAGTCGTTAGAAGCCGCCCTCCGGTCTTCACGTGGGTCACGAGGAGTCTTCTTATGCCTAAACCGCCATACGCAGTCACTGGTCTTCCGAGTGCAAATGACATCCAAACCTACCGGGATACACCTAGGTCGGGTAGGATGGAGGACCAACTTCGTGATTTGTATGCCCAGCGACAAGAGCTTCAGCGTGCATTGGGAACAGCGGATTCAACGGCGATCATTGCGATGGTTCGTAGTCTGGAAAGGCAGTTGGAGGACCTATACCGGCTGTTTGAGGGGCGTGCGGAGCAGCTTCCGAACCTCGATGATGATCAATAAGACCATGTCATAACCGTGGAGCGGAGGAGCCGCTATCTATAGGGGAGGAGGACTAGGTGGCCCATTGCGTGCTGCATCCTCCAGTAGGGCGATAATACGGATGGTCTCGTCAGCGCTGAGGGTAGGATCATCATCATCGGATGCACTAAGAAGTGGTTCGAGCCCTTGTTCGTGCCAGGTTTGTAGTCTCCCTTCGGGTTGGGAGCTCGTCGAAAGGATCGCTTGGATGGCGGCGCGTATGTTTCCGGTCAGACGCAATGCGGCCCGATCAGCCTGAATGCGAAAGGCGAGTGCCGTGCCCTGGAGTCCATCTTTTGTGAGACCTCGCTGGGTTGGGGCAGCGGCGTTGGGAAATGCGCGACGAAGTACCGGTTGCGCGAGTGACTGAGCCTTGTTGACCGCCTTTCTAACGAAGAAGACCTGCCGAGATAGTTTAATGAGTTTTTGGAGCTTGGCGAGCTGATCAATGCCAGGGATCAGACTCACCAAATCAACCGCGGTTTCCGCTGTTCCGGCAAAACGACCAAAGGCTTGGTAGACGGAGCGGCTCGTGCCTAGGACACTGTCATCAAATGAGAGGACCGGATGTTCGGCAGCAAGATGTGCGAGTTCAACAGCGATCGTAAATGTAAGCTCTAGTTTGGAGAGCTGCCGGGGACCAGGCTCCAGGTGACTGGCACCGATTAGCAACAAGGGGGGCTGCGTGGGCCAACCAGACACGCCGATCGCTTCATCACCTCGGTAGATATATGCGGGCACCGGATGGATGCCAAACGCGGCACTCAATTGCTGGATCAGCTGAAACAGGTCTGGCATCTCAGCGGAATCTATCCGAGCGAGTCCACGAAGGAGCTGGTCCCTAGCGGGCAATGTGGGGGTGTTCAAACGCATTCGCCAGTCGGTTCGCCAGTCGGTTTCACCAGGATGGAGAGATCTCAGCTCTGCTGGTGAGAGGGAGTCTAGCGGCGGCAGTCCTCCCACCGATTTAGGACCGGGCTTGAGCACATCAGCGAGGTGCAGCCACCACTGCTGCTCTGCCGAAGAAATGGGAAGATTGGGAAGAGCGGCGGCGACTCGCAAGGTGTCTGCGTGCAGAAAGTCCTCAGCTACTGCCTTGCGAGTGGCGGCAAGTGCTGCGGAATGAAGTCCAGCGTCAAGAAACGCGCGCGCTGCTTCAATACGAAGAGCACCGATGGATAGCTCGTCGGTGCTCCGATCGGGTTCTATACTATCAACAATTCGGCTCAGCATCCGGGCTGCGTAGACTGGGGAGTTGTGTTTATCCCTCAATCGGCGGGCTCGCTCTATCCGATCGGGAATGGTGGTTGAGGGACACCGGCGGTCAGCAAGGTCGATCAAGTGAGGAGCCGCGGATAAGGCCCGTTGCTCCGCTCGTTCCGCTATTGCATTGAGCACTGAGCTCGGGATGAGCGGTCCCGCTGCGTGGGCTTCCGGATCTAAGGACAGGGCCATATCCAGTGCTTTGTCGAGTTCTTCACGGTTGTTATCCTCCGTAGCCCACGTCACTCGAAGCCAGCTATCCTCCACCGTAGGGGCGAGATTTATGGCTCGTAGAAGTGTGGTATGAGCGGCCTCTGATTGCTCACGGATCCGGAGACCTTGGGCTGCACGGCGGAAATCCTCAGGCTTTTGTGTGATCCCCGCGACCCATTGGAGCACGCGGACGGGGTCGGATTCGCCAGATAGCGGTGAAATAGCGAGATCAGGGCCTAAGCGAGAGTGGGCGGCGGCCGCGGCCCAGATTTCGGCAGGAGAGGTGGGAGGCCAAGGGACACCCTCAATCGGCTGCGGTAGGGGCACGATCGCTATGCTCAGGACCGCTAGGGCTTCGTCGACCGGCAAATGATGACGAGGTTTAGAAGTGGTACACGCCAAGGCCAACTGCTCCACAAGGTGAGCGAACCCGGAATAGTCGGTCTGTTCACCGAAGTTGTCGATCGCCTGACGCAGATGGGACACGGCATGCAGCGGATGCCCACAAGCGGCCGCTAGAAGAGCGAGGGGTTCCGCAAGGGCCTGCGTGTGACCTCTTTCGAGGGCTGCGCGGAGGATCGCCAAACCTGAAACATAACGGCTTGTACTTAGGTGCTCCATTACGAGCACTGCCCACCGTGCACCGCCGGTTACACAACTCAATCGGTGGATAAACAGATAATCAGCGTGCTGTAGGTACCCACCCACGATCCTAAGTTCGTCGCTAGTGAGCACCGGTCGACGGTGGTGGGTCACGAACTGGAGGGGCGCTTCAAGATCGAATCGGTCATAACCTTGTGCCCCCGGTTGCTCGAGGGCTAGCCGGATGCGTTGTTCAGATATACCCACCCAAACCCTTCGAGGGACATCACGAACATAGCCCATGAGGGTTAGCGTTGAAGATGAGGGGCTGGCGTGGAACCATGGATCTTCAGGGAGACCTCCGGCTATCCGCATCCAGGTCGAAGCCAGTTGAACACCAGGTGCGGCTTGAGCTTCGCCCTCTTCCGAGGGCGGAAGCTGAGCCATCCTTGCATCGAGAAGATATGCTGGCTTTTGGGATGCTTCGAGGAAGGGCTGATACCCTTCGATCAGAGCCTGGGCCGCTTCTACGGAGGAGGGGCATAGACCAGCTCGGACCGAACCGATGACAACCGCACATCGTTGTCCTTGGGCCTCAATCCGAGCCTCGCGTGGATGACGAACACCGATCGCGACATCTGTAGCCAAACCGGATGTAGAAGGGGTCTCTGCGGCTCCTACCAACCAGATTCCATCATCACTACGGATCAACCAAAGAGGAAAAGATGCTGAATGGTCCCCGAGGGACGGTACTGGGACATTGCGGCGGGTCTTGACCGCTTGGAGAGGTGGACCCGAGCCTCTGGATGTCAGAGCTTCGCATACATAGGGTGGCGGTTGTTCATCCCCGGCCATGGATAGAGCATACGCTGAAGTCACCGGATGTGAGGAGGGACGGAAGATGAATGAAGACGTAAAATGTCCGATGAGGGTTCTGATTGGCCCGAAGCTGGTCGTAGAGTGACGTTGAGCACTTTCTTTTGCTGATCCGTTGTGAAACGTTTCAACCGGGTGGGTGGTTGGTTGGGATAGCTCGGCTTAGGGCGCGTCTTTGCCCTCCGGACTGCGTTCTGACTCGTATCCAGTGTTTGTGAGGGGTCGGTGGCTTTGCCTCCCTTTCGGGCCCCTCGACCGGGTACATTCCGTACCCTCCCTCCGTGGACGACCCCTCACAACCTCGGGATACGGCCTCATTTCCGCAGCCGGAGTCTAAAGACACGCCCTAGCAGCCGGTTGATCTAGCCCTGCACGCATCTATCGGCCGTTCTTTCCGTGAAAGTCAGAGCGTTTCACGAAAAGCCGGCCTCGATAGCTACACACAGGGCTAAATCAACCGGCTACTAGGAGAGCTATGATTTCCAGAGGGTATTCAGGGTAAGCATCGTCTCTGTAAAGACCGTAATAGTTATCTATGCAGATAACTAGGGTGTGTTGCTGTAGAGCAAAGACCCCTTGGTGATTTAGTAAGAATCAACAAGCTGTACTTGAAACCGGTCTCTTCTCGGAGGTACTTTGACGATAGCTAGCGGCGTGTCTTCCGTGGAACTTCTCTATGACGAAGGTGCTCACTGGGGGTATACAACCGATGAAGGTAGAGTGGCCGATATGTACCACGGCAAGATTACCCGGGGTAGGGTTGCTCGGCCGAATTGCTTGGCTGCTAGTGCATTGCCCGGGTCTTAAGGACTTCTACGCTATCTCCACGGACCTGAATTTCATACGCAGGATGCTTTGGGGCGTCCTGTGCGAAGAATTCGAAGATGGTGGAGCCATCAGTCTGAATGCTTTCGATAATTCGAGCGGGCTTCGCGCCTCCGCTATGCTTTTGTGCGAGTTGCTGAACAGGCTCACTCAGAGCGTCCCAAGAAAGATCGCGCTGGATTTCAACAACTTCCATTCCGCTCTCGGTCTGAAGAACGTCAAACTCGATTTCTGAGCCATCGGGGAGTTCTCCCTCTACGTCGAAATAGATACGTCCGTCGTTTAGCTTTTTGGTGGCCTCTTTGGCTATGAAGTCTGGGTGCTTGGCTGAGATGACCTTCATAACTTCAGCGGGGATTTTGGTAGGCTCGATGCCGGATGTTAGCACTTTTGGGGTGTTAGCGCCGGTTGTGCAGCAAACCATAAACAGCAGTGTTGAAGTACAAATAATAAAAGATCTCACGATAGATGTCCCTTTCGCCGGCAGCCATGACAGCTCCCATGGCTTAGGTCAATTGGTAGGTGTAGCGGTGTAGACGGAGCAGCGGCCGTGCAAGATAGTTATCAAGATGTCACGCAAGTGTCCGTAGCCAAACGAATGTCTTGCATCAGTTTCCCCCCCGTCGATCTTGATTCGATCTTGGGGGCTGGATCCAGAGCTTATCGTGAGCAGCTTCAGTTCTCTTCGAATAAACCTAACACTTTGGTGTAGGTTTCTTCGCTGAAGCCAACGATGGCAAAGTTGTCCCCGACAAGGAGGGGGCGCTTGATGAGCTTGCCCTCGGCGGCGAGAGCTTCGAAAGCCTCCGCGTCGGATATGTTGCTGATTTTATCTTTCCAGCCTCCTTCCCGGTAGGAGCGACCTGATGTGTTAAATAGTTTTCGCGTTTCGATGTGGGCAGTTCGCTGTATCCACGCGAGCTCCGATGGGGTGGGCGGTGCGTCGACGATGGGGATGGTGTCAAATGCTACCCCCCTGTCGTTGAGCCATTTGACCGCCTTTCGGCAAGTGCTGCAAGCGTCATAAGTGTATATGCGTATCGTGGTCATAGACGGTCCTTACCTGATTTATCGGCAGGGAAAAGACCGGAAGTAACCCGAGGTAGGCCGGCGAGATCGTGGTCGATCTGGATCTCGGTGTATCCGGCTTCACCCATGAGCTCGGCGATGTCCTCCGTTTGATCCGAGGATGATTCAAGCGCTAAAAGACCTGGATTTTTAAGCACATGACGAGCATCCAGGATCAGACGTCGAATGAGGTCGAGCCCATCTTTTCCCCCGTTGAGGGCGAGGTGGGGGTCATGGTCGCGGACGTTGATGTCGAGGTGTGGAATCTCATCGGTCGGGATGTAGGGCAGGTTAGCCACCATGATGTCCACCGGTTGAGCTTGAGGTGGTAGCCCCGCTAGAAGATCGCTTTCCACTACGCACACCCGGGGGGCCAGTTCGTGTTTGGCCGTATTGTTCTTAGCGACAGTAATAGCGGCTTGAGAGTACTCCAAAGCCCAAACCTTGCTGGCTGGATATTCGGTGGCTAGGGCCAAAGCCAAGGCCCCAGATCCGGTGCCCACATCCACCAAGTGCTCTTGCGGGGAGGGTTTACGGTGGGAGCAGATTTCGATGAGCAGCTCAGACTCTGGCCGGGGAACAAGCACATCAGGGGTGAGGTCGAGCTCGAGGCTCCAAAACTCACGTCTGCCGAGGAGCCGAGCAATGGGCACTCCTGCGGCTCGTTGAGCAACCATGCCGCGCATCCGGGCCAGCTCCTCATTATGCAGAGGTTGGTCGAATCGCGCGTAGAGCATTACTCGAGGGAGCTGAAGAACTTCGCTGAGTAGTACTTCAGCATCGAGTCGAGGGGTGTCGATCGATTTGCGTTCAAAGTGTTGCCTGGTCCAGTCGAGGACTTCCATGAGGGTCCACGGGCGGTTGCGCTCCGGCATACGGGCGGTAGCTACTAGCGCATCCGTAGAAAACCCGTCCAGCATTCGAGCGAACTTGTGGCGCACCTTGCAAGGGCTCAGTAGTTCGCATAACCGGTCAGAATGGATTCATTTATGGCTGGTCTGATCGCCTTCAATTCTGCGATTTGGGCCGATTGGGTGCTGTACGTAGTGCTCGGGACGGGGATCTTGTTCACGGTCTGGAGCGGTTTTGGTCAGTACTATGCGCTTACGCACGGTACAAAAGTTGTGCTTGGGCACTATGACAACTCGAGTGATCCCGGAGCTATTAGTCACTTTCAAGCGCTGTCCGCCGCGCTATCAGCCACCGTGGGCTTGGGTAATATTGGTGGGGTTGCGGTGGCTATTTCATTGGGTGGTCCAGGCGCGGTGTTTTGGATGTGGATTATCGGGGTCTTAGGTATGGCTCTCAAGACCGGCGAAGTGACCCTAACGATGCTTTACCGCAACACCGATGATCCGCTCAATCCGCACGGTGGCCCGATGTATGTGGCGGATCGGGGCGGTGCAGAGATGGGCTATCCCCGGCTTGGAAAAGCCATAGCTTGTGTATTTTGTCTGACGCTATTGGTCTCGACGATCACCGGCGGCAACATGTTCCAAGCTTGGAATGTTGCTGCAGTCACTGAGCTATATTTTGGCGTGCCCCGATTGATGACCGGCTTGGTCCTGGGATTGATAGTTGCTGCGGTCATTCTAGGAGGTATTCAGAGGATAGGGCAAGTGACTAGTACCTTAGTGCCCTTCATGTGCGGCGTCTATATGTTGGCTGCGATCTATGTGTTACTTGTTAATATAAGTGCGGTTCCTGATAGTTTGCGACTCATTGTAGTTTCAGCCTTTGCTCCCGCAGAAGCCCAGGGAGCCTTTATTGGAGGAACCGCTCTATATGCATTTAGCTGGGGGCTCAAACGAGCGCTCTATTCTTCAGAAGCGGGTCAGGGTAGTTCGCCGATGGCTCATGCGGCTGCTCGAACGCAAGAGCCAGTACGGGAAGCGGTGGTGGCTGGTCTGGAACCGTTTATTGATACCCTGGTGGTGTGTACCCTAACCGCCTTGGTCATCCTGACTACAGGGATTTGGTCTCGGCCGGTAGATATTATGTTTCCAACTACCCCACAAGTAGTTCAAGAAGCTGATGGAGGTTGGACGCTCCATTCCCGGCCGGTCACACCGTCCGAGGGGCAAGTGTGGAGGGATAATGATCTGATATATACGGTTCTCGGAGGGTTTGAGGTGCCTCATACGGTTGGTCGTACTCGGTTGGGAGGTGTACTCAGGTCTTCGGGGGGCAATACTTTCATGATTGAATGGGAGACGGCCTATGGCTCCTTAGCCTTGAACAAGAACAAGCCGGAATTGATGGAGCAAGGCGCTTTTGTTGCTTATCCGGGATCAACATTGACCGCGAGGGCATTTGATCTTGCCGCTGATGGTCTCGGTAAATGGTTGATAACTTTTGCTGCGTGGTTGTTTGCCATATCTACGATTATCTCTTGGAATTACTATGGAGAACAGGGTATTGTCTATCTTTTAGGGGAACGGTGGGTTGTATCTTATCGTATACTATATTGTACGCTTGTTGTCGTCGCATGTGCGCCATGGTTGATACGGACGAACGAAGAGTTGGATGCTTTTACTAATTTGGGTACGGGGCTTATGCTTTGGGCAAATATTCCGATTATGTTGGTTTTCTCTTCTCAGATGATGCGTGCTTATCACAGTTACATAGGCAATCTTCGAGACGGTAAGTTTATCTAAAATTTGGCTTCGTTATCCACTACAGTGCGGAGGATGTTACTGCAGGGTATGGTAAAAGCGGTGCCGGATCTCAAACGAGTTTTCGGTATTTCTTTTGGTATTTGTCTGCTTCTTGAGTGTCTAAAACTGACGCCGCCCTACCTCCTCAAGTTAGCGGTGGACCAGTTACTTGTGCCTGAAGCCACCCTAGGAGGCCTTTTTTTGCCCCTACTGGGAGTACTTATTGCTTCGGTATTAGTGACTTATCTGGAGCAAGGGTATTTTGAGTTTCTACTTGATGGTGGTTTCAGGATTGAGTCGTCTTTACTCAAACAACTGCATGAGAAACTTCTGTCGTTGGGAATTCGTTTTCACGAAGAAAACCCATCCGGAGAATTGGAGCATACGCTCAAGACGGGGGCAGAACGCTTTCGCGACCTGATTTGGTTTACGCAGGAGCGTTTTCTTGGGGCATTGCTTCAGGTGTCGCTGACTTGCTTGGTGCTCCTATTTCTCGATCCAGGAGCAGGTTTGATCTACCTGTTGTTCATCCCCTTAGTCATTTATATGAACCTAAAAGCATCGGTGCGACTCCAACCATACCGCCGAACCTATCACGATGCGCTCAAGAATGCGTCGTGGACGTTAAGCCAGAGCTTAAGAAATATTCGTACCGTCAAGGATTTTGTTCAGGAGAACGCAGAGATGCTCACACTTCGTGGCCAACTGGATACGTATTATGAGCTAGCCGTTCAGCGAACCCACTTTGAACGGGCCAATAGTCGTCTGCAGCAGCATGTACTCAGCTTCGCCCGAATATCACTCTTATCCTTTGCCGTATACCGGGTGCATACCGGGGCTATTTCACCAGGAACCTTGGTTATGTTCATAACGCTTTCGGAGAAAGTGATCGCGTCTATTTTTCGACTGGGGCGTCTTTATGATCATCTCGGTGATGCTCGGATGAGTGTGCTTCAGATGCTTGAGCTGTTTGAGCATGAGCCCGACTTTGTGGATGCATCGGATGCGCGCTCGGTGGGACGGCTGCACGGGCAGATACAATTCCAAGATGTCACTTTCTGCTATCCGGGCACCGTGGAATCGGTGGTGAAAAACATTCAATTGGATATTCCATCTCGCTCAACGGTTGCTTTAGTGGGGCGTTCAGGGGCCGGGAAGACGACGTTGGTCAAGTTACTGCTCCGTCATTACGATGTGAAGCTTGGTTCGATCTTGGTTGATGGGGTAGATATTCGAAGGTATAAGATAGCAAACTATCGTAAAAATATTGCCGTTGTATCTCAGGATGTTGAGGTCTTTGATCGGACCATCCGGGAGAATATTTGTTATGGAAACGATATGGCTACTGAAGAAGACGTGATTCAGGCCGCCCAGTCTGCTTATGCTCACGAATTTATTACTCGACTTCCTCAGGGTTATCACACTCGCGTCGGAGAGAGAGGTTTTAAACTATCTGGAGGTCAGAGGCAGCGTTTGGGAATAGCTCGCGCGCTTCTTCTTCGACCAGCAATTCTCATTTTTGATGAGGCAACATCTTCTTTGGATACCGAATCTGAACAGCTGATTCAGAAAGCGCTTTTAGAGTTGGGTGCCAATCATACTTTGGTGGTGGTGGCCCATCGGTTGTCTACGATTCGGTCAGCAGACTGGGTGGTAGTGCTGGATAAGGGGCAAGTGGTGGAGGCTGGCCAACATGACATCTTGATGAGCCAGCAGGGCATATTCCGGCATATGCAGAATCTCCAGACCGAAGGCTCGTTGCGTGCGTAGTCCTTTAGCTGGCATACCGATGAGGGGTTCTCGAAACCGCGGATCCTTACCGTCTTGCATGGATAGCTATGGGCGCTAAGATAAATGAGCTTTTCTCTAAGCTTCTCAAGATTCTCGGCAAAATTGCAGGGATTATACTCAAGATTGCGGGAGCTATATTGGCTTTTCTTGTTGTTCTTGTCATTATTGCACAAGGGATGGAGGCTGCCCGGCGGGAACAGGCGATTGAGTTTGAAGCGGAAGCTGCCGCGTACTCTGATTCACCGTACGACTGTGATTATGGGCCTCCCCCCGAGCGGCGTAAGTCCTGGTGGGAATGGTTGGACTTTTGGCGAGAGGAGCCTTACTTTGACGGTGGTACACCCCAAGATTGTGGGTTGGTACGCGGTGGGTGCTGTAGCTCCGCACATCGATCAGGGCGCTGGGCACGGTATCGCTCAAGATGTGGCTGTGACGCTTATTGATCGGGGAAGAACATGGGTTTCCTACGTCTGGTAGGTTGGACTTTCTGGATATTTGGACAGTTTTGGTATCGCACGTTTGTTTGGGCGGGACTGATAGGGTTGACGGCGTTGGTTGGACTCAGTATGGTAAACGCCTACGAAGTCATGCAGAGACCATCAGTGTATGTTTCGGTCTCATCTATCGCAATGCTCATGGCATTGGGCCAAACTGGATCTTATCTCTTTGGGAGATACGTGTCGGCTCGTGAGAGTCGGTTATCGGCCAGAGCTCAGGTCACGCTCAAACTAAAGAGACGGTTGCCGAGGAGCCTGGGGGTGATGCCCGGTGTGGGAGATGCCCAAAGCTCGGTACTAGTTCCAGCCAAAGCTGAACATTCGGACTGGGGTGCATCAGACACGGAATGGAATATTGGTATGGTGGAGACTGATTGGGGTGAGATTGATTAGGGCGTGTCTTCAAACCCCGGCTGCGGAGATGACGCCGTAGCCCGGGGGGGGTGAAGGGTTGCCCTGGAGGGATGTATCGGGCTGAAGGGCCCGAAAGGGTGGCGAAGCCACCGACCCCTCATACATGTGGGAAACAAGTCAGAACGTGCTCCGGAGTTTGAAGACATGTCCTAATCGTCCGTGGGTCTATGGCTCTTGAGCAGGCTATTCAAGTGTTCTAAGGCTGCTTGTTCACGGTTCAGGGCTTCACGTAGTTCTGTAAGTCTCAGGGCTTCTTCGGATTGGGCTTCCTCAAGTTCTGCTTCCATCACGAGTATTTCGGCCTTGAGGCGAGCGGTGTGGTCTGCGATTTGGTCGGTGCGTAACTTCGCTTCTTGTACTCTTCGTTCGGCAACTATTCGGTCCTCCTGCAGATGGTGGAGGCCCTGTTCGGCTACTCGTAGTTGCTGCTTGTTCGGAAGGTTGTACGGGTAAGTGTTTGTAATTGAATTAGTTTTTTGGGTTTGATCGAGGGTTGGTGACGCCCGGAGTTGGGTCAGTTGCTGTTCGAGCCACACCGGACGGGCTTCACAAAGTTCCACGGTGAGCTGATCAAAGCCTGGCTCACTGAGATCATGATCCAACCAGCCCTCTATCAGTCGTAGTTGCTGAGGTGCCGAGGCCACCGCGGCTCGGAGATTCGACCGGGCCTGCTCTATGACTGTCTTTGTGGGGTTGAAGTTCGCGTGTACGAGAAGTGTGTGCACTTTCCGTAGAAGGTTTTCGAGAAGGTTGCGCTCTTGTCGTATAGCCGTTGCTGCAAGTCGAGACGCTTCGGGGTTTTCGGTGGACTCGAGGGCTCGTAGTTGTCGCGTTCGAGCCCGGTGGTGAGCAGTGATATATGCTTGCAGCTCGTCAGGGGCCTCTTTGCTAAGTTGGTTGACGGCCCAAAGTGCAGAGGAGGGTTTCGGGAGTTTCGCAATCCGAGCACCCTCCGCTTTGTGGCCGGCTTTTTTTAAGGCCTTGGCCAGCGTATTTCGTCCCGCGACAAAAGATGAAGGAAGAAGTCTATACAAACTGCGTTCATCGTGTGCCATAGATTACGCTACCAATGGTTGTTGCTGGTGAGTAAACGAGTATGGATTCAACAGCTTTCAATTGGCCACCGTCCTCACAAAAATATATAATATCACAACTTTTTGTTCACTTTTTTTGAAACAACGAGCACGTGACAACAATATCATTTACTACGGACAATCGGTCATTGGGTGTTTTCCTATGAATCTCTGGGTGGGTATCGCTCCTTTACAGCAAAGCCCACTTGAATTGATTCTGTAAGAATCAACAACGGGGTCGCTCCGCGGGGCATAGCCCGGCGTAGAAGCAGGAACTTGGGTTCAACCCAAGGGATTTGTACTGTAGGTCGCTTCAGCGTATTGCTGAACCAGGCAAAGAACTATCGCGAAGAGCCGGTTGGTGGCTTCGCCCCCCGTTCGGGCTCCTCGGCCAGGTACATCCCCGTACCCTTCTTCTGGGGCCGGCCCTTCACACCCTCGGGCTACGCGTCATTTCCACAGCCGGAGTGTACCTTAGGGCGTAAAGCAAAGACCACTGGGGGGATAGCACCCGCGTCCATGATGCGTTTGCAGCAAGGCCATACAATGCTATAGATAGCTTGTCGCATCTATCACGCCTCGATAGACCCTGCACCGGGCTATCTCAATTTTCCGGTGCAAGCCAGCCATTGTATAGACAAGCTGATGGCTTCGGCGCTAGGGCGTGTTGGTATCATCGGAGATGGTTTTCAGCAAAGCCCACTTGAATTGATGCTGTAAGAATCAACAAGAGTTCCCGCAGGGGGGCATAGCCCGGCGTAGAAGCAAGGAACTTGGGTTCAACTCAAGTGATTTCTGCTGTATAACTCGGCCCTAATTCGGCTGAGACTGCATGGCCAGTGATTGGGGCTCTCCTCTAACCGGGTGGCCGCTCAGTCCGTTAGCTAGCAGCCTGTTGATCTAGCCCTGCAGGCATCTATCGGCCGGTCTTTCCGTGAAACATCCTGACCACAAGAAGTCTCTCCTCGGTCGCGTACCGCCAGGTACGCTCGCCTCGTCGTCAGAACGTTTCACGAAAAGCCT
>JAHQVK010000096.1 GCA_019634385.1 Myxococcales bacterium | reverse complement strand
GCTTGAGTTGAGGGACTGGAAGACGGAGGGCTAGTTGTCTGAAAGCAACCTATTGGGCAAAGCGGTCGAACATCATTGGCGGGTAAACCAGGGACGAGTCAAAGACCATGTCAGGCGTTAGAGACAAGCCCTGGGTTGCGGCGTGGAATTATACGCTATTGGCGACTGCCAACAGTCAGATCCAATGACAACTTCTCGCCATTTCGAATCACATCGGCAACCGTCGTCTCACCTACTTTTAGAGTATCCAGGAGCCGAACAAAATCATAGATATTGTTGATTGGCTGACCACCAAGCCCCACGAGAATATCGCCTCCTTGAACGCCTGCCTGCTCAGCCGGGCCCCCTACCGCTACTCCAGACAATTTTACGCCCTCGCTAGCGTCTTCTGATGAATGAATATAGTCCGGGATCGTTCCGATGTACGCCCGACCTAGGCGGCGAGAACGTTGGGCCTTCGGTGGTGGCACCTTTTGGTACTCCAACTTCGTGCCACTTACTGCCAGGTGTTCAGTAACCGCCCCCATAAGTCCAGCCACGCGAGCTATCCCCTCATAGTTTAGTTTATCTGCGGTATCATTCGGGGTATGATACTCCGAATGCGCGCCGGTAAAAGCACTCAGAATGGGAACTCCACCTAAATAAAACGGGGTTGCATCGGTTGGTAGATATGTATCCATGCCGACTCGAATTGGTACTTGGAAGGCAGTATTCACCTCCTCCAACAGCCTCGTCCATTGAGGGCTTGAGCCCGCACCTTGAATGACTGCCGATCGACGCAAACGACCGATCATATCCATATTCAAATAGGCCATTACTTGGGTTGATAACCCTTGTTCCGAACGCTGCTTCACAAAATGATTCGACCCGTACAAGCCCAGTTCTTCACCCGACCAGGCTACAAACATCACATCACGATTAGCTCCCTTTAGCGCACCTTCTCGCTTTCTATCCACCAAGTACCGAGCGATCTCCAACAACCCCGCTACACCCGAAGCATTGTCATCCGCTCCGTGATGGATCTTGCCCTTGTCACCCTCTTTAGCCAAAGAGTCACCCCCTTCACCCCGACCTAGATGATCAATATGAGCACCGATGACCACCGGAGGTGCTGATAAACTTTCCCCAAGACGAAGACGGGCAACAACGTTTCTTCCTTTGGACTTGGTGAACTCAAGGCCAACCGAAGCCTCGAGTTGATAGTCAGGAAGGGGGTAAGGCTGGACATTTACACCTTTATCCAACTCTGCTTGCAGAGCCTCCAATCGTTCTTTACCACCTACAATCTCCGTCGCCACTTCGTCGGAGATTGAAACTGCCATAATTCCCGCTCCGGATAGCGTAGCGTCGAAACGAAGCGGAACCAACGACTCATTTACTTTGGACCGGGGTCCAGAAACAACCAACAGCCCCTTGGCGCCACGATCTCTGGCCTCCATCGCCTTGTATCGAAGGGTGCTAAATCGTGCCAAATACTGCCTGCGACCCACCGGTACCTCAGAAGGCATAAACCGAAACACCATCACCCATTTATCAGCGACATCAATATCGCCATAAGCGTCATACGCTAACTGGTCCTCCTCCTCAGGCGCAACTATGCCATATCCCGCAAAAATCACTCCTGCCTTGGCGATCGTACCCGTCTGCGAAAAGGCTATGGGCCGCCAGTTTTTGTCGAGCTCCAAAGCCTTAGCTACGCTCCCAGTCTGCAGTACCAACTGATTGTCACCTTTGAGGTTTACGCGGGATGTAAAAGAAAAGGGTTCAAACCATTGGTCATTCACACCTGGCTCGAGGCCTAAAGAGACAAATTTCTTCCGGACATAGTCCGTCGCTAATTTCTCCCCCGCCGTACCAGTTAGCCTTCCTTCCATCTCTGATGAGGTAAGTACTTGGACATGTTCCTCCAACTGTACGGCATCAAGTACAATTTTCTCCTTGATCACCGCGACATCAGACTTCCAAGCACTCAGCCCCAATACGGTCCGTGCCTTTGCATCATCCCATGAAGCTGCGAACAACTGTCCTTGCTTGTTTGGCGTGCGAGAGGTGGTCCATACAAGCGTAGCGCCATCCGGGGTGAAGACTGGAAGTCCATCAAAGCCATCCTCATGAGTAACTCGGACCGGCTCTCCCTTTCCGTCAGTTCTCAAAATATAGAGCTCAAAATTGGCGAAACCGTGGCGGTTCGTGGTAAAAATAATATAATCGCCCGACGGATGATAGTATGGAGCCCACGACATTACACCCCACGAAGTTAGTGCCTTGGCTTCGGTACCATCCGCGTTCATGGTCCAAATTTCAGCTCGCTCCCCTTTTGTATCAAACCGCCGCCAAGTAATTTGTTTACCATCAGGACTAAAAAACGGCCCCCCGTCATAGCCAGCATGAGAAGTGAGTCGTTGCAACTGACTTCCATCTGCTCGCATTCGGTAAACATCGATCATATATGACGCGTCTACCTTAAAGTGAGCTTTCTCCTCTTCGGTCATTTCTTCACTAAACGCTCGGCGATTTGAGGCAAATACAACCCACTCACCATCCGGCGACCATGATGCTTCCGCATCATATCCAATTGCAGTAGTTAACTTCCTTATATCTCCATTCTCGATGGAAAATTCGTATAGATCAAAATATTCGTCATAGTCCCAAGCGTACCGCCGCTCTTTCCCTGACGCCCTAAGTTCGAGCTCCGCTTTCATTTTCTCGACCGCTTGTGGATCACCATGGGTTGAAGAAAACAAAACCTTGTCACCGTTCGGATGAATCCACGAGCAGGTCGTTTTTCCAACTCCAGGCGACACCTGGCTCACCGCACCAGTAACCATGTTCATCAGAAATATCTGGTAAAAAGGATTCTCTGGGATACGTTCCGACTGGAACACCATCGAGTGACCATCCTTGGAAAAATAGCCCTCACCAGCCCGGCGCCCGGCCAAAGTTACTTGCCGGACAGGACCAAGAAAGTTGAACTTAGGAGGCTCGTCTTCAGAAGAAGACTTCGATCCCAAACCTTCCTTCTGGTGAGAAGGATGCGCATGTGGGTTTTTAACCCCTGAAGAAGAAGGGGTATGGGGAGATGAACCAGGCTGCGAAGAAGTAGAGTGATGTGCCTTTTTGTTAGTCGCTGGAGAGGAGCTTGGCTGCGCCGAGGCCCTCCCACCATATTGCGGGTTGTCTGAACCACCCAATGATGAACCTGGTTGTGAGGTTGGCTGACTGCTGGCATCACGATCTGGAGAGTCTAGATCGTGTGGTACTGAACCTGGTTGTGAGGCTGGCTGGCTACCAGCACTGCCGTGAGGAGAGGTCGGGTCTAGCGACGAAGAGGGTTGTGATACCGGCTGATCACCGGCCTTGCCGGGGGACTCAGCGAGAACTTGGGCTGGTGACGAAGTGAATTGCAGCGCTGACTGACCCCCAGCGCCACCAAAAAGGGAGGCTAGCACGGGCGAAGCACTCGCAGTTGGTAGCGACACCTCTTGCCGAGCATCTCCAGTGCTGGCCGGTAGTGTTGGCGGCTTGCACGAACTCAGTCCTACTAGCCCTCCTAAACCCACACAAAAAACGATCTCTGGCAACCGCATCATACCCGTGGCCTAGACCCCCAAGTTTCTTGAAGGGAAGTCAAAACCACCCCAACTTCACCGAAATCTGTCCGCAACGAGACTGGGCTCCATACTAGGTCCGTCGAGTACAGCATGCGCAACCATTGCCTATTGCAGCTCTGAGGTGCTGCGTTTTAGGTAAAAAGCGAGGATAGCGCTATAAACCAGCCATGGAAACGGTTGAATGGTTGGAAGCGGACGGTCTAGGAGGGTTCTCAAGTGGCAGCAGCGACCTGTTAAGACGCAGACGCTACCATGCGTTAATGATCATCGGCCCGCATCCTCTGCGACAGTCCGCAGCCCCTTCGATCGTTCACCCCGACTCATCTTCTTGTGTAACCCGGATGGTGCTAGTGACAGGCCTAGAGGTTTGGCTACGAATAGAAGAGCAGACCTATTTTCTCTCTGCGCACGAATACCATCCCGGTGTCAGGCATCCGGAGGGGAACAAACTCTTGAATATGTTTTCACTCTCTCCCTGGCCAAGGTGGCAATACGCCTTGAGCGATACCATATCCCTTCAGCACTCCATAGTCTCGGTATTCGAAAGTGGTGAGGTCTTACTCGAATGGAATATATCAGGCTCTAGTCAGGCTCAACTATTCGTGAGACCCTTGTTGGCCGCAAAAAACTATCACCAATTGCAACAGGAGAGCCAAGATCTTCTATTTACGGCCGAGACTTTTACAAACGGTGGGGTTATTTGGAGACCAACCACTGGTACCATGCCAGTAAGTTGGCTCTGCAATGGGGACTACGAACACGTACCGATCTGGTATCGACAATTTTTGTATGCAGCAGAACGCGATCGAGGACTGGACCATATCGAAGACTTGGCCTCGCCAGGTATCTTCAGCTTTAAGCTCTCTCCAGAGCACCCAGCTCAAGTGATTGTGCGTCCTGGGGCGAACGTCTATGGAGACCCTGAAGCGGTATTTACTCACCTAAAAGAGAGAGAGAAATACCGAAGAATGCCCTCTTCTATACTCAGCGCCATACCATCTGATCTCCGGAGTAACCGGACCACCTCTGCACCTGATAGCGCGATCACTCCTGCTTTACCTCAACACACGCTAAGCATGCACACTGCTCTTCGAGCTGCTGAATCATATATGATACACCGGAGCCAAGGCTTGAGTATTATTGCCGGTTACCCGTGGTTTACAGATTGGGGCCGAGATACATTTATTGCGCTCCGCGGCTTATGCCTCTCCGTGGGCCGTAGCGAACCCGCACAGCGTATCGTCTCTACCTGGGCAAAATATATTTCCCAAGGAATGGTCCCGAATCGATTCACAGACCACGGACCACCAGAGTACAATTCCGCGGATGCCTCACTTTGGTTTGTTATTGTAGTTCATGAGCTAGTCACAATGCTTTCGAAGCATACGGACAAAAAACCACCAGATGATTGGTTGAGGGCCATTGAAGAAATCATCGATCATTATAGTAGTGGTACCAGGTACAACATACAACTCCAAATCGATGGCCTGTTGGCTGCGGGGACCTCAGACAAGGCACTAACATGGATGGACGCAAAAGTAGGCTCTTCTGTGATCACGCCGCGCATAGGGAAACCAGTAGAACTTCAAGCGCTGTGGTTTAATGCTCTAAAAGCCGGGGCCCAGCTCCTTCCCCACCGGGCAGAGGAGTGGGTAAAGCTATACGAAACTCAGAAAAAAAGTTTCTCTAAACGCTTTGTTACCCCTCAAGGATGGTTGGCCGATGTTGTGGACAACTTTCACAAACCGGGATGCATAGACACATCACTGCGTCCAAACCAACTCCTGGCGGTTGGTGGCCTCCCTTATCTACTCGTTGAGCCACCGATCGCACGACAAGTGGTGGACCTTGTAGAAGCCAAACTTCTTGTCCCCGGAGGGGTGAGAACCCTGACCCCCGATCACCCCGACTACCAGGGAAAATATGGGGGAGATCCACGGAAACGGGATCAAGCGTACCACCAAGGCACGGCCTGGCCATGGCTGTTGGGTCCCTTTATTGAAGCCTGGCTCCGCACGCGAACCAGCACAGAGAAGAGAAACAATCACCATCTTCACGAAGCCCAACGGCGGTTTATAGATCCATGGACCGAATTAAGCAAAGGTAGTGGCCACTTCCCTGAAGTAATGGATGGTAACCCACCACATACACCCGGTGGTGCTCCCTTTCAGGCCTGGTCACTCAGCGAATGGCTGAGAATACAGATACTTTTAAGAAAACTTCATGCCGCCTGAAATATAAAAGTCACATTCCTAAAATCATTCAACCACGCTAGTAGTTGAGACCAAGGAAACATAGGCAACGAACAATGCACGTTCGAAGGAATACATCATGGTAGACAAGACAACTAACCCTGAAGTCGAACGCTTGACCCAAGCTGGTCATCAATGGAAAACGTGGGGCCCATACCTAAGTGAACGACAATGGGGGACCGTACGCGAAGACTACAGTCTAGACGGTGCAGCCTGGGACTACTTTCCCCATGACCACGCTAGAAGCAGAGCTTATCGTTGGGGCGAAGATGGCATTGGAGGCTGGAGTGATGATCGACAGCTTCTGTGTTTGGCCATAGCTCTTTGGAACGGTCAAGATCCCATATTAAAAGAGCGTCTCTATGGCCTCACCAACGAGCAAGCCAACCATGGCGAAGATGTCAAAGAACTATATTATTATCTGGATGCAACACCGAGTCATTCATATGCGAAAATGCTCTACAAATACCCACAAGCGGCTTTTCCCTATGAATTGTTAACAGAGCGTAATAGCAAACGAAGTAAACTCGAACCAGAATACGAGTTGGTCGATACCGGTATTTTCCGTGATAGTCGCTATTTTGATGTAGAGATCGAGTATGCTCAGCGCAAGCCTGGCGAAGTTTTTCTGCGGGTTACAGCATACAACCGAGGCCCAGAAGCGGCCGAAATCCATCTACTTCCTCATCTATGGTTAAGAAACACATGGGACTGGGACCAGAAGGCGACCAAACCTCACCTGGAACAAGTCGCGTCAGACTCCGTCAAAATCTATAGTGATGAACTCAAGGACCGCTATGGAGGCTTTCAGCCCGGTGGAACTCTTCTGTACTGCGAAAATGAAACCGACCCTGGACGCCACTTTAACCGTCCACATGCTGTAGGATCATTTAAAGACGCATTTCACAAGTACGTTATTAACGGCGATACTAAGGCTATCTCCACCCAAGCTCGAGGCACAAAATGCGCATCTCACTATAGTTTTACACTCGCACCAGGAGAACACGTAGCTGTTCGCGCGTACACCACAACTTCTCAGCAGCAGTTCAGCGAGGCTGACATAGATAATATCTTTTCCGCCCGCATTCGCGAAGCAAACGTATTCTACGAACAACTTCAGCAGTCGATCGACTCAGGAGAGCATAAAAATATCCATCGTCAGGCTTTGGCCGGGATGATATGGAGCAAACAATTTTACTATTTTGATGTATCTCAGTGGCTTGATGGGGATCCTGCGCAACCGGAGCCCCCAATACATCGTCAGATGGGACGCAACAGTGATTGGCGTCATTTGGAATGCCGCCATATTTTATCTATGCCCGACACCTGGGAATATCCATGGTTTGCAGCTTGGGACTTGGCGTTTCACTGTATCCCTCTTGCACTAGTTGACGCCCAGTTTGCTAAAGACCAACTGGTTCTCCTTACACGCGAATGGTACATGCACCCCAACGGACAAATTCCGGCCTATGAGTGGGCTTTTGGGGACGTAAATCCCCCTGTGCATGCATGGGCAACATGGCGAGTCTTTCAGATAGATCGCAAACAACGGGGCGGCCACGGTGATATTTTCTTTCTTGAGCGAGTCTTTCACAAACTCTTACTTAATTTCACGTGGTGGGTAAACCGCAAGGATGCCCATGGAGAGCATATTTTCCAAGGTGGTTTCTTAGGCCTTGATAATATAGGTATTTTTGATCGGAGCACCGAACTACCAACGGGAGGCCATCTCGACCAATCGGATGGAACCGCTTGGATGGCCATGTACTGTCTCAATCTCATGCGCATTGCCCTTGAGCTTGCGCTTCACAACAAAGTCTACGAAGATATTGCCACCAAGTTTTTCGAACATTTTTTGTACATAGCCAAGGCAATGAACGATACCAACGGTACCGGTTTGTGGGATGAGCAAGATGGATTCTACTACGATGTGCTGGACTTCCCGGAGCGCAATGGGCAGAGGGCATCAGTTCCACTCCGAATTCGTAGTATGGTAGGTCTCATTCCGTTATTTGCCGTTGAGACACTAGAACCAGCTTTTCTGGCTCAACTACCCGATTTTAGTAGACGGATGGAGTGGTTCTTAGACCATAGGCCCGATCTTCGGGCCTTAGTCTCTCATTGGGAGGTACCAGGACAGGGACAGCGCCGATTGTTGTCCCTTCTTCGTGGGCATCGCATGAAATGTCTTCTTCGATATATGCTCCACGAGAAAGAATTTTTGTCGCTCTATGGCATCAGGAGCTTATCCAAGATTCATCAAGATAGTCCATTTAGCTTCAAACATAATGGGACAGAATTTTCAGTTGAATATTCTCCTGCCGAATCAACAACACATCTATTCGGCGGAAATTCGAACTGGCGTGGGCCTATTTGGATGCCACTCAACTACCTCATTATCGAATCTCTCCAAAAGTTTCATCACTACTACGGAGATGAATTTCGAGTGGAATGCCCAACCGGTTCTCAACAATTCCAAAGTCTTTTAGATATCTCTCAAGAATTATCTATGCGTCTCGTCCGAATTTTTGAACCAGACGCCAGTGGTCGCAGACCAGTGTTTGGAGACCAAGTACAACTACAAGACGACCCTCTCTTTTCCAAATATCTTTTGTTTTATGAGTATTTTCATGGCGACCTTGGGCGAGGTATCGGTGCATCTCATCAAACGGGTTGGACTGGTCTGGTAGCCAAACTTATTCAGTCTAAATCGCTACATAACTATAGTATCGATCTCGCTCGGCAAGGCACATCGAGCAAAAAAAGCTAGAGGGCATAGCTATATCTGCCGGTCAAAATCAACGACGGTGTCCTGGTATAGCCTCACCGCTGCGCTAGCATCTACCCCCACTTCGTGTACACACTCATTCGGTGCTACATACCCTCTTCGTCCTGAGTCTCTCAGTCACGCAAACGGTACCCGATATTTTTATTTACGCCGGTCGGATGTTAGACGGTCGTTCCGCCAAACCTCGCAACGAGGTCACGATTCATGTCCGAAACGATCGAGTACACGCGATCACAAACGGTTATACGTCCCCCACAGCCAGTCCATCAGCGGTGATTGATCTCAAAAAATACACGGTACTCCCCGGCCTGATAGACGCCCACACGCACCTGACCTTACAGCACAACAAAAAGAGCTACAGTGAACGGTTCTACATGGGGGCTGGAGACTACGCACTCCGGGCCTCGGTACACGCAAGACGTACTCTGATGGCCGGCTTTACTGCCGTTAGAGACCTCGGCGATCGGCACAATGTGTCCATTGCCCTCCGCAACGCAATTCAGAAAGATTGGGTCATTGGGCCCCGGATATACACCTCCGCTGCAGCAATCGCGACCACCGGGGGACACGCTGATCCTAGCAACGGTTTGTCGCACTCGTTTTCTTTTGACCCCAAGCCTACCCAAGGCGTTATTAATGGCCCCCATGAGGCCCGTCAGGCGGTGCGCCAGCGGTACAAAGAAGGTGCTAACCTCATCAAAATCACAGCCACCGGAGGCGTACTCAGCGTAGCTTCTAGTGGGCAAAATCCTCAGTTCTCCCAAGAAGAGCTTCTGGCGGTGATGGACACCGCTAGAGATTATGGATTCAAGGTCGCGGTTCACGCTCACGGAGCTGAGGGTATGAAGCGAGCCTTAAAGGCTGGTGTCGCTTCAATAGAGCACGCAACCTATATGGACAGCGAATGCATTGCTCTTTTTAAGAAGACGGCTACCTACTATGTTCCCACTATCAGCGCAGGTCGATTTGTCGCCGAAAAGGCTCGTGTTCAGGGTTACTTTCCAGAGGTCATTCGCCCGAAGGCAATCGCTATTGGCACGCGCATTTCTGAGACATTCACCAAAGCGTTGCAGGCTGGTGTACCTATCGCTTTTGGCACAGACTCTGGCGTATCACCCCATGGCGCCAACGCCCAGGAGTTCGTCTACATGGTTGAAGCGGGCATGAAGCCAATCGACGCCATTCTTTCGTCAACTCTGCACAGCGCCAAACTTATTGGTGACGAACATCTCGGGGCTATTTCGCCAAACAGCTATGCAGATATTATCGCGGTTAAGCACGATCCCCTGGTGGACATCAAAGCACTGCTTGACGTCTCGTTTGTGATGAAGGGTGGGAAAGTCATCAAACAGCCTCACCCACACGATTTAGAACAAACGAGATAATCGAGAGTTCACGCAAATTTAGTTAACAGGCTTCACGAACCAACGACGGACGCCAGCCGATTTGTTATGACAATCTCGGGCTTCGGATCGAGGCTGTGGCTGAACCTATGATAACCATCTTCATTGAAATCACCTTCCTCGTGGCCGCTCTGGCCCTCTTTATTCCCGCTTTGGTCTTCACCGTGGAATGTCTGGCCGCGTGGCTTCCTTCTCGAACAAAGAAGGATGAGACCCCACCCACCTCCAATGAGCAAAAGGTAGTTGTTCTTGTTCCTGCTCACAACGAAGAATCTGGCATCACAGAAGCTCTCCAATCCATTCGCGAGGGGTTAGGTGACCATGGCGATATTCTCGTGGTCGCTGACAATTGTACAGACTCAACCGCCCAGGTCGCCAAAGCAGCAGGTGCGGAGGTGATCGAACGCGAAAGCAAAAGCGAAAACGGCAAGGGTTACGCGATGGCCTTTGGACTGGAGCACCTCAAGACCACCCCACCGGATGTGGTTGTGGTGGTTGATGCTGACTGTCGGGTGGAGCCTAAGCAACTCCTAAGGCTCGCCGCAACCGCTCACCATCTCGACCGACCTGTTCAGGGTGAGTACCTCCTTGAAACCCCCGCTGACCCAACGCCCAAATCTCGGATATCGGGCTTCGCTGTGCTGGTAAAGAATCACGTACGAGCCTTGGGCTTACGTCGGCTGGGCCTTCCGTGCCAACTCACCGGAAGCGGAATGGCCTTTCCGTGGGCATTGATATCCAAAGCTCCCGCCACCAACTCCTACCTCGTTGAGGATATGCTCTTAGGACTCGAAATGGCCCGACAAGGTTATGCTCCTCGATTAGCCCCAGAAATCAAGATCCGCAGCGTCCTCCCCAAAGATGATCAATCGGGCCAAAAACAGCGACGAAGATGGGAGCACGGCCATCTTCAGACGATTGCAACCTACGGTGTCCCGTCCATTATAGAAGGCTTTCAGAAAAAAAATCGCGAGCTCATCGCTATTGGCTTAGATCTGATGGTTCCCCCGCTCGCCTTTTTGGTAGTTCTGCTGCTCAGCTCATGGGTCATCACCGGACTGGCGGCAGTAATTGGCTACTGGTCCAGCCCATATACTATCCTGACCTACGCGCTGTGCATGGTGATTTTCTCCGTATTTGTGACTTGGCTCGGCTTCGGCCGTACCATTCTACCTCCAGAACACCTCGGTGAAATTCCAAAATACATCGGCTGGAAGCTCCCGCTTTATCTCTCTTTCCTTCGTTCCGGAAGCCACCAGGATTGGGAACGTACCGACCGGACTACTAACACTTCGGAAAAGTCCAACGCTGAAGGTTCACAACCATAGCCGCCATCCCAAAGTAGTCTTTACTGTATCTTTGCACCGCGCTTAACGTACAAAGCTGAGCGAATATGCCTTCTCTCCGCCCAGCCGAACTCGCTGGTTCGCACTATCCGCAGGCCGAGGCTGAGTGCCGTGACCAGCTTAATGGATGGCCTCCTTTGGCTCCATTAACTCCTTTTGCCTCCGCAGTAGGCTGCATCATCCCTCACGGAGGATGGCGATATGCGGGGCGAATCGCCACCGGAACGCTCAAGACCTTGCAAAACTACAAGCAGCGCACAGAACTGAACGTTGTCATTGGCGGTCACCTCGAACCCGGTGATCCGGTCCGGGTATTTATAGAAGGCGATTGGGAAACCCCACTAGGCGCAGTACCCACCCCAACCTCCCTAGCTGAAACAATAGCCATTGGTCTCTCGGCGGAGCCAGAAACTGCTGAAGAGTACTACGACGACAACGCGGTCGAAGTGCTCATGCCCATCCTGAAACATTTGTGGCCAAACACTCCCGCACTCGTCATTGGCGTACCACCTGATGCCCCGATTGGAGTGGTCGCTCAAGAAATAACCAAGCAGCTCAAATCTCATCAGGTGACCTCCGCGGTTGTGATTGGTTCCGTTGACCTCACTCACTATGGACCAGACTACCGTTTCCGGCCCCAAGGATCCGGTCCTGCCGCCTACCGGTGGGTGCTGAAAGAGAACGACGCATCGCTACTTAGGCATTTGGAAAAGTTAGATGCCCACGCCATTGCCTGGGAGGGCCCCAGAAAACGCAACACTTGTTCGGCTGGCGCTGCCGCCACCACCGCAGCGCTCGCCAAAAAATGGCAGGCGGATCGAGGTCAGTGTCTTGTCCACTCAACCAGTTGGGATGAGGACAACCAACCTTCCGATATGCATAGCTACATTGGTTATGCCGGTGTACTTTTTGGTTGCGACGCGGAGGACACATCGAGCTGAGGTCCAAGAGCGCGTACGACCGATGCACCCAGACTAAGCTCGAATCGTAGAGATACATCCTCTCCGGCTTTGGTGCCAAAAATCAATCGACCCGACTTACGATGATAGTTCACGTAGCGAAGGTCACAGAAAAGCAGTATCGCTTCTTCACGGCCTTTCACCACTACAACCCCCCGCTCATAAAGCTTCACCGCGCAATTCATCCGTAGCTTCTTGACTACAAGAGCAAAAGCAACAGCCAGGCCGGCTATCCCCCCCACGAAACCGAGGTAGTGTTGGCCCTGACTCAGCATAGGAAATCCAAAGAGGGGCGCAACAAACAAAGCGGCAATAGTCCCGAGGATAATTGCCTGCACCCATTGACGAGCCGGTTCATCACAACGCCCGTACTTCCGAACGTGTATGCCCAGCGATCGGTTCTCTGTCTCGTCCATGCAAGCTCAGTGTAGAAATGCTGGCAGATCAAACTCAATCTCTGGATGCGCATAATACACTGAGCATGCCGCCTCAAACTTCGCGCGCATGGCCTCGGTGACGACGGCTTTGCCCTCACCGCTCGTACCCTGACGCAAAAAATGGCCTTGATAGAGACCTTGGTGCATCAAGGTTTCAGTGATGGGGTCAAACTTCTTTTCCTGCGCCTTCATCGCGGGAAAACTTGCACGGGCTTCCACTTGAGTGAGCTTATCAGGTGACACCGACCATCCAAGAAACCGGCACAGATTAGCCACCGTATCAACAAAGTTATGTTGGAGATCCTCGTAGCTAACCAACTGTACATTGGGTTCGTGGGCAACCCGTCGCCAACCTTCCACGTGCTTAAACCATGAGCCGTACTGAACTTCTCCGTTTAGGAACCGTTGATAGAACTCGCTAAAGTCCCCCGAAAATCTAAGATGTGATCGATATAACATGTGATAACTTACGGCCACATCTAAGCCATCACGTACCGAGTAGATAAACCGCCCTTTCTGGGGTAACCATTGACGAGGAAGATGACTCTTAAATACTCGTGGTGATTGATATAATTCGAATCTTTCCGCACTCGTATATCCCAAAGCCATACATCGTTCCCACCACGGTGAGACCTCAGACAGATGGGTAAAGTCATCAGCTCCACCTTTCAATAAGTGCAGAATATACTGAAGCCACGTTGTGCCACTCCGGGGATAGGTCGCTACGTAGATGTCCTCATCCCGCGCTTGAAAACGTTGTCGGCCACGCAAAAACCGGACCGTTCGAAGCGCATCTCCCGTTGTCGTTTGAGCTACGCTAAAGGCTTTCTCAGCCCCTGCAAGGCCTTGATCAGCCAGTCGCTGGACCCATGGTACCCATATATTCATAATTGCTTAATGACGCTTAAGATCAACTGCGAGATTGCTGTAGACGCTGATGGTCCGGTGCCGATCACGTAGACATGGCTCATAACTGCCTGGGTAAAGCTCACTAAGAATTTGGTTCAGGCGCTCTTCTACCGGGCCCGCTGCGACTCCCCAAGCATCAGCAATCAAACTGAGATGTTCTCGAAAAGCTTTGGTATTCCGGTGAGAAGCTAAGGTCCCTGCCAACATCAGTTTCTGAGCAGGGGTTTCGTGAGCACAAAGATACACCCGACTGGTTCGATCCGTACCAATATAGGGAGACACCTTAGGTTTCCGATTATCTAATGCTCGACCACATCGAACGTAAGCAAAACTTGGCTCTTCCCCACTCCACGGCTTTACCACGCGATCAAAAGCCACCTCATCCCGGTAGCCTCCACCAGAGGCACCCGTAATATCTACGGTCCAACCTAGCTTCAACAAGCCCCCTAATTGTTGGTTTAGGAAGGCAACATCAGCGGTTTGCCGATAGGCATATTCATTGCCCTCTCCCTCGGCTCGACTCCTGATCGCTTGCAAAAAATTCTGATAGCCTGGTTCTTTCTGTAACCTAGACGCTCTAATTATCCTTAGGTGATACAGTTTGCGTCGGATACGGATTCGGAGCAGAGTGCCAATCACGCGGCGAGCGGTCCGAGCGATCTCGTCCGCCGAAAAGCCATTTGACTCGGCGTGCGCATCAGCGACCAGCACCACCAGGTGTTCCGCACCCAGCGCCGCACGCAAACGTTCAGCGGGTATCAACATGCCAAGAACATCCATAGGCAAGCCAATCGCCAACTGTTTTTGCGTACATAAACCAATCCCCATGTACACCGCGTGGGGAATTCGACCCGACATGCGGGCGTGCAGCGGGACAAAGAGGGCCTCTGACGCAAGTGATGCGTCGACCACCTTATGCCAGTTGTTTAAGGGATCAACGTGCATGTGCCGAGGCATTCGCTGAGGTTTTTCTACACGAAACATTAGCAGTCAAAGATTGACGTAGACCGCATATGAAAACACCTTCACGAATAAAGTACGGTATTGTTCGTCGCATTGGGGATAGCATGAATAACAGCGCTAAATGGCAATCATCTTCTACGATAGTGTCCATTCTCGTAACTGGAGCAATCAGTGTTTACGTAGGTACCACTTCCGAAGCCTACGCAGATCCAGTCTCGACATCGGCACCACTCGATCATACTCAACCGATTCTTTTAAAGAACCCTGGTTTTGATGGATGGAAACCAGAATTCCCTGGAGAGCGGCAGCGCTGGCAAACAACACCGAGCTCCGGATATACCCATCTAGCGATTCCGAGACACTTCCTACTTCCAATTTTTGATAGCACCGAGAAACCTAGGAAAATAATAGGCAGAGTACGAAGAGGTTCGGCCCTCTCTGTACGTGCAGCCAACGCCGAATGTTTCTCCCGGAACAAACCCGGTAAATGGTACGAAGTTAAGGGTGGTGGTGTTCTTTGTAACACCAGTGGTTTTGATATCGTTAAGCGGGCTTCACCACTCAACCCACCTCAGCGCCAACCCAAAATACGCGCAACTATACCTTTTGAGTACGCTCGAGTAACTAAAAGCGGTTCAGCGAGACTTCGACGAAAACCAACCCTTGCACAATGGAAGCGTTTAACCTCAGTCAATGGCCCCAAAAATGATCCTACCGGACTGATGATCGAGCGCATGGTCGGAGATTTTTTTGTATCGATAGACAAAGAGGTGATCATCGAAGGAGAGCGCTTCATGCGCACGGTCCGAAATGAGTTCGTTGCTGCGGAGGACCTAAAGATAAAGGACCCGCCTATTATTCGAGGTGAACGTCTTCGGGGTAACAAAACCCTCCCTATGGCATTTGTCTATGGAGACGATCACACTGAGATTCTCTGCGAGGAGACCAGAAAGGTATGTGGTCTCGCTGAAAAATATGCTCGATTCCCTCCCCAAGGTCTGGTGAAGGTCAACGGTAGCTCATACGTGCGCACGCCTAGCGGATACCTCGTTCCGAAAACAGCGGTGCGAATTGCTCGGAAACGCAGACGACCAAAAAACATTGCTATTGACGCCAAATGGATACATGTGAATCTTGCTCATCAGAACATCGTAGCCTACGAAGGCTCACGCCCAGTATATGTGGGTCTCATTGCCAGTGGTAAAGAGGGTTATGATACCCCCACTGGTTTGTACCAAGTGCAACGCAAGTATATTGCTAAAACTATGCGAGCCGTGGACCCGAAGGAAGGCCTATATCACATAGAAGATATTCCCTATATACAGTACTACCACGGAGGTTACGCACTTCACGGTGCTTTCTGGCACAATGGTTTTGGCAATGTGCGCAGCCACGGATGCACCAATCTTCCCTCTGCCGATGCGCGTTGGTTATTCTATTGGGCCAACCCAGACGTTCCGGAAGGCTGGCAATCGCTTGAGAATATTAACAGGGGCACGCCCATATATTTCACAAATAAAGCCAGCCGGTCCTCATAAGAGTGTCCCAGTGCCCACAGAATAACCGCCGGGTCATCAAGCACGACGGTCCTTCTTAGCCTTCTAAGAAGGAGAGCGAATAACCATCCGTCGAGCACTTTTCTGTTGAACTTTCCGATCGTCTCCGCTCTTCATACGTTGCGAACGGCTAGCGCTCTCTGTAAGTAGAACACACATTACCAGCTGAGTGCAGCTTCGCAACCACCGCGTTCAATGACCCTTCCCATTTACAGCATCAAAGACCGATTCATCCGCGCCGTGGAGCTGGGGCCGGTGATCGTAACCGCAGCAACCGGCTCGGGGAAATCTACCGAAATACCCCGCTGGTGCCCAAAACCAGTGATAGTTGTCGAACCTCGACGTATAGCCTGCCGGGCCCTGGCGACCCGAGTGGCAGAGCTAGAGACAACCACCGTAGGCCAAAGAGTGGGTTATGTCGTCCGCGATGATGTTCGAGTATCTACACAGACAGACATCGTGTTCGCTACCCCGGGGGTTGTTCTTAGAAAGTTAAATCACTATCTAAAGTCCTCAGCCACCTTCGTCCTAGATGAAATCCACGAGCGCACCCTTGAGCTCGATCTCCTCCTCGCACTCACCCGCTCCCGCTCTCGTCGTCTTGTCCTCATGAGTGCGACTGTCAACGCGGACCAGATAACTCAAGAGCTGGGTGGTCAACGACTCCATGCCGAAGGTCGAGCCTTCCCAGTTGATATCACCTACGACACCCACTCGTCCACCGTTCCTACCACCGAGCGACTGGCAGGCAGAGTGGTCAATGTGATTAGGAGCCTTGAACCGCTTGAAGGCGATGTACTCGTCTTTCTCCCTGGCAAAGCCGAGATTAGGCAAGTAAAGCAGACCCTACCTAGCCATATCCGTGCTCTCGAACTGCACGGTACACTCACCCCTGAAGCACAATCCAAAATATTCAAAAGCAGTCCCCCAAAGGTTATTCTATCAACCAACGTCGCTGAGACTTCGGTGACCGTTCCCAACGTTCGAGTGGTTGTCGATTCGGGTTTGGTCCGCCAAGTGCGATACGTACAAGGAAGAGGGACACTCTCGCTCAGAGCCATAGCCCGCGACTCCGCTGACCAACGAGCGGGGCGGGCAGGACGCCTCATGGCTGGCCAATGTATTCGGCTGTGGCGACCCCACGCTCATCTCGATGCTCATACGCTTCCCGAAATCCGGCGTATGTCCCTAGTACCAATCGTTCTTGCCGCTCGTGCTTGCGGCGCAGACCCCACTAAGCTGCGGTGGTTAGATGCCCCAGCCGAACATGCACTGCAAACAGCCACTGAAGAGCTACAGGCCTTAGGCGCCTTGACCCAAACCGGCAGCATCACCGAACGAGGCCGGTCTCTGTTTCAACTCCCGGTTGACCCATGGCTCGGCCAGGTGCTCATCGAGGCTGAAAAGCGTTCACTGTTAGAGCCGATCATCGACTTGGTCAGCGCATTAAGCCCTCGCCGCTCGCTGTTTGCCACTGTACCTACACGCGAAGATGACCCCCGCTCTCACGGGTGTGATCTCATCGCGGCCATCGACGCTCTCAGAGGACTGGGCGGCCCCTCGGTCGACGTCCACGCCCTCTCGGAGGCCATGCTACACCGGTCCCGACTTCGTCGTCTGTACCGACTCCCCGATGTCCCACCTCAAGCCATATCGACCAAAGATCGCAAAAGACTGATAGAAACCATCCTGCTCGCAGATTCCCGAGCTGCTCGCATCGGTCGCCGTAGAGGCAGAAACCAAGCCTGGGGTGGTCACGGCACCGAACTGAGCCTCGACCGGCGATCAGCGGTGGCAATTGCCCAACAACAAGAGCCTCACGGAAACTGGCCCGATGCCATTGTTGTTTTAGCGCTACGCAGTCAACAAGATGGAACCCGTACCTCACTGATCGCCACCGCCGCTGCGCCAATCACCCTCGAGGAACTTAACAGCCTGAAACTGGGTGCGGTTAAACTCGGTCAAGTAGACCTAGTAGACGGTAAGATAAAAACCCAACTAGAGCGGGTCCTTGCGGGAAAAGTTCTGGGGACGGAGCAAATCACTCCCACGGGAGAAATTCTGCGGACCGCCATCGTTAGCCTCATGAAGCAAAATCGAATTTTCAAAGGGATTTTCAAAGAAGCGGAGCAGCAACTTGAAAACCATAAACTCGCCAAGCGACTCCTGAACGCCCAGCTGATCAAGGCATATCCTGGTGACGAAGATTTGCCACTAAGTACTGCCGATACCATCACCTTCCTGACCCAACGACTCAAACAACTGGGTCTCGAAAGCGACGAGGATCGTCAATTAGTTGATCGAGAAGATCTCCTGCCTCAATCCCTACCTATCCATCTATCGGAGGCTCTGGATCGCGATTATCCCCGTCGAGTAGACCTTGGTGAAGCTCAATACACCGTACAATATGATTTAGGTGCTCGAAGAGCGAACCTCATGCTTGAGAGTGGACAGCGAAAATCTCCCCCACCTCGTAGCTACCTACCGCGTTTTCCGGGTTTCAAAGTCTCTATTCAGGCCGGCGGCACTCTGATAGATCTCAGCTAGCTAGGGCGTGTCCTTAAACTCCGGCTGGGGAGATTACGCCGTATCCGGCGTTTGTTAGGGTTCGGCCTCGGAGCAAGGGTACTGGATGTAACCGACTGAGGGGCCTGAAAGGGTGGCTAAGCCACCGACCCCTCACAAATGTGGGATACAAGTCCGAACGCGGTCCGGAGTTTAAAGACACGCCCTAGCTAGCTTGTCCTCCTTATTCAAGCCAAGATGCAGCAAGACTACTTAGTGCGCCTATCCTTTACAGCAAAGACCACTTGGATTGATTCTGGAAGAATCAACGAGGGGGCGCGCAGCGGGGCATTGCCCCGCGTAGAAGAAGGAACTTGGGTTCAACCCAAGTTCTTTCTTCTGTAATAAGCAAACGCTTCGAGTAGTCGCGCAACTCGGCACAGCCAGCGTAGCCGGAGGAGGCTGCGTTCACCCAACCGGTTCCTTTCGCGACAAACCTGCAGCCAGCCATAATACATCCCGTAGAAAGTTCAACAATGATCCATATTAGGATAGCTTAAGCAAAGATGGATCATAGTCTTCCGGAGGCTCTAAACCAAGAAGCTCCAGCGTGGTTGCGGTTAAATGGGTCAGCCCAGCATCACCCCTCACTTCAAGTTGGAGACCATGGACGGGATCAAAGAGGTATACGGGTACTGGTTGCAGTGTATGACTGGTTTTAGGTTGGCGACGACCACTACTATCTTCTTTGATTAGCCCTTTCTTATCTTTCATGTACATCTCATCAGCATTTCCGTGATCGGCGGTTACCAACAACACACCTTTTGCTTTTTCAACCGCCTTTACCAATCGACCAATACAGACATCAACCGCCTCTACGGCAAGCCGTGCCGAGTCAAGTATCCCTGTGTGGCCAACCATATCTCCGTTGGCATAGTTAATACGGATAAATGAATATCGGCCATCTTCAATTGCTTGTATAGTAGCATCCGTAATTTCTGCGGCTTTCATCCACGGCCGCTCTTCGAAAGGCAGCAGATCTGAAGGGATTTCTACATATGTCTCTAAATTCTCATCAAACTTACCACTTTTGTTACCATTCCAAAAATAGGTAACATGACCAAATTTCTGGGTTTCAGAGCACGCCCATTGATGAACACCAGAACTCGCGAGGTACTGACTCATAGGTCTATCGATAGACGGTGGATTTACGAGATATTTTTCCGGGATATGTGCATCACCATCGTATTCCATCATGCCCGCATAGTATACCTTTGGCTTAGGTCCCCGATCGAACTTATCAAACTCATCGTATTCAAAGGCCTGACTAATTTCGATAGCGCGGTCTCCACGAAAATTAAAGAAGAGCACACTATCACCATCACTAATACATCCCACCGGCTTGTTGTCGCCAACAACAAACGGCGGTAGATATTGATCCGTGATACCCTCATCCCGAGTACGGAAAGCTTCTATGGCATCTCGGGCTGACAGAAAACATTCCACCTCGCCGAGAACATGAGTTTTCCACCCACGCTCAACCATTGACCAATCAGCTTCATAGCGGTCCATGGTTACTTTCATACGTCCACCACCTGAAGCTATTCGATAGGTTTTACCATCCTTATTGAGGGGCTCCAAAAATGCTTCGAGGCGATCAATATATTCGAGAGCGGAACGTTCTCCCACGTCACGACCATCTAGTAGTGCGTGAATAAAAACCTTCTTGACACCGTCGGTCGACGCTTGCCCGATCATACGCTCCAGATGGTTAATATGACTATGAACATTCCCGTCTGACAAAAGACCAACAAAGTGCAAGGCAGCGTTGTCTCGACAGTGAGCCACCGCCTCCTTCCAAGTCTGTCCATCAAAGATCGCACCACTTTCCATCGCCTGGTTGACGAGCTTTGCCCCTTGAGCGAAAACTCTCCCCGCGCCGAGGGCGTTATGACCCACCTCGCTATTTCCCATATCGTCATTGCTCGGTAACCCTACAGCGGTACCGTGGGCTCGTATGGTAATGTACGGTCCCCGTGCTTTAAGGCGATCCAGGTTGGGGGTATGAGCTTGACTGACCGCGTTGCCCTCATCGTCAGGGCCAACTCCGACGCCGTCCATGACCACAAAAACAACCGGGCCCTCCGGTTGAGGAAAACGCGAACTCTTCTCTAGCTTCATGGCCCTCGTCATCCTTCAAGTCGTCGAAAGAGTCGACCGGAGGATGCAACTGTTTCCAAGAAGGAACTAGGAAGACAAGAGCCTCACATGAATAGCGATTCAGAATAACCAAATGTACAGTCAGCGTGCATAGCACACCGCACGTCTACAGTCTTTCGTTGCCGTCAAAAGCATACTCGGTCCGCATCACCATATCCTCTCCGCTACCAAAACAACGGCTAAGAGGAATAAATAAAAATTTTGCTCCGCCAATTGCGGGGCTAGCTTTTCTCTATATTGTAAAAACACTAATCCATTTCACTATTCACAAGCGCACAAATAGAACCCAGTTTGCGAACAAGACGGATTGGTTGGTAGTGCCTCCACCATCCACTGAAATTTCAACAATCATCTCTTGATCTTCAAAAGTCTGAAGCTCTTTGATCAATTGTTTAATTGTTACCCAATCAGGATTTTTAAGCAGCATTACACTGATTATGAACCCGCCTAACTCGGCAAGACACAGAGAAACGTCAGAGCCCTAGCGTATAGCTCGCCGCTCCTCGCAAACAAACATCTACATCAAACGACCACGCCCTTAAGGGCAAAGCTCCTTTCAGCTCGAGCCCAAACTCCAAGGTTCCCTCCCGAAGATAGTCAAGAAGATTTTGATTAGGACTACCCGCGAGTTCAACAAAAGGCTGAGACGTATCGCAGTCTATGTTTCGGTCACACACTGCAAGCTCCAAGAACGGAAGCGTGCTTTCTGAATCCACTGAGCGTACAGTTAGTGATATTCGCTCCAGAATAGAGAAATCCGAGAGCCCTTCTTGTGCAATCACAAGGACTTGCGTCAGGTAGATATTACCTTCAACACCCATATCATCAAATAGCTCGGGAATAGAGTCTAAGCCATCACGCACAAATGACTTTTGAACGCTCACCGGGACACCATCCGGAAAGAGTAAACCAGCTCCCTCTGCTACCTCTTCACCGTCCACAAAGTTTAGTTGGGGTATCGAATCCAATGATATAGCTACATCTTCCTGGAGAAAGCATGCACTAGGTACTTCTGCATCAAACTGCACGCAAGAGATGACAGTGAGGAAACCCGAAAACGTAACGAGTTGTGGCAACATGTTTCTACGGTTCATCAATGGTTTCCTCATAGAACGTAGACTACAAAACCCAACTTAACACTCGGTGTTAGAACGGTTCCATGAACACCATCTTCTAATCTCAAGTTGCTGAAGCGAGTATCAGATAATTTAGCGTTTATATCGATGATACTAAATCCTCCATGAATAAAAAACGACCACTGCCGCGTTCCCATTTCTAGGCCTAGATGGATATTTCCATAAGAGTAACTGAACTCATCCCCGTCAACAGCGTCAACGAGTCCTGATAAAATCCCATCTACCCCAGCTTCAAAGAAATGCCCTCCCTCAACAACCAAACTTGGACTTATCCAGCCCCGTAGCGGAACAATGCTCGCTCCTCCACGAACGCCAAATCCAACGAGGTTGTGGCTACCTCCAGCATGAATTCTTAGCCAGTACAAAGGCCTAAGAGTAAGCGCAATATTAAAGCCATCCGGAAACCCTACATCAAAAAGCACCCCCAGGCGAGGCCACACCGGGTCATCCTTCAATTCATTGAACATTGTTCGGCTAGCGACATCCACCGTGTTGTTGTCCCCAAGATCCGAAAAGTCCTGACCTCGTGCAACACATGGCATGTTACTCAAACCTCCACCCACGACGATCAACAAGACCATCAACCTCTCAACCACACACAAACCACGTGTCCCAAGCATAAAGAAAGGCATGACTATCATCTTATGGTTACACTAGCTCTACATATCCCAAGCAACTTGCGTGCATATGAGGGATATACCACCAACCCGCGGGAAAACTATTCACACCATTGTTGCTAGTTGGCAGCACCACGTAGCTCCCCGTCGGCTCCACTACCAAGGACTTTAACGCAACCTCGTCGCTGCATAGAATAAGTTCTAATTTTGATTCGTTCAAACCACCCTCCAGTATCAAGCTTTCTTCCAATGCCAGAGTATCCCTAGTTCTCCCCTGACAAATGACTCAAGAAGGTTCGTCACACGAATATGCGACATGCAAACACTTCACTGCAAAGAAAAACATAGGTACGCTAATGTCATGATGATTACGACGCCAGCCTGGGCTGTAGGTGATGAAGTTGAGCTAGAGGTATCTCACCCTTCCAATATATGGCCGGCGATAGTGGTCCAAGCAAACGCTGATAATCTTCATCTTCGAATGAACCAAGAGCCTTCGTCCCGGACAGTTCTTACCGCAAATGCCGCGGTTAATCTGCGACGGGCTACCGGTCAGGGCTTACTCGATGCACCGACTACCTTGGGACAATCTTTTGATGGCTATGGCCTACACATTGTGGTTCGCCGTCCGGTCAATACGAACCTTATCCAACGGCGTAGCCTATTCAGAAGTGCAGCTGCCTTGCCGGTTACCATCCAAATTCGAGAAGCGGTCCGGAAAGACTGGGTATCCCGTCGAGTCTATCATCACCTTACATCAGATGCCTCTGGATCCGGCTGCTCTATCGAAACCGAACTTCCTTTAAATAAGGGGGATCGATTGCGAGTTACCATGTGGCCGGATCGTCCTCAGGCATTCGTTGCTGGTGCTCAGGTAGTCTGGACCGGTCCTTCTGATTGGCCCGGACTTAGGAAAATCGGCCTAAGCTTCACGACCATCAGTGTGCGCAGCCAAGACAAGGTCGTTGGAGCTCTTCTAGAGGAAGAACGGATTCGCCAACGGATCCTCGACCGCGCCTAGATGGAATGGAGGTTGGATTTCTAAGATCTAATGGCCAGCCACCATTCCCTCACGACGAGGATCAACCCCTCCTTCCAGAGTCTCAGAGAGTTTCAGGCTATGGACCCCACTATTGAGGGGGCCTACCCGAACAGTATGTCCAAGGGCTCTCAGGTCTTGGGTTAACTTTTTCAGCTCGCCAGATTTCCAACCCTCATTTTCCAACTCCATGGGTTCTCTCCGAGCTAGCATATGGGGAAGATTGAGCGCTTCTTGCGGATCTAAGCCCCAGTCCAGCACTGCAACCACCGCTTGTACAACAAATCCAATAATGCGACTCCCTCCTGCTGAACCAACCGCAAAGACTGGTTCCTTGGTATCCGATCGGAATACAATGAGGGGAGCCATTGAGCTCCTTGGTCGTTTCCCTGCCGCAGGTGCATTAGCAACCAGTTTGCCCGATCGCTTTGGCACAAACGAGAAGTCTGTCAGTTGATTATTAAGGATAAACCCATCTACGACTAGTCGAGAGCCAAAGACATTTTCTACACTGGTTGTCATAGAAACAATATCGCCACTCTCATCAACAACATTAAAATGACTTGTAGATGGGAATGACGGGTATGAATCTGGAATATAACTTGTTTTTATCTCAGGAAATTTCCCTGCCTTAATCTTTTTCAGTGATTTGTCTTTTTTAATGAGCTTCGCTCGACTCTCAAGATAAGCATCTTTGAGAAGATCTCGTACATCAAGATCGACAAAATCTGGATCCCCAATATAGCGATTTCTATCTGCAAAAGCTAGTTTTCCCGCTTCAGCTAACAAATGAGCAGCCTCAGTCGACTTTGGTCCATATGCCCCGAGTTCAAAATGTCTAAGTATACCCAGCATCTGAAGGGCTGTGACTCCCCCGGATGTTGGAGGTGGATGCCCACATACTTTAAACTCCCGATATGTTATACATATAGGTTCACGTTTTTTGGGTCGATACCCTGCCAAGTCACTTTTAGTAAGCAAACCTGGCGCCTCAGTTTGTCCCCACTCTCCTAAACCGGCGGCAATACCCATATTCATTAATCGAAAATTAGATTTCAGTGCCCATTCCGCTGGCTGAGTAGCATGCTGTACGGCAGCCACAATGTGGTCAGCCAACTCTCCCGCATAGAATACATCCGTCCCTTGGATGGCCACCAGCTCGAAGGCGTCAGCTAGATCTGGATTTCTGAACCGATCACCAACCGCTAGTGGCTTACCGTATGGATAAAATAGCGCCCGAGCCGCAGGCATCGCTCGAAGATAAAGATCTCGACTCAGTAATAAATGAAGGCGAGGAGTCACGCTAAACCCCTCTCGTGCTACTCGTATGACGGGCTCAAAAAGCCTTTTCCAAGGTAACTTTCCCGAAATTTCGTGCACCTTTGCCAACATCTTCAGAACGCCGGGAACACCTACGCTACGACCACCGATCAATGCCTTCATGAAGGCTAACGGCGTCCCATCGGTGTGTAGAAATAGGCGTGAACTAACCCCGGCTGGTGCCGTTTCCCGTCCATCCCAAGCTGCTAGCTCGGCATTCTGGGCATCATAGTGCAGCAAAAATGCCCCCCCACCGATGCCTGAAGACTGGGGTTCAACCAAGGTCAACATGGCCTGAATCGCTACCGCAGCATCGATCGCGCTACCGCCCGCCAGCAATATCTCCATCCCCGCTGAAGAAGCTAAGGGATGAGCGGTGACCACCATACTTCGCTGGGCAGAGACAACAGACACCTCCCGCCAACCAGTCGCCGTCTCGGGCTGTTGATCAGGATCGTCTACAATTGAGGGCAAAATGAGCCAAGTCGACGCAAAAACTACTAACGCAGCACATATGCCTAACAAATAGAGTATTCGACGAAAAGCCATGGGCGAAGATGATGCCCACCAACATCTAAGGGGTAAAGTACCTGGTTGTTTCAGCTGGTAAGCTCTGCAGGATGGATTGAGAGCCTTCTCAATCCATCGAATCTGCTCATCAGCCGAGATTACGGTTTACGAAGTCCCAGTTGACTAGTTTCCAAAATCCCTCAAGATATTTAGGTTTGGCATTGCGGTAGTCGATGTAAAAAGCATGCTCCCAAACATCACACGTGAGCAAGGGTGTTTGCCCGTCCGTCATCGGGTTCCCAGCATCGTGGGTATCAACAACCTTAAGCTGACCAGTAGCGTCTTTCACAAGCCAAGCCCATCCGGACCCAAAGTGAGCGCCAGCGGCCGCATCAAAAGCTTTCTGAAAGTCCGCAAACGAGCCAAACGTCTTATCGATCGCCAACTTGATCGCACCAGTGGGCTCGCCACCTCCTTTGGGAGACAAACAGTTCCAGTAGAAGGTGTGATTCCAGACCTGTGCCGCTTGGTTAAACAACTTACCACTCGCCGATTTGATAATTTCTTCGAGAGACTTGGAAGCATCGGCAGTGCCAGCCACCATGCTATTTAGCGTGTCCACGTACTTTTTGTGGTGTTTCCCGTGATGGTAGTCGATGGTCTCCGCTGAAATGTGAGGGGCGAGCGCATCGCGTGCATACGGTAGTTCGGGAAGAGAAAATGCCATGTTCATATCCTCCTGGATGTGACGTGACTTCCATGCTCAAACAACGAGAGTCAACTTAGCTCCGACATCAGCGGGCTCAAGTCCAAGGTGGTCTCATCACTGGCACAGCGTCTCTATGGGTACAACTACCCACATATAGCAATGAGGTACATCTTAAAAACGTGCCCTCTACACGCATTGCCGATGGTTAGGGCAACTCCATTGCCATTAACCAATTAGACCACTTATGACTACTTTACGCGATAATCGACTACAACCAGCAACCACAGTCATGTAACTTGTCGGTAACTAGCTAGGGCGTGTCTTTACCCTCCGGCCGGGGATATGACGCCGTAGCCCGAGCGTGTGAGGGATCGGCCACGGAGGGAGGGGACTGGATGTACCCGGCCGAGGGGACCGACAGGGTGGCGAAGCCACCGACCCCTCACACACGCAGGAACAAGTCAGAGCGCGGTCCGGAGGTTAGAGACAGGCCCTAAGTTTACATGAGGAGTCAGCACGAAACGGGATCGTGAGGAAGACTTCCTCTCGACGAACGCAAATATGCGTGTGGTCCATAGTAGAAAAAGTTGGAAACCCGAGATGTATACACATCTGCGTATCGCTCCAGCTGACGGGCGAGATGACTTTTGTCGTTGCCCGTGCGAAGCAGCAAACCCCAATTCTCGTTGGCTAATGCCGCTGCCTCTCGTGCGAGCGGCACAACCTCTTCATCTTTCGCTTCCTGCTGCTTCCTAACCTCTTGCAGGGTGTCCTCTACATCGCGAATAGAGATTGACCCCGGTGAGCCATATCCGTGTTCAAGCCGCTGTAGTGTTGCTTTTAGCTGACTGACTTTGGTGTCCAACTCATCTTTTTCCCGCATGAGCGCCCAGAGTTTCGCCTGCTTCTCTTCGAAGTTCTCAATCGCTTCGAGCTCGTTCTCCAGTTCACGGAGAATGAGTGCAGTTCGCCATCGTTGGATCTGCTTTGAAACGTTCACATCACTGAAAATATGGTCCCCAACATAGAGTACGGATTCACCATCAACCCCCAACCAATCTTCCACCAACTTTGCATCACCACCGCTATAAACGTGGCCATCCCGCAAGGCGCGCAAGACTGGCCGCAACAGACCGTCGTCGGTAGCCACTTCATAGAGGGGGTTCATTTGCGCAAAGAATGTAGGTTTCCGCGCATCAACAATGACAACATCAAAAAGATCCCGCCAACTCGATCCGGGCCCAAGGAAACGATCAAAAGCAAATGACATCATCGCCCGGGTGTAGACCCAATCCGAATTAGTAATGAGCAACAGCTTTTTGCCCCCATATTTTAGGTCTTGCAAAGCAACTGCTGTATGGGGGTCAAGCTCCACAAACGCATCCGGTCGGCTCATAATGTCCCCCTTGAGCTGCCCTTCCAAGTGAGCCAGATCAACGGTCTCTCGAACCTTCGCGTATAGCTCCTCATAGGAGCTGACGCCCGGCAAACTCGTGCCGCGATCCATCGCGTCCACAAGCTGTGCATACAGACATCCGTCGCTTACAGAAAACAGTGTGTTGAGGAACTGCCAACGGTCTTCGGACAAATCAATGATGGTCCGAGAGTATTCGTCTTTAACCTCTTTATATGTAAGGAGACGAGTCCCATGAAATGCATATTTTATGAAGCCGAAGCGATTAGCTTTCACTAAATTGCCCGTGCTTGTGTCCACCACAAGGCCTCGAATCACCCTCTTCGGGTCGAATACGAGTTTATCAGTAGGCCAGCCTTCATCCGCAAGAGCTCGTGAAACGTGGGAATATGCCTGCCGCTCCCAGGTTTCAAATTCGTAGTGGATCAGCGTGTAGTCCATATCAAACCCGATAGCGCTAATCGCCCGTAGGTTGAGAGTACGGTTGGTGTATATGCGTCTAGCGCGCGGAATAGCGCTCATTCGCCAATGAATGCTCGCCTTACGGCCACAAAGGCAAGCGAAACACCCTCAAACAACAACCTCGAGGTCTTCGCGATCTAAGAATGGGTAGATCTCATCGAGCATCGGCCACACTGTCGCACACGAATTTAACAGCCCAGTCAGCTTCTGGAAGCTTACCGGACTCTGTCCTTCGCAGGTCGAAACCAGCTCTTCTACGCTCAACTCCCCGGCGACTCTTCCGTACAGACGTACCAGCGCTTGTGGATCCCTACGCGCGATGGACATCGCGGCCAGCGATACCCCAGGCACTGATCCCCGATCGATGGGTTGTACAATGATATTCTCATCAGGATGTTCCAAGAGTTGCTCAGACCACCAGGGTTCATCCCGCTCAAGTACCGCAAACACAATCCGGTCCGGCGATGTAACTCGGCCAGCCTGCCTGGCATAGCTCGCAAAGACTTCTCGATCTTCGGATATTCTCTCCGAACGCAAAAAAGCCCAGTCAACAATAGCCCAACCATGCCTTTGGTCGAAGCTCAATCGCGTATTCATATCCACCTCCCACAAGACCAAGAATCAGTTATGTGCCGATCACGCATTATTCTACAAGCTCGGCATGTTCTTCTGATTCAGAAATATTTTAGGTGATAAAGTACTTTCCGGCAGCAAAAACTGGTCACCCAAGCAGTTGTTTTTGAGCAAAGAGACAACTGGTCTACGCGTGACCATATGCCAAGTCCTCCAATAAGGCAGTTCTACGCATGACTACCCCTAGCTCAAGGCGATCCACTAGTATCTCAGTAGACTTCCAAGAAATCTAAAATCATTAGCCCAAAGGCTAAGAAGGCCACATCTAAGAGAGTAGTTGCACCTAATTATCCCACTATTCGTATAAAAAAAGTCAACAAATACCGTCACACAAAATGACGCAAACTAAAAGATATAGAGACAAATATATAGCAGACCAACCACTCGATGACTATCCACTACCGCCCTTTTAGCCTCTCTAAATGCGACAGGAGGGGATTGAGGCATGGGCGTAGAACTATTACGGTCTCAGAACACTAACTAGTGTCCTGATGCTGTAACACCCTTAGAAAACAATGTCCTGAGTACGTAACACGGTGAGCAATTCTCAAAACGGTGAGATCATGGTGTTCGAGTCAGGAGTTCACGTATTCGTGAGCCATCGCCGATGAGAGTCAAGCGAAGGTAACGGATGCAACCCGACTTGAAAGCGGACGTAGATTACTGTAATTTCAGCGGAATATGGACACTATAAACCCGGTATAATTAGCTCATATTGAAACCAAGATGACACTAGACTCCGTGCCGGGGCCTTGCCGCATATCTCATCTTACTTGATGGAGTTATACTCACCCGGAGGACCAATTTCCAATCATAAGGACCACGCATGTAAGTACCACTCCAACAAGACATCCTAGTAACAAGTACAGCCGAAGATTTCCGTCTAGTGAAGACTGTAGCGGTGCAATACGGGGCACCTCCATGGGCACCTCTCGATCGCTGAAATTGTTTTCCACGACCGTATAACCCGGGCGACTCATAGTATGGGTTTGTATCTGACCTACCGGTGCACGCACATACTCCTCGGTAGAATACTGATCCGACGGGGGGCTATTATTCGTACGCTCCAACAATTCTACAGGCCTTTCGATCAGTACATCATGAAGCATTGATCCCCCCTTGGGAGCATAAGTATGAGATGATGGGTCAACCTCATCCAATGCTTGCCCCCCGACCTTTGGCGGAGAAGGAGAAACGTTAGTTGGATCGCGTCGGGCTGCTTGCTGAAATAGAGCAGCTGCCACCGCAGAAGAGGGGATATTTCCCGACATAGAGACCGTCCCCCGATCATGCCCCTGACCGGTCCCACCTACACTTTCGTCCAGCAAGCTCGCCCCCAGCAACGAGTCATTATCAGCCGGTACTGAACAATTCACCTCCTCAGTAAATTCTCGTGCATCCAGTGGAGTGGCCCCTCGAGGAATAGGCGCTCTGCTCGACGCCATAGACACATTATCACCGGCAAGGAGATAGGTAACGTCTTCGATCGGCTGGGGGGCCGAAAGAGAGAAAGAGTCTTGAAATAGCTGGCGAAGAAGACTCCCAACATCATCATCACTAACCGTGGTCCCCAGCCTCCTAGCAGCCCCGCCTAGCGCTTGCGCAAAGTCCAAGGCAGAGCCATACCGTTTCTCCGACTCTGAGTGCAGCGCTCGCTCAATGACTTCAGCCAATTCAGGGCCATCAAATGGCAACAGCTCGTGAATGGGCGCACGTTCGTCGTTCAGAATCGCCATTAGCGTGGGCGCTACTGGTCCTCGATCGTACAAAGGCTGGTCGGTCAGGATTTCCACCAGTACCGAAGCGCACGAAAAAATATCGGATGCAAAGGTAATTTTTTCACTGCGAATCTGCTCCGGCGAAAGATACCGCACTGTGCCCTTGACAACGCCAGCTGTTGTCATCCGATTTTGCATAGCAGATTTCGCGATGCCAAAATCGGTAATTTTTACATCTCCAGCGAAAGAAACCAAAATATTAGCCGGTTTAACATCACGGTGAACAAGCTCGAGGAGCCTACCACTGGAGAAACGGGCGTGGTGAGCCTCATGCAATCCAAGCAGAACTTTGCGCAAAATATAAATGCCTAGAGTGGCAGGCAGTTTTCGTCCCAACTTTCGGAGTCTACTCAACACCTGCTGAAGATTGCGTCCCTTCACAAACTCCATGACCAGGCATTGCTTTCCTTCAATGACGGGTACTCCGAGAACCTTAACAATATTTGGATGTTCCAGACCGGACATCACTGCCGCTTCGTTCTGAAACATCTCAACGTAGCGTTCATCATCGGTATGAACGTCTTGCAAACGCTTCAGAACAACTTTGATCTTTTGAGGCTCTAGACTCGCTAGGTAAATCTCGCCCATGCCCCCTCGTTGAATAAGGGACAGAATGTGATATTGACCAAAAGTTTTACCAACAAGCCCAGACTCTCTCATAGCACTAGCGACACTGAGAGGTGCATCCAACACGTCATGGTCTCCGTCTATCGCCTTCGGACAACACGGCGGAACTTCAATGCCCACTGAAACGTCTCATAACGCTCTCTGAAATTTCGGTACGAAAAGGCAACACATCTTCGCTGAAGGCGACGTAGTAAACAAACAGACAAATACCTATCTAAGCATCGCATCTAATACTTCAGTCCATCCGCCGTCGTTAGTACCCGTCGGTAGAGCATCATACCAATCCCATCCCAAAAGAACCACACGACCTCTACGTAAAGGCAAAACCGAAACCATCGCATGCCCAGCTTCATCCGCATACAAGATCCGTGCGCCACGAGGTAGACTATCTCTCACGACTACGTCAGTATCTCCATTATTTTCGAGAACTTCTGGAAGCGCAGAAATACGCAAAGACTGCGCTATATCTGATATCAACAGACCTTTACCCACAGATCCCTGAGATTTCAGATTTTTCCATCCAAATACATCTCGCAAAAAATGCATACTTCCGCTGAATTTCGGCGTAGCCAATGACATGATAAGTGTTCCCCCCTTGGCCACGTAGGAATATATAAATTTTCGTGCTCGACCCAATGACTTCCGTATATCGGACACCTTCCCACTTTCCATCTCGGGAATGATCAATCCTCGTATCCAACGTCGATTTTTATATACTTGTGACATTGATGCCAGTTCGACACCAGACGGTTCGTAGCCTAGACCTTGTAATGTAGTCCATATATTAGATGCCTCTGATTCCCGGTTACCCTCCTGAAAGTCCGTAAATTGCTCCGAACGTAGAAATACTACCTGACCTCGAGCTTTCTTTTGAGGCCCACGGACAGATTTATTCAGTAGGCCTGACCCATCTGCACGTTCAAAACCAGGACTTGGAATTTCCCCCAATCCATCGGTTTTCCTATCCACAAAGCGCACTTTAGTCGGAGAGTCCACACCTTCGGATAGAACAACAGAAATTTTGTTAAGCACACCTTTCTTGAAAGATAGTTCTGACCGATAGATCACCCGGTTATTGGTGCGAACCTCCAACAACTTAGAACACAAAGGCACCGTATAAACACCCGGAACTTTTCCGATGCGCTGCCCATCGACGAAAGAGTCTCCAAACTGCTTTTTGCCATTGTCAGACCGAAGCTCGATATCCACCGCGGTCATAACCGGCGAGGTCGCAAGATCTACACCGTGGAAAGCAGCAGCCCTAAGTTCAACTTGCTGCTCCTCGCTTTCATAACAGGGGTCAGCGATACGAATCGTGTGGTAGCCGGAGCTAAGGGACAAATTCGATATAGGTGTTCGCCCCGCCAAGCGTCCATCAACCATGGTCTGAAGCTTGGATGGTTGTGAACGAATAGCCAGCGTGGCTGATGTTCGTTTAAGTATCCATCGAATGGTAGTACCTCGGTCTATATTAACTTTCTCAGAACGTGAGGCATAGCCTTTTAGATACATAGTCAAGGTATGACTTCCTCGAGAAATTTTTGGACGACAACTTTCTTCAGCACTCTGGCAAACCAACTTCTCGTCAACAAAAACCGTCGCACCTGATGGTTCTGAATCGAATCCAACCGTTACGGCATTACTGCCCGGTGATATATTTGATTTCCTCCGAAATACTTTTCCACCCGGCATCTGAATCGTAGGACGTAGCTTGCGAAATAACTTTGAAGCCGCCTCAGCCACCGACACTTCTGGGTTTGTACTATCCCATCTAACCAACGAACTGGTAATCAAACACCCTCGTTCAAGCGACAGTAGTCCCAGACGTAGCCGCAGCTTGCGGTTACTACCAAAGATACTTGCCTGAAGAATCGAATTGGGTGGCAGTTCCTTGCCTACTTCGCATCGAGCTCGCTGATCATAACGGGGATTAAAAGATTCTTTTAACACCCGCTTCAGCTGTTCACGTTCTTCTTTTGTCGCTACTAAAGTAAGCTTTGCACTACGCCCTAGCTCACCTCGCACCAGCTCACGCAACTCGGCCAACGTTACACCCGCGCCGGGACTTATCTTAGATACGGTTACATCTACCCTAGGCAGGTCATCTATCCAGTTCTGAATGCCCGACTCGACCTCATCCACATGACCATTGCGTACCAGTAAATTACCTTGCCACGACCACAGAAAAGCTGCCGGCAATTGTGTAGCAAGCATGGCTTGCGCCAGCGTACCCTCATCATCACAGACAATTTCATCTGGATTCCATCCTGGATTTGTGCACCCACCTTCGGGATCTTGGGTCGCCACAACTACCAGACGCAGGCCATCCTTCCGATGAGCCTCGTGGAGTTTTCGCCAACGAGGCACCGCCTCCATGCACGGCTTGCACCAGGTGGCATAGAACTCTACTGCGAGCAACTTAACACCAGGGCGGTCCAACCAATCTCGCAGTTCAAGATCGTTAGCCTTTGCGACTGACGTTTGACTCGCTGCATTGAACGCTAAAAAAAAAGCGCAACACCACCGTATCCCGATCATGGTGGTGCAATCTTGTACTGATCCCCTTAGGTCATCAAGCCAACTCTACGAAGAACCGGTCACCTGGTCGGGCGTTTGACCAGCAAGTACCTCCTGTAGTGACCGATTCATTCTGCGAGCAGCGAATGCGGCTGAGGCTTCATCCAAACGCATGACTTGCTCATTGATAGCCGTTGGGTCATCTGAACCCAACGCTGTGCGTAAACGCGCTCGGGCTTCCTCTATCCGTCGCTCTTCGTTTCCGGCGAGTAAAGAGTGATCCACCAACAACGCTCCCTCAAGGGCAGCTAGGATACGCTCTGCTTCGACTTTTGCCTCAGCCAGCACCCGCTGGCTAACATCATCTTCGGCATGCTCCAATGATGATAGAATCATCTGCTCAATTGTATCGTCACTCAGTCCGTATGCGGGCTTGACCTCCACATGAGCCCGAACCCCCGCGGTTGCCTCCTCTGCGGAAACATCAAGTATGCCATCCGCATCAACCGAGAATCGCACCTCTATGCGCGCCATACCCGCACCCATCGGCGGTAAGCCTTTGAGATTAAACCGAGCTAAGGACCGACAATCAACCACCATTTCCCGCTCGCCCTGCACCACGTGAAAACTCATCCCAGTTTGACCATCCGCATAAGTTGTGAACTCCTGTGTGGCCGTGGTGGGAATAGCCTGATTCCGGTGAAGGACTTTTTCAACAACCCCTCCCATCGTCTCAATGCCTAGGGACAGCGGAAGAACATCCAAAAGCAGCACATCGTCCCGTGGACCGGAACCACCTAGCAAATCAGCCTGAACCGCGGCCCCCATAGCCACAACCTGATCCGGATCCAGATCGGAAAGTGGTTTCTGGCCAAAAGCCTGCTCAACAAAAGCCTGCACCGCTGGCACCCGAGTTGACCCACCAACTAAAACCACCCCATCAAGCTCCTCGCCTTCCAAGTCTGCATCCGAAAGCACCCGCTTAATGGGTTTGAGACACCGCCCCAGGACCGGGCGAATCAGTTCATTAAATGTTTCTCGATCCAAATGATATTGGTCATGAGCAATTTTTATGGTGGCAGTATCAGCGGTAGTAAGTATCTCTTTTGCTTTTCGGGCCGAAGCGATAGCCTCCGCGGCTAACTCGGTAGGTACGTCCTGTAGATCTTTATACTTCTCAAGTAAGAAGTGTTCGGCTACCGCCCGGTCGAAGTCATCCCCTCCAAGCTGGGCATCACCGCCCGTAGTGAGCACCTGAAACACGCCACCTTCCAAGCGCAATAGCGAGATATCAAAAGTCCCACCACCCAGATCAAAGACAGCAAATAGTCCCTCTTTTTGCTTATCTAAGCCGTATGCTAGGGCTGCTGCGGTGGGTTCATTTAACAATCGTAGGACGGTGAGTCCCACCAGTCGGGCTGCGTCTTTGGTCGCCTGACGTTGAGCATCATCAAAGTATGCGGGAACAGTGATAACCACGCCATCAAGTGGTCCTTCCAGGGCCTTTTCCGCTCGGGCTGATAGAATGCGAAGAACTTCCGCACCAACCTCCATCGGAGTAACGTAGCGATCTTCTGCTACTTTGAACCTCACTACAGGATCTTCCAGATTGTCAGAGAAACGGTATGGCTGTAGCCCGCGGGCTTCAAGAACCTCTTTCTGAGAACGACCCATAAAACGTTTCGCACTCGCAATTGTTCCTTCCGCTCTTTCAGCAGCCCGAGAACGAGCCCTCTCTCCGACCTCAACCCTACCTTCAGGACCAAACCAAACTACTGACGGCAGTGTTCTGCTGACCCCATCGCCGACAGGAAGTACCTCTGGTGTACCGCCGCGAACAATACTAACCAATGAATAGGTTGTCCCAAGGTCGATACCAGCCACCCGCCCCGCGCACTTCTCTTTTGGTCCACCACCTATCTGAAGCAATGCCATCTTAAAATAACTCTTCCTCTTTTACCGCAATATGATCCAGCAATCGCCGTAGATAGCGTAGTTCAACCAGAGACTTGCGAACATTCTCTGGTCCTACGCCATCCACGATAGCAAGTGACGAGTTGTCCTTATTTGCATCAAAAAACTGCGTAACTCGGGCAACTAAAGTTTTTTGCCGATCGGTAGTCTCCCGCTTCAATGAGGCAATCGTTGCTATATCTTTAGCCTCATCAAGAAGTTCTTGCTTTTCAAGAAGCCGAAGTAGGAAACTCTTATCCTCCGTGCGATCAGTCTCTGATGCTACCTGAAAACCTCCGAGCTCCAGCAAATACTCGGCTCGCTTCTGAGAATTTTTTAACGTCTTGTAGGCTACATTGACCAACTCAGTATGATGGAGGGCTTGTTTTCGCTTCTCCGGTTCATCCCGAGAAAAGCGGTCAGGGTGCACCTGTTTAGCAACGGTGCGAAACGCCCGATCCAAATCAGTTCTCGAGATCGACATCTGGCGAGGCAAGCCTAAGGCAGAGAAGTAATCGGTAGCTTTAGAATCTAACGGCTGAAGTGCATTGCACTCTGGACACACGAGCGAGCCGCCTCGCTCGAAGCTACATGACCAACATTTTGACATGATCTTTGTAATTGTGGGCGGAACGCCTTAAGATGGTGAGAAACTCTCTCCACAACCACATCCTCTGCCAGCCTTAGGGTTATGGAACTTGAATCCAGACTCCATGAGGCCTGATACATAGTCCAAGGTTGAACCCTGAAGGAACAGCAAAGACTTAGGATCGATGAACACCTTCACACTAAGAGGAGCATCAACTATATGATCGTTGGGAGCAATCTCGGTTTCAACATCAAGAAAATACGACAAACCACTGCATCCACCGCCTCGAACACCAATACGAAGTCCAGCCTCATCTGGCGCTTTGTGCTCCAACAGATACTTTTGGATAGCTTTGGACGCCGCTTCCGTCACCACCACAGTACCTATCGCGGTTGGTGTTTTTTGTAGAACATCTAACGCTCCCATTTTCCATTCATCTCCTTCACTTCAACGGCTTCTGCTTTTTCTCTCTCCAGTCAGCTACTGCCGCTTTGATGGCATCCTCAGCCAATACACTGCAGTGCACCTTCACCGGAGGCAACGAGAGCTCTTCTACAATAGCCTCGTTCTTAAGCTCTTCCGCGAAATCAACACTTTTACCTTTAACCCATTCAGTAACCAGTGAGGACGAAGCTATAGCAGAACCGCACCCAAAGGTCTTAAACTTAGCATCTTCAATTATGCCCTCATCATTCACACGGATCTGAAGGCGCATGACATCCCCGCAAGCGGGCGCCCCTACCAGACCGGTCCCAACATTGTTATCCTCTTTGTCCAAGGTCCCAACGTTTCGAGGGTTCTCATAATGATCGATTACTTTGTCGTTGTAAGCCATGATCCCATTTCCTCCTTGTTATATGTAGGCAACTAGTGTGCCGCCCACTCTATCGACTCGAGATCAACACCCTCTTTCACCATTTCGTATAGAGGGGACATATCTCGAAGACGACGGACGGCTGCAATAACCAAATCCGCCACGAAGTCAATTTCTTCTTCCGTTGTAAACCGCCCTACTCCAAATCGGATAGAGCTATGTGCTAGCTCATCCCCAACCCCTAGAGCCCGAAGTACATATGATGGTTCTAGGGATGCACTGGTACATGCAGAACCTGACGACACTGCCACGTCTTTAATCGCCATCATCAGAGCTTCTCCCTCTACGTATGCGAAAGAGACGTTTAGGTTATTTGGTAAACGACACTGATCATGACCATTGAGATAAACTTCATCTAAGTTATCTTGGAACTTTTTCCACAGTCGATCACGAAGTCCCTGTACTTTCTCCTGCTCCGCTGAAAGCTCGTCAAGGCATATTTCCGCTGCCTTTCCAAAACCAACAATACCGGCCACATTTAGCGTCCCTGAGCGCATCCCTCGCTCATGCCCACCACCGTCAATACCCGCTTCCAATCGTACGCGGGGTCGTCGACGACGTACATACAGTGCACCTACCCCCTTCGGACCATACATTTTGTGAGCGGTGAGACTGAGAAGATCAATGTTCATCAACTCTACATCAACCGGTATTTTTCCCACAGCTTGTACAGCATCGGTGTGAAACAACACCTTATGTTTCCGGCAAATAGCCCCAATTTCGGCAACCGGCTGGACCACACCAATCTCGTTGTTGCCCAACATAATCGAGACAAGGATGGTATCCTTCGTAATAGCTTTTTTCAGAGCATCCAACGAAACCAAGCCATCTTTCTGGACCTGTAGGTAGGTTATCTTCCAACCATCTTTTTCGAGACGCTTAGTACTATCAAGAATAGCTTTGTGCTCAGTGACCAGGGTGATGATGTGATCTCCCTTTTCTTTGAAATATTCAAAGGCACCTACCTTAGCAATTTCTTCCAGATCAAGCCGCCCAAATCGCGCTGGCAGTTTGTTTTCTGCATCTGAAATACTCCCGCTTGCATGCCCTTTAGCTAAGGTATCAATCAGGAACTTATCAGCTTCGGCCATGCCATACATATGGGCAACACCCTTAAGGGCCAAATTGTCTGACTCTGTCGCTCCTGAAGTAAATATAATTTCAGCTGGCGAGGCATTGATGAGCTTTGCTATCTTCTCTCGAGCATGCTCAACCGCCTCTTCAGCTACCCACCCAAACTTATGCGAACGTGAAGCCGCATTACCATACTTATCAGTGAAGTATGGTTGCATCGCCTCATACACTCTCGGGTCGATAGGTGTTGTAGAGTTGTAATCCATGTAGATGGGCGTTTTAATGCTCACGGTTATTTTCCCTCGCTCGTCTGGTGGATACCCATTACCAACGGCGGTGGCTCAACTGGATGATTGTGTCCACAGGACTTGCACGCGGTAACCTCAGTTGAGGGTGCGCACGTCTCACAAGAGGCTAAATATGCCAAGCCCCGACTAAGCTCAGCCTCAATGGCCTGTAAGGCCACCACCTGTTCACGCACAGAAGAAAGCTTCAGCTCGAAAAGTTCTCTCGCTTGCTCCATCACCAGTGGAGCGGTTTCGGCAGAACGGAGTCGGTCCAGAAACGCTCGAATGTCGCCCAAAGACAGCCCCAACAGTTGTAACTGTTCGATCCACTTAAGACGAGCCAACGCATCTTCTCCATACACCCGATGCCCTCCTTCAGTACGTTCGGCTGGTCCCAACAGCCCCTTCTCCTCGTACAGTCGGACTGCACGCGCACTTTTACCTACCCGTTTCGCAAGATCACCAATACGAAAAGTCTCAAATACTAGGTCATCGCTGGCATCTACGATCGGCAGCATGGCGTACCCTTACATGACATTTACGTAAACGTCATGTTCGGGAGAACAATGCTAACAACTTGACCCTTACGTCAAGTTATTACCGAGTTCACTTCGCTGTGCCGAACGACAACTGCTTGCCAGTGGACCTGACACCCAACTCGCTTTTCACACTCCATAACTGGCTGAAAAGGGTAGAATCACCAAATGAAGGCAGTTGATGAGCTACCGTATGTGACCAGTCTTTCGAGGATAACCAAGCCCCAGAGAGGACATAGCGACAAAGACCCACACAGGCCCGAAATCACATTTAGGTGCCACTAACTGGCTTCTCAAAATGGATGCCGTACGCAACAGGAAACGTGGTGTGCTCCCTCTCCAAATTACACCGACCAAACTGGGCCTCCAGTCTCATTAGCTCTGGAAAATGCTCGGTGCGAAACCAGCGGGAACGTACATCCCGCTCTGCTTGGGGAAGATACTGAAGTGCTTGATCCCAACAATATGCGATTGCCTCAAAAGGACCTCCCGCCGGTCTCCACTCCGTGAGTCGAAGTCCGACGGTACCGAGCATTTCTTCAAAACCCCATGGCGTCCACCGAACAAAGTCAAACGGGACCTGGTGAAGTTCTCTGAGTAGCGTCTCAAAAATAAAACCTCGTCCACCCGGTTTCATCACCCTCGCTATCTCTGCAAACAGGGCGGATTGGTCTCGAATGTGGTGGACTAAGTTGGGGACCAGCAAAACATCAACCTCCCCGTCAACAAACGGTAACTCTGAGACATAAGCTTCTTGAGCAACTATCGAAGCATAACAATCGGGATGTTCAAGCCAGTGCAACTGGTACCCAATTCGATCTGGTGGTAACTCCTCCAGCAAGACATCAACCGGACAAAAGTTGACATGGGGAAACAGAGCTGCAAACAGGCTCTTACCACCGAAAATAAAGGCGCGTTCAAGGCAAGCCACTGTGGCTGATGCTGCCGCCTGCCCCGAAATCTCCTGTAGATCCCTCAACAAGCATCTATAGTGTGGCCACTTTGTATGTATCTGAAAGACGTGACTCTCCAGAAATCTAAGATGCCTCACTAGACGATCGTCTTCATCAGAAACCAATCCCGGATCACTAGACCACATTTCGAGCCTCCTCCCTCCGACGAACTCCTAGCCGAACCTTGGCCTTTTCCCAGTCCGCCTGACTATCAATATTAAGAGATTCACTAGGATCTGTGAGCAACGGCACACACCGATCCCCATAGAAACTCTTTTCGCCGCGGATAGTTTCTGCCCGAGTCAAAAATACCGTTCCACATCGACGATACGCCCTAGGGACATCTTGACGTCGACTATAGTTAAAACCATCTGGCATAAATGGCGCCAGCATCCCTTTCTCACCGAGCTTTAGGAGGTAATGCGGACACCAATCAAAAGGAACAGGAACCACACTGCACACTCCAGATGCTGAGCAGCACTGAAGAAGTCGGACTGCCTCGTTTAGATGTTCAACTTTCCTAAACGGGCTGGTCGGCTGAAGTAACATGATCGCTTGAAACTGCTCTCCATCAGGATCCAAAAAGTCCAAAGAATGTAGCACCACATCTATCATAGGCGTCACATCGGTAGCCAACAGTGAAGGCCGAACAAAAGGGACCTCAAGTCCAATTTTCTGAGCAATACCGATCGCATTATGGTCGTCTGATGAAAGTATTATTTTTTCGAACAACTTCGATGACTGAGCCACTTCAAATGCGCGTTCGATGAGAGATTTCCCCGCTAAACACCGAGTGTTTTTATGTGGAACTCCTTTTGAGCCAGCTCGAGCAGGGATTATTGCTAGGATTCTTATTTCACTCACACCAACCTCCGATGAATTAGTAGGACGCGATTCCGCAGATAAGTTGCAAGTAGATTCCGCAAAGTACCCTTTGATTTATGGGTGTACAGATTATCTACCAACATATAACCGACAACAGCCAATGAGCCATACAGACAGGACTCGCAGAGTAACATAAGATTATTAGATTATGAAATGAGGACACAATGATACTCGTCCTCATTGAGGTCGGTGAACATAGTGAAGGCTTTTCTGTGCATAAATTTGAGCAACCGCTATGGCCTTGGCGGCTTGGTCAGCCACATGCCCGTTCCCGTAGAGCTCACTAGGAGGATAACGCCCATGCTCCAACTGAATTGCCAACGCCTCAGCAATGGCAGTGCGATCTACAGACACCGGTCGTACGTGGTCTCCTCGCTCTCGAAATGCTTGGCGTTGGCCAACCAAAACTACCGGAGTACCAAAAAAACTCGCATCACGCACAAAACTACTAGAGTTTCCAACTGCACATTGTGCTGATGCCAACACCTTAAGATAGATAGATGGTTCAAGATTAGTTACTGTACGGAGAAATGGTTCGCTTGCGGTACGTTCACGAAAAATTCGAATTCTTTTTGCTATTCGATCTGAACCTGCATCTATATTTGGCCAGAGCATGATAGTCGGTTTACCAACATCTCGTAATGCACTCAAAAGAGAATCAATTTGCCGAATTTCTGAACCATATTCGGTGGTAGTCGGATGGTAAACAGCCAGAATATATGGCTGCGTACAATCAATCGTCGCACCTGCACCCTGACTGTTTATCAATATAGGATCAAAGTTTCGATCCAATCCGTTTGCAAGATCGGATGAAGGACAACCAACACCAAGGATTGTTTGAGGATCTTCACCCATCTGAACCAAATACTCTCTCGCCCGCCTCGTACTAGGATAGTGATAGTGAGCAAGCTTCGTGATCGCATGTCTGGCACTTTCATCTATTGAACCTGATACCTCTCCTCCTTGAAAATGAACCATACATATATTCATATAGGCAGCCGCTATAGCCGCGGCAAATGCTTCATAACGATCACCAATTAGCACCACCATATCAGGCGATAGCCTATGGTAAGCGTTTGCATACTCAGTAACACCAAATCCAATGGACTTTGCCATGGTTGCTGGTGTAGAGCCCTCCAGCTCCTGATATACTTCTGCGTCAACAGAGAAGCCCGCCGCCTCAACCACCTTCATTGGACGGCCAAAGCGCTGAAGAACCATCGTTCCACCAACCACGGTAAGCAGCTTGACTTCCGCTCTTGCCTGGAGCGCGTGCATTACGGGCTCCAGCCGTCCATAGTTAGCTCGGTCCACCAAAACAACGGCAACACGACGAAGATCAGCCGACATCATCCAAGTCATCCTCTTGCAAGGGTATATTCTTAGCCACCGCATTACGGAGCTTTCGACCAACAACTTTTTCCAGATCCGACGCTGGAATTCCTGTACCCGGCTTTCTCAAGATAAGATCTTCAGCCTTAAGCACGTAACGGGCAGGAGCATCCTCACGTAGCATTACGCTTTTTTGGAATAGTCGCTTCATGGGGACTAGTTCTTCCGCTACTTCGTCTTTATCTATCCGTTGTTGTAGTGATCTATGAATAAAGCGTGTCCCTTCAACTAGTTTTGATAACTCGCTAATGGTTAGCGACGAACTTGTATCGGGACCAAAGCATCGTCGATCCAAAACCACGTGCACCTCTACTAGATCCACACCAAGGGCGGCAGCAGCTAAACCCGCATATGGCGTAGCTGAGTGGTCCGACAACCCCGCTGGCACCTGGTATCGCTGCCTCATCTCCGAAATAAGATGTAAACCGATCTCCTCCGGTGGACATGGATACTTTGATGTGCACTGCATAAATGCGAAGGGCACTCGCATGCAATTTGCGACGGCATCTAATTCTTCCCATGAAGACATTCCGCTGGATATTAGTACTGGACGCCCCGTCCGCTGGACACGTTGGATAAGAGGTAGATTCATGACTTCGCCGGAGCCAATTTTCCATGCTGGCACATCAACTCGCTCAAGGAGAGACACCGCTTCTTCAGAAAAAGGTGATGACAAGAAGATGAGCCCACAAGAAACAGCGTGTTCTTTCAAGCCCTGCCATTGGCTGAAGCTAAACTCCATCCGCTGCCAATACGCGTACCGGGACTCGTCCTGCAAACTGAACTGTATCCGCCACGGCTCGGATGGCGTAGACTCAGCTGCAGCGATATGAGTCTGAAACTTCACGGCGTCTGCGCCAGCACCGGCAATTGCGTCTATGTAAGCGTGTGCTGTCCCCAGGCTTCCGTCGTGGGCTTGTGCGACCTCCGCAATTATAAACGGAGCAGCGCCAGCACCAACCTCACGACCAGCTATTCTAAAGCTTAAAACCATCGTTCGCGGTTAATACTATCGGTATTATACGTCCAATTTCGAGCCAATACTGGTGCAGCCTAAAAATATACGGCGCCATAAGGCCACATTGTTGCACTAGCAG
>JAHQVK010000095.1 GCA_019634385.1 Myxococcales bacterium | reverse complement strand
TTCACGAAAAGCCGGGCTCGATAGCTACACACTGGGCTAAATCAACCGGCTGCTAGGGCATGTCTTTAACCTCTGGCTGGGGAGCTGACGCCGTATCCCACGAGTGTGAAGGTTCGTCCCGGAGGGAGGGTACTGGATGTACCGGACCGAGGGGCTCGAAAGGGTAGCAAAGCCACCGAGCTCTCACGTATGTGGGAAACAAGTCAAAACGCGGTCCGCAGTTTGAAGGCACGCCCTAGCCGGCCATCGGAACAGTGAGTTAGGCGCTTCGCGGGTCCTTTTTCCGTGGAAGGTCTGGACCGGCTTCGCCTTTCATCGGTTGCATACGCCCGGTATGCGCCCTCCTCATCCAGAGCGTTCCACGAAAAAGATACTTCGCGGATCACCCATCCCACTTTTCCGATGGCCTGCTCGAGACTCAGAGTTGACCGACAAAAGTGGGGACCGTAGGTCACCGGATGTTTCGGCTCATCAGGGATGAGGTATGGCAAAAATACAACGGGCAATGCCCCCTGCGCGATCCCTTGTTGATGCTTACAGAATCAACTCAAGTGGTCTTTGCTGTATAGGCTAGGTTTGAGGTTGGAAATAGGCAAACAGTCAGATTTTAAGTTTTTGTTACATAAATATTTTTTGTGCTTTGATAGTTTTGTGGTACGCTTTTGATAGTTGTATCGAATTTCTGTTGTATATATTGTATGTTGATTGTCCGATTCAATAGCTGCTCGAGCACTGATAGGTATGCACCACTAGCAGGCCATCGGAAAAGTGAGTTAGGCGCTTCGCGGGTCCTTTTTCCGTGGAACGTCTTCGCCTTTCATCGGTTGTATGCGCCCTCTTCATCCGGAGCGTTCCCCAGAAAAGATACTTCGCGGATCACCCATCCCACTTTTCCGATGGCCTGCTAGCAGTCAGGACGCTTCACGGAAATCCCGGCCGACAGATGCGTGCAGGGCTAGATCAACCGGCTGCTAGGTATTTCAGTCATGACCAAGCATTAGCCTTTCTATTGAACGCGTATACAGCAGAAGTCCCTTGGGTTGAATCCAAGTTCCTGCTTCGCAGCGGGGCAATGCCCCGCTGCGCGACCCCTTGTTGATTCTTATAGAATCAAAGCAAATGGTCTTTGCTTGTATATGCGCGTTGAGCGTCTGTTTGTGAGGGGGTGTCTTTACCCTCCGGCTGGGGAGATGACCCCGCGTATCCCGGGTATGTGAGGGTTCGGCCTCGGAGGGAGGGAACTGTACGTACCGGGCCTAGGGGCCCGACAGGGGGGTGAAGTGACCGACCCCGCATAAAAACGAAGGAAACCAGTTAGAACGGGGTCGGGAGGTTAAATACACCCCCTAGAACGGCGAATGGTATGGGGTCAGCTGCAAGGAATGGTGGTGATTGTGCTGATGAGCGGTGTGGCTTGCGCGCAGTCTTACCGGTGAGGGTATACCGCTGATAGGGGTATTTGAGCAGGGGGGTGGACCGATGTGGGTAGAGATGGGGATCCGGTAGCAGTTCAGCGGTGAATTGGGCTTGTGCGGAGCACACCGGCTTGATGGCTCATTAAAAGCTTGAGGCGGCGACACTGTGTCGTCATCTAAAACGGGAATATCAAGGTTAAACAGTATAGCGAATATTTGCGCTACCTGGTCTAGTGCCGGTCCCGCATGAGCACCGCGACCGTTGCTATTATAGTTGCCGCCCAGCTGTTGCTGTGGGCGGCACGCGTGCCCATTCACCGGTTGCTCCAAAGCCTGTCCCGGGGGGTGCGCAACACCACACGCCTGATTGGACATTGGTTTTCTGGTCAGGCGACGGAGTTACAGACGCGCAATCGGGATATTCTGAGGTACACAGCACTTGAAGATAGAGGGCGGAAGGTATCGCACAAGCTGGAGGCCATAGGTTTCGATTTTTCACAAGACATTGCGGAGTATCGCAAGCTCCAGCGAGACTTTTCCGATCTGCTACGCAAGATGGAGGATGATTACGCTGAGGCGGGGGTGGCGCCGGTGGAAGCACCCGGCTGGGTCGAAACTCTGGGAGCTGCTTCGAACATTTCGGGTATGGAGAGCAAGACAGCACAGCGCGCGCTCGCTGAGCTGAGGCGCTCGGCAGAGGCCAGTGAGAAGCGTGCGCTGACCGACTTCCGTCAGATGAGCGCGCGCCGACATCGAATCCTCGGTAAGATGGCGCCATCCATGGCAAAATCCGCGTCGTTGCTGGCCAAGGTGGGTGACACTATGACGCGAGTTTCGGCGTCGACATCCCAGCTGGGTGAGCACATTTCCGGATTTCACGAGATTCGGGAGGCGTCGGTTGTGAGTGACCGAACCTTGCAACGATTGGCGTGGCATACATTTATTACGTCTCTTCTCGTGTTTGCGGTGGCGGTTGGTGGGGGCGCGATCAACTTCCAGCTTATTGCTTTGCCTATGGCTGAGCTTGTGCCGACCGTGGCTCGAATCAGTGGGATCTCAGTCTCAACCGTGGCGGCCTTGGTGATTGTTCTCCTTGAAGTTACTGCTGGCATGTTTCTTATGGAGATGCTTGGAGTCACGAGGCTGTTTCCCAATCTGCAAACGCTGCCTCGCTCTCGCCAACGTTTGATTTTGGCAATTGCCGTGTTCGGGCTGTTCATTTTGGCCAGCGTAGAGGCATCATTGGCCGTGTTACGAGAGCAGATCGTCGCCGCTGAGAATGCGCTCAGCCTATCGCTTGCCGGCGCTCAAGTTGCTGATGATCCGAGTACTTCCAATATCCCGATGATTGGGCAAGCGGTACTGGGCTTTGTGCTCCCATGGATTTTGGCAATGGCGGCCATCCCTCTTGAGCTGTTGATAACATCCGGTGGGGTGGTGATGACTGCCATCTTTGCCATGCTGCTTCTGACGATTGGCGGTATTGTGCGAATCAGTGGTTATGGTCTTTGCCAAATGCTGAGTGTGTTGCACTACATTTACGACACATGTATTGCTGTCCCCCTTGCTATTGAGCATCTACTTTTTCGACGAGGCGCCAAAAAACCTGACAACAGCGTCGAGAACAGAACTGATTCTGATGAATCGCCGCCCTTAAAGATTACCAAAATCAAGGCTCAATCATGATAGCCAGGGTTTTGGTCTCTCTGTTCTGTGTCTGTGCTACCGGTTGCACCGATGGTACCGAACACTCCCGTGCCATTGTCGTTCTTGTTGACGTCTCCGGGACCTACGCTGACCAGGCGCCTGAAGTGGTCAAAACTATCAAGCTCGGTATCCTCCCGGTGATGCAACCCGGTGACCAGCTAGTGGTGGCTCGTATCGACGCCGCGAGCTACGAGAGGGATAACATCGAGATCAACCTCACCCTCGCACCGCGACGGTCTGATGCTAATGCACAAAAGGTACAAGTGGCTCGGGCATTGGATGAGTTTGCGCAGAAAGTTCAGTCCGCTCGTTACACGGATGTGACTGGGGCGATCATGATCGCTGCTGACTACCTCCGCGGGGCTACACCAGACTATAAGATGCTGGTGATCTTTTCCGATCTTCGCGAAGATCTCCCTAAGGGGACACGACGGGTTTTGGACAAGAACGAACTCGCCGGCATGCGGGTACTGGCCTTGAACGTCAAGCGACTCAAGTCTGACAATCGAGATCCTCGCAAATATCGCAGGCGTATGGACGGTTGGAGCAAACGTTTGCGGGACGCAGGCGCGGCTGACTTTGAAGTGTTCTTTGATGATCACCGTCTACTTGAAGCGCTGTCACTACCTGCTCAGCTCTGAGCTAGCAGCCGAGCCGGTTGATTTAGCCCAGTGTGTATAAGAATCAACAAGTGGTCGCGCAGCAGGGCATAGCCCGGCGTAGAGGCTGGGACTTGGGTTTAACCCAAGTGATTTCTGTTGTATCTAAGGAACTCAGCTAATCTATATATCGAAGGGCGATGGAGGGATGGACACGAGCCACTCGCCATACCTGACCGGCAACGGTTATCCATGCGAGCAATAGGGTCAAAGCGCTGGCGCCAACAAAGAAGGTCGGACTGAGAAAGATACGGTAGGCGAAGCTTTGTAGCCACCAGTCCATGGTGCAGTAGGCTATGGGCCACGCAGCGATATTGGCCACTAATGCTGGCCGAGAGAACTGCCAGAGGACCAGGGCCATCACTTGGCTGAGGTTTGCCCCTAACACCTTTCGTATGGCAATTTCTTTGCTGCGGCGCTTGGTGGTCATCAATACCAGGCCATACAAACCCAAACACGCGATCATCACCGCAAGGCCGGAGAAAAAGGCAAACAGACCAGTGATGCGTTGTTCTTGCTTATACATGTGTCCGAGGTATATGGTCAGATATTCGCTGCGGAAAGGAACCTCCAAAATGAGCTCTTTCCAACGTCTTTCTAACGCTGATAGTATCTTTGGCCCATCAACGCCGGCAAAACGAACTGACATCGTGCCCATAGATTTTTGGCTATAATGATAGAACATCGGTCGGATGGGGTGTTTGATCGATTTCAGATGGAAGTTGTTGAGCACTCCCACAATCTCCGCGTTTTGCATGCCCTTATTCTGCCCTTTACTTAACTGAACAATCTGCCCTATGGCGGCATTTGGCGAAGGATATCCGAGCTTGGTGGCGGCCAGATCGTTGATAAGTATCGATACTATTTTCTTGTTTTTCTGTTGATAGTCGGTGCTGTTGTCCTGCTGTCGGTCCCGCTGCAGACTTCTGCCCGCCAACAGCTTAGCCTGGTAGGTCTCAATAAAATCGGGTCCAATTCTGAGTTCACCGAGTAATAGATCTTGGCTGCCGGATTCACTCGGTATTCGCACAAAGTTATTGTTTTCGTTGAAGTCTCCTGGGACTGCTGATGAAAAACCCACATGAGTGACACCAGGAATAGATAAGGCCAATTCTCGGAGGACTTCGCGTTTGTCTTGGACCTTTTTGTGATACAAACCACGGACCACAATTAATCCTTCTTTGGTAAAGCCCAGGTCTTTTCCCATAGCAAAGTTTGTCTGAAGATAAATGACGGTGGTGCTCACCAGCAGGACCACGGAGACCATAAACTGAGTGACTACTAGGATAAAGCGAACCCAACCCCTTCGGGTGCCAGATTCACTGTTGTTGGCATGTAGTACTGCCGCTGGCCTAATATTGGCAAGGTATACCGCTGGATAAAGTCCACCCAACACCCCGACAAGGAAGAGTAGTAGCCCAATCCAGGGCAAAATACTCTTTGAACCTATATATTCAATCGAAAGTTTCCCGTCCACCCAGTATCCAAAATAGGGAAGCAACAACTCTGTAAGCAACAGACCCATCCCTAGGCCCAATAAAGCAAGAAGGGTACTTTCCATCAAAAACTGAAAAATGAGGCTGGATCGCTTGGCCCCAAGGACTTTTCTGAGCGCTACTTCCCGCCCCCGTTCGCTCGCTCGAGCGATACCCAAGTTCACAAAGTTGAAGCAGGCTATGCCCAAAATGATGACAGCTATAAGAGCATAGGTGCTGACCCACACGTACTGAGGTGTCTGCCCCCGCTCTCTACTAAATAGGTGGTAGTCCTTCAGCGAGATCATCGACAGAGATATAAGCTCGTGAAGGTTCATTTCTTGTTGGTTGAACGTTGCGTTAGGAATGTGATTTTTCTCAAACTCGGGTAAGGCTTGATTTAGGGCATTAAGGTCTGTGCCTGGCCGGATTTTGGCGAATAGCTGACAATTGACCGATATCCAGTGCTCGGCCATCCATGGGCGCTTTGTATAGAAGCTTGGTTCAAACCGATAGATTAGTTGCCAATCAAACGAAGAGTTTGGAGGTGGATCCAAAAAGACAGCGACTACGGTAAGTGTCCGAGGTCTCAAGTTGTCATCGAGATCCAGAGTCTTACCAATGGGATCAGTGTTGCCAAAGTACTTCTTGGCGGCACTTTCGCTTAATAACACCGAGTGGTTAGTATCTAGTGCTCCGGACCGGGTACCTTTCACTATTTGGAGATCAAAGACATCAAAGAACTCCGGATCCACCATCCGGATGCCTGGTTCCCTAAATACGTCTTGGCCTCGTTTGATGAGGTAGGTTTGGGCGTATACCCGGGTGGTGACGTCAATCTCAGGGAAAGCAGGAGCTAATACATTGTGGGCCGGGCCTGGGGCCCCGGTAATGAAGATCGGATCTCGGCCCGGATTGTCAAAACGGGTGCTAAATTGGGCAATGTGCTCAACATTTGGAAGGTCTTGGTCGTAGGACAGCTCGTACCGCACATACTGCAAGATGAGTAGGCTCGACGCAAATCCCGCCGTCAAACCCAATAGCGTCATGAGCACATAGGTTTTGTGGCGGGTTAGACTTCTGAAAGTTGTGACGAGATAGTTCCTAAGCATCTGTAGCCTCTCCATCGTTGCCAGCCACACGACCGTCGAGCAACTGGATGGTCCGTTTGGCCCATTGTGCATGCTCACCGGAGTGAGTGACCATAACGATGCTTGTACCCGCGTTGTTGAGCTCACGGAGCATGCTCATGACCTCATGACCATGGGCACTATCTAGGTTTCCCGTGGGTTCGTCAGCCAGTACGAGGAGAGGGTTTCCTACCAGAGCTCGTCCTATCGCTACCCGTTGCTGCTGACCTCCAGAGAGCTGATGGGGAAAGTGGCGCCCGCGATGGCTGATACCAACGCGCTCCATCATAGTTCGAACCCGAGCTTTCCGGTCTTGTCGACCAACATGGTTGTAGATCAAGCCAAGCTCTAGGTTCTCTTCAACGGTGAGCTCATCGATCAGGTTGAAGCTCTGAAAGATGAATCCTAGCTTTACTTTGCGGATCTCCAAAAGAGTAGCTTCAGACGCGTTGGATATATCTTTGCCGTCGAAGATATATTTCCCGGAAGTGGGGTTGTCCAGCATGCCCAATATGTTAAGAAAAGTAGATTTGCCGCAACCCGAAGGACCCATGATCGCTACAAAGTCTCCTTGGTTAATTCTTAGACTAATGTTATCCAGTGCAACAGTTTCAACGTCTGAGGTTTGGTAAAGTTTTCTGATATGTTGTAGATGAATCATCGTTTGCTCCAATGTTGGCTTTGTTCTTCGGGTTAACTTTAGTGCGCGTAGTTGTATATTATTGTTTTGAGCTAACTAAATATTTTGTGAACTGTGTGTGCTTTCCTATTTTGTAGTTGAAACCGCAAGGGCTGAATTCAAGCTCTTGCTCTTTACTTCGCTGTTTTGCGAAACTGCCCAACCGGTTACTATTTATAGAATCGGTTTTAGCGTAGATGGCGAGCTTGTGGTTATTCATTTTGGGGCTAGCAGCCTGTTGATCTAGCCCTGCAGGCATCTATCGGCCGGTCTTTCCGTGAAACGTCCTGAGCACGAAAAGTCTCTCCTCGGTCACGTACCGCCAGGTACGCTCGCCTCGTCGTCAGAGCGTTTCACGAAAAGCCTGGCTCGACAGCTACATACATGGCCAAATCAACCGGCTGCTAAGCATATAACTTCTATGATCAATATAAGAGTATGGTGTCTATATCTTGGTACCCCTGATAGGATGAGGTGATGACCTTGTCGTGTTCTACAAGACCATCGATTACTTCTATATATTGGGCATTTCGGCGTCCAAGCTGAACAGCCCGCTTGTGGGCCCTACCGCTGGAATCTATTACAAACATCCAACTTCCTCCGGTATCTACGTAAAATGCTGCGTTGGGTATCAAAAGCCGCTTTGTTGCCTCTCCGAAACGGAGTTGAAACTGTAGTGTCTGTCCTTTTCGGATATCTTGAGGTTGGGCCTCGAGAAAGAGAAACTCTGCTTCAAACATTCCGTCGTTGACCTCGGAATGGAGTTTGACCAGTTTCAAGGGATAGTCAGTGGTGTCTCCCGTCAGATAGGCCATTTGACCAATCTGGGCCCGAGCAAGATAGAATTGATCAATAGATGCGGTGAGTTTAAAGCTTTCGGGTACATCAATACTGCCAATGCGGGTGCCAGGTTTGAGGTTTTGGCCGAGCTCAACATCAAAGGCAGTAAGATAGCCCTTCTTCGGGGCACAAATATTCAATCGCTCCAGATTTTTTCTTGCCAACTCGAGCGAGTGCCTCAATTGCCCAGTGGTCTCTTGGAGCTTTGATATTTTGGTGTGTTGAAGAGCTTTCTCTACTCTCATGGTTTCGTGGGTAAGTTGTTTCTGCTGGGTCCAGTATTGGAGCTCACTGTTGATCAACGACAGCTCCTCTATCCCGATGGCGCCTGATTGTAATAGTTGTCTACGTCTTCTTCTTTGTCCTTTGAGTCGGGCGATATTATAGTTTGCTTCCACAAGATACCGGCGGTGATTCAAGCGGTCTTTTTGAATCTCAAGTTCGAGGGTCCCAATGGTGTCAAGGTGCTCTGAGACCTCTATCTCTCGCGAGGTGAAATTGAGCTCAAGCGTAGGGTTTGACAATTGCAGCAAGCGTTGGCCTTGTTTTACCATCGCGCCGTCGTCGACGAGAATCTCTTCCACACGCCCTCCAGCTGTTGTTTCGATATATATGGTTTGCAGAGGTTCAACCTGTCCGCGAAGCGGAAGATGGTCTTCAAAGACGCCGTGATGGACGGTGGTGATATTCACTCGGTTCTTGGCTATCCTTAGTACGGTTGCCCCCCCGCTCCGCCAGCGAGATATTAGGAGCGTAACGATAATACAGGTGAGTACGGCTAGGATGAGCGATGGCCAACGAGGCTTTTGCTGAACGAGAGGACGGTCCATGTTGATGCCGCTTTTGGGAGGGCCAGGTACTGGAAGCGAAGACGACATGGGCTGGGAAAAGCAGGAACCAGACCATACTCGGACGTTCTCCAATCCGCTGTTCAGTGGGTTCTGACTATTGGTTAGTTTAATGTGAGACAAAAGTGTCCGTTCGTGAACACTAAGGTAGCAACCAAAGTGGTGCATCAGGGCGTCGAATGGATGAGACGCCCAAGTTTAGCCGTCCGTTGATTTGTCCCAGCAGGCATAGCTCGTGGTAGGTTTTGTGTGAAAGGTTTCGACGAAGAGGACGCATACCGGCGGTATGCAACCGACGAGAGTCGAAGACGGTCGAACTATTTCATGACTAAGACGGCCCGAAGGCTGCTTGTTATAGCAAAGACCCCTTGAAGTGATTCAGTAAGAATCACCAAGAGGTCGCGCAGCTGGGCCTAGCCCGGCGTAGCCGCAGGAACTTGGGTTCAACCCAAGTGATATCTGCTGTGTAGCAAAGACCCCTTGAAGTGATTCAGTAAGAATCACCAAGAGGTCGCGCAGCTGGGCCTAGCCCGGCGTAGCCGCAGGAACTTGGGTTCAACCCAAGTGATATCTGCTGT
>JAHQVK010000094.1 GCA_019634385.1 Myxococcales bacterium | reverse complement strand
GGACCGGCTTCGCCTTTCATCGGTTGCATACGCCCGGTATGCGCCCTCTTCATCCGGAGCGTTCCACGGAAAAGAACCTTCGCGGATCACCCATCCCACTTTTCCGATGGCCTGCTAGTGGTCAGGACGTTTCACGGAAAGACCGGCCGATAGATGCCTGCAGGGCTAGATCAACAGGCTGATAGGGAGTCCCACAGCATAGACCCTTTGTAGATTCTTACCGAATCAATTCAAGTGGTCTTTGCTGTAGTTTAGATTAAATGTTCGATGGTGTTGTTAACTCCTCGTGCAAAAAAACGACCTAAGTGAGATAGATTACAAAGCTACATGACTACAGTCACAACGGTAGCGAATATCCAGATACTCTGCTTTACTTGAGCTCGAAGTGTTACATAGAATACTACATGTCATTCAGCTTTGCCTTGGATTATCTGTGTCCATGAGCGCTGGTTCTGTGTTGGCCGAATCTCTAGATCTAAGCACAGAAGTTCCTCCCAAACCGGAATCCAAGGGCGGTAAGTTGGCCGAATCTCTAGATCTAAGCCCAGAAATTCCTCTCAAACCGGAATCCAAGGGCGGTAAAGTGCTTAAGAGTGCGGCCATAACTGCCGGAGCAGGCCTAGGCTTCTGTGTCCTAGGCGCTGCTGTGGCTTCAATCAGCGAACAGTCCGACGACTATGCCGAGGCCTTCGAGGACGCCTTTTTTATATATACTGGCTGTGGGATAGGAGCCGTTCATTTAGGTGTAGCTGCCCTCCTCGCCCTCGTAGGAGGAGTAAGAAAAGCTCATTCTGGGAGCAAGCGGCGACAATGGGAAAAGGAATATGGGAAATTCGTAAGTAACCTCAATATCAGCCTTCAGCTCCCAATGGATGAGTCGAGAAGAACCCAGGTTTTTGTGGGTGTGAACTTTTAGTGCCCGTCTGAGCGGCTGCACACCGGACCGGCTTCTCTGAGACCAAGCTACCGGCAATATAGTAGAAATCACTTGGGTTGAACCCAAGTTCCTGCCTCTACGCGGGCTATGCCTGGCTAAGGGGTCTTTGCTGTATCCTGAGGAGTCTGGGTATCCATTGTTGGCAACCGGGTACCAAGCCATCTTCCGCAAAAAGCCCCTGTACAAGGGCCTATAGAATGGGTTCCACTTCCCGGTATTCCGAGTAGAGGAGGGAAAAGCCTCCGGTGGAGCGTTATGATGGTGTGCAGGCCAAAGTGTTGATGAGAATCTCCCCAGCTCCGCCCTTTATATTGGTCGAGTCCGAGATGTTGCTTCGGCACGGGACATATTGACCACATCGCAAATCTGGAGAAAAAAAAGACAATCAGGTCATACTAGGGCGTGTCTTTATTCTCCGGCTGTGGAGATGACGCCGTAGCCCGCGTTTGTGAGGGGTCGGCCCTGGCAGCCGGTTGATCTAGCCCTGCACGCATCTGTCGGCCGGTCTTTCCGATGGCCTGCTAGAAGTCTCTCCTCGGTCGCGTACCGCCAGGTACGCTCGCCTCGTCGTCAGAGCGTTTCACGAAAAGCCTGGCTCGACAGCTACGCACATGGCCAAATCAACGGGCTGCTAAGGTGCGTCCATAGAACTGATGTTGATAACCGGGAATAGTTATTGGTGTAGTTCGTCATTCGGATGTGATAGCGATCTCACTTGTTCCCTTTAGTTAGAAACATTGAATCGAGTTCATCCCGTGTGCTAAAGCGGGTGAAACCTAAAGTCACCTATACGAATAAGCATTCGATGCAAAAAATATATTACCCCGAGAACTGATCGGTCCGCTGCTTTTACATTACTTCCTTGTGCTGGAAATGTATTTGTTATGACTATATATGTGCTCTGATCACTAGGGAAGGAAATCAAACCCATGAAACTAATCTTAGCGAAGTCAACACCACACTCAGGTACCAGTGCGCGGCAACGGAGTTATCGCACTCTGCTGTCAATAGCCATGGCATCGCTGGTGGTCAGCGGCTGTGGCGGAGACGGAGATGAAAGTAGCCCGCCACTACTGGAAGATCTACAGGGTCGCTGGATCTCAAGCACTTGCGAAGTTGTAGAAGGAGACGATGGAGCAATTTTCAGTGAGATATCCGGTGCCAGTGAGGTATCCAATGTAGTTGAGATCTTCATTAGCGGAAGCACAGCAATTATTTCATCTGTTCAATACGTCAATTCAACCTCCTGCGAAGGCAGCCTTACTTTCAGTGCGAATTCTTCCTGGACCATCACCGCGTCCGGAGAGACAACAACCGTATCCACAGGAGAGGCGAAGCATCTTGATTTTTCTGCGGACCGTCTTTATATCACGGCTAGCGATTCCTTGAAAGCCTTGCTCAAATCACTAGGCACTACGCTCGAGGACCTGCTGGTTGGTGATCAAGAAGAGGTCGTGGATCTTGACAATTTGGATCCGGATTCCACTCTGTCTTTCGATACTATTTATCAGGTGTCAGGCGACGAACTGCGACTCGGACCGATTGTAGCCTCGTCCCCTTTAGAGGGGGTGCGTGCCACTGAATTCTCTAGCCTAGTATTTATTAGACAGTAGGTTTTATGGTGTTATTCGAATAGCCATAGTGCCAAGCGTATGCTCTTTCTTGAAAATGGTCAGAATCGGGCCTATGAATGATATCTACACATACATGCTGCAGCTAACGATTGTTGCCTAATCGTTAGCTGCAGCATGTGGCTGAACCCATTTGGAACTGCTCTTACTGTTTTCGTTGGCTGTGACATGTGATTCGCGACTATCCGTCGTCAGAACGTTTCACGAAAAGCCTGGCTTGATAGCTACACACAGGGCTAAATCAACAGGCTGCTAGTAAGAAAGTTGCGGCCTTTCTGTCGACCGCGCTACTCATCGACCCGGCTCCAGGCTACTCATCGACCACGCTTACTCGTTACTCGTTGGCCAGGCTACTCGTCCGCCACGCTTATTGGCCGGCCACGCTTATTCGCCGGTCTCGCTTACTCGTCGCGTAGCATTGCGAGCAAGTCAGTGACACCTGGATCGCAGCCCTGCTGCTTGAGCAGGGTAGTGATCTGGCCTCGATGATGGGTCTGATGATTGAATAGATGGGCGACCGCCCACCAGAGCGGAGCCTCGTGCCTTTGACCGCGTCTCATGTACACGAGTGGGGCGGCGAGCCGTTCGTGGGTGAGCTCGGAGGTCCAGGTGCAGATTTCGTCGTCAGTCAGTGCTCGCTGGCTGCGAAGTTTCTCGAAATCGACATAGAGCTCCTGGCCGAGGGACAGGATGCCGCCCGGCCCAATGAAGTTGTCTGCGATGGTCACGCCCTGGAAGCGAGCGAGCCAGATCCTATCACCGACCAGGAGGTGGTTGAAGGTGCCGTGGATCGACTTGAAGAACGCGCCGACGTCGCGCTTGCGCGCGCCGTCACTTAGTGTGGCCGCAAATCCATAGAGTTTGTCGTTCATCCAGCGGTTGTAGCGGGCGAGGGCGCTCAACCATTCGGGGCTCATCATACTCTTCAAAGTAGTATGGGGCTTGGCCCTTGCCAAGCGCAGGAGCGTTGGCCGAGTTGAGGGGGATTGCGAGGTCCGGTTTTTGGGGTCGCGGTTGCATGACACCGTGCCGAGTATCAAGGTTAGCAGGCTTGGCGATGTGCGGAGCGGGCCAGTACTGAATACCTAGCTTCTATGTATACCTCTTTTTCAATCGGTGTCGATTCGCGCCCCAAAGAGCCGGTTGATCGGGCCTCCGCGCGCCCTTGGAACAAAGAAGCTCTCTCGTCAGGGGCAGGTTCAACTGGTGGAGCGAGACACCAAAAAAATGCTACCCACAAGAATCGAGATAGTTGTTCGACTCCGAACTACAGCAAAGATCACTTGATGGGTGCACGGATCGAATAGCCATTCTTAGTTCCGTTGCCGCGATATCTGAGCAGTCGGTTATGATTACAACTTCGCGATGCATTGAACAACCTCTTTGATCGTCTCTTCGATAGATAGAACCGAAGATCTCACGGTTTTAGTGTGCAGTCCACTGGGCATCGGTGCAAAAAAGTCTATTTCTGCAAGCGCCTCTTCCAGTTTATCCGGACTAGTCAATTTCCCATGGTTCGCTCGGTCCGGTTGTATAACTCTTGTTGCTAACACAGAAGGATCAGCAATCAATTGAATACAAAAAACCTGTCCCCCAGCATCCTCAACAATCTTCTTGATGTCATAGATATGCTCTAAACTTCCCGGTCGATCTACTGAAAAGCATGATGTCTGTAGCAAACCGGATACTTTATTATCTGCCAGCTCTGAAATGATGTCCAAACGAAACTTACGTATAAGCTTCATAAATACCGGAGATCCAAACTCAAAAAACGGCGACACAGCGTCAACGGTTAAGTGATTATGTAGGATGGAATAGCCAAGTCTCTTTTCTAGACCTTTTGCTACTGTCAGTTTACCGACCCCTGGGGGACCATATAAGAATATATGTTTCATAGCAGCCTGTTGATTTGGCTCAGTCGTCATAGTTCGAGGTAGGCTTATCAGCCGGTTGATCTAGCCCTTCACGCATCCATCGGCCGGTCTTTGCGTGAAACGTCCTGACCACGAAAAGTCTCTCCTCGGTCGCGTACCGCCAGGTACGCTCGCCGCGTCGTCAGAGCGTTTCACGAAAAGCCGGGCTCGACAGCTACACACATGGCCAAATCAACAGGCTGCTAGTCTGGTTGATACAAAATCGCTGAAACCCGATTGACGTATTCAATGATTTGGCTAAACCCAGTGGGCAGGGTATCGGATGTTGGTTGATCGAACTCCATACCGATACCATAAGGTGCGGCGACGCCTTCGGTCAGCCATACGACCCGTGCTTCTATCTGAATGGGGGGATTGTCAGCAAAGAGGGAAAACCGTAACCGGATCCGAGCCTCGAGGGGCAGAGGTTGGTTGCCGTTGACAAACAATCCACCCGAGGAAAGATCGAGAGCGTAAGTCACGATTGGAGATATTTCATCTTCGCTCTCGATAATAACTTTCGCGCTGCATGGCACCCGGCGTCCGGCACGTCGTGCGGAGAGTATAGGAACGGCAGAGGCCTGTTGGGGCGTCGCAGCTAGAGTCGTCAGGGCGTTGGCTGCTTCCTGTGTGTCATCTACAGTGGGACTGTGAAATATCGAAGGTGAAGATGGAACCCTCGAGGCTGAGACTGACCGAGGTTGTGGACCCCAACCGACCAAAGCGGCAACCCGTTGGGTGAGCATCGGTGTTGCGCACGGCGTTGCTAGGTAGTCATCCGCCCGCAAGCGATTGTTTTTGTCCTCAGTGTTAGCCAACATGGACACTGGCCCTACAAGCAATACGCTCGGCGGGTGCGGGGCGCGTTTGAGGGTTGCACACAACTGGAGGCCCTGGGGAAGAAGGAGGGATAATACCACGATATGTGGCGAGAATCTCACCATCTGCGCGGTGGCCTCGCGCAGATTTTCCGCGATTTCGAGGTGATAATGTGCCGGCTTTAACTCTTCGATAAGGCGGTGATCGCTGGGGTCATTGCTGGTCACAAAGAGCACGCGACGAGGCTTATTTACCTCCGTGAACTGCTTCCGCAGATGCTCTGATGGGGAGGGCAGGTCAACGAAGCCGGCGACATGGTGCCGGAGGGCGGCTAGCCGGCGAATATGCTGATCTCTTCCTCGCTGGGTCATCGCGAGGACGGGGATGAACGGTTGCCCCGTCTGCTGGAAGTCAGAAATGAGTTCAAAGCCGAAGCCATCGGGGAGCTTGGGGGCGACCGCTAGCAAGTCGAAAGGAGCAGGACTGAATTCAATCAGGGTGCGAGCTTCGAGGAGTGAATGGGCACGGGCGGCCTCCCACCCAATTTCGGCAATGCCTCTAGGCAGTGGGGCCGGTTGAGCGCCGAGTCCCAATAGTGCAGCCACTGGCTCTCGGGTAACTTCTCGATCACCGGCAACGAACAATGCCCGTTTCAAGGCTTCACAACCTCACCCTTCACCCACTGAAGGTAGGGCAGATGGCCATCATTGACTGGCAAAACAATAAACTCTGGAACGTCATAAGGATGCAGCGCAAGAACCGCCTCCCGCAGCTTGGGTTCGACCTCGGCAGTGGTTTTGATGATCAGCAGAGCTTCTGGTTCGGTTTGAACCGTTCCTTCCCACCAAAAGGTGGATTGGATGCCATCGAGAATGTTCACACAGGCGGCAAGCCTTTGCTCGACCAAGGCTTTTGCCAATGCCTGAGCGTGTTCTACAGGGGCGGTTACGAGCACCACCTGAATAGCGTTAGTATCCATAACCGCCAAGGATTGTTGTACCCCTATCCCAGGGTGTATCTTCAAGTCCTAGGTGGTTCTGCGCTCCTACGTTGATTCCTCGTAGGCAAGCCATTCCTTTTGCCATCGCTTCCACCGCCTTTGAAGATCTACCCTTAGTTTTGTGGGACGTAGTCTTTGACGTCAACGATTTAGGACGCCATTGTCTATCGGTGTCAATGTGGTTGCGATTTCGTAAGTTTCAAGGTTTGGGTAACGATTTTATTGTGGTGGATGCTCGAGGGGATAATCACCTGATGAGTGAGAAGATAGCTAGCCGCTTGTGCTGTCGGCGAACCGGTATTGGCGCGGATGGAGTGCTGACTGTGCTGCGACCGAACGGGGATGCTGATGCTCGTATGCACATCTACAATGCTGATGGTTCGGTCCCTGAAATGTGCGGCAATGGTCTTCGCTGTGTGGTTTTGGCGCTCGCTGAAGCTAGTCGTAGTGAACCGCTGAGTGTGGAAACGGGAGCGGGGTTAATGAAAGGGTGGTTGACGGCGGATGGTGAGGTACGGGTTACCTTGGGATACGGCCGGGTCCTTCATCCCTCAGTGCCAGTGTATGTTGATGCCATGTCTACTACTGGGGTGGAGGTAGATATAGGTAACCCCCATCTGGTGTTGTTCGCGGAGCAACCGGGGTGGAGAAGTCAGTCGCTCACCGCATTGGCGGATACCTATGGCCCGGAGTTGGAGTATCACTCTCGGTTCCCAGAGCGGGTGAACGTGGGTTTTGCCCGGATGACGGAAGACCACAAGCGTATCGATCTAGTGGTCTTTGAGCGGGGAGCGGGACGGACTATGGCTTGCGGCACCGGGGCGGCGGCATGCGCCTTGGCCGCTCGTCGAACCCAGCGGTTGGCTGCAGGGGTGGACGAGGTTGAGGTACGGCTGCCGGGAGGTCCAGTGAAGATTACCTTACCTTTAACGGATGCGGACCCAGCCTTGCTTACTGGTGCTGCGGAGGAGGTGTTTGTTGGTGAGGTCCGGCTTGAAGAGGCGTAGTTTGGGTTCAATCTCGGGCCGAGCATCTATCACGGTTTCCGAATGACTTGCCGGATAGCGCTAAAAAGTTGAGCTCGGCACAGCGGTTTGGTGGCATAAGCATCCATACCCTCGCTCAAGTAATGTTCACGATCTCCCTTCATCGCATTGGCGGTTAGGGCCACAATGGGGGTCTGGGCCATGGGGGGCCCAAGTTTACGAATGGCATGGGTAGCTTGGATCCCATCCATTGTTGGCATGTGGACGTCCATGAGAATGACATCAAAGGCGGTGTTCAAGACCGCCTTAACCGCTTCAGAACCGTTTTCAACAACGGTGACTTGATGCCCGTAGCGTTTGAGGAGTCGACGAACCACCATCTGGTTGACCACTATATCCTCGGCAACAAGAATATTTAGGGGAGGTAGGTCAGGGGTTTGTACAGGATCAGATGTGTTTTGGGTATGGGCTTTTGGCTTATGCAGAGGGATACGAAAGAAAAAGCGGCTTCCCACGTTGGGCGTGGACTCAACCTGTAACTTACCGCCCATGAGAGCCACCAGTTGCTGAGTAATAGCAAGCCCAAGCCCGGTACCCCCAAAATGTCGAGTTGTACTGGCATCAGCTTGAGTAAAGCGATCAAAGAGCGTATCTTGAGCCTCCTGAGGGATACCTATGCCGGTGTCGGTGACGGCGAATTCTACGTGAGTTTCTTCAATAGTTCGAACAGTTAGTGATACTTGTCCATCCTTGGTGAACTTGAGAGCATTGCCCACCAGATTGACCAAAATTTGTCGAAGGCGGGTGGGATCACCAATGATAATTTTTGGTATTGGATCTTCCCAGATGAGTTTCAAGGGCAGATTCTTGACTTGCACCTGATGTTGGAACATTCCTAGCAAGTCTTGGCAGAGGCTGAGTATGTTGACATCCAGCATCTCCAATTCGATGGCTCCAGCTTCGAGTTTGGAAGTATCAAGAATATCATTGAGAATGTGCAGGAGGCTTGCTGCCGAAACTCGGGCAACTTGCGCCATGCTCTGCTGATTAGATGTAAGTTGACTGTCTAAGAGTTCATCGAGCATGCCCAAGACCCCGTTCATTGGTGTTCGGAGTTCGTGGGACATATTTGCGAGAAATCTGGACTTGGCGTCCGCTGCTGCCTCAGCTTCAATTCTGCGTCGTTCGAGCTCTATCTGTTGATGTTTGAGCTCGGTAATATCTACCACTGCCCCAATCATACGGGTGGGTTGGCCATTTTCATCGCGAGCGACAATGGTGCCGGTATCGCGGACCCAAATCTCTCGGCCATCATCCCGCACCATCCGGTGTTCGCTGAAGTAACGTGCATTTTTCCCGGTGAGACAATCGGAGACGAGACCAAAGACCTTTTCTTTATCTTCGGGATGAATCAAGCGAGCAAAGGTGTCCACTGTTCCGTCATGGATCTCAGGGCTGACACCAAATATCTCCATCCATTTGCCATCGTTTTTGAGGGTGTTGGCCTGGGGATCAAACTCCCATAGACCGCTGGCAACCGCGTCTAAGGTCGCACGAAGGACGGCCTCCCGGGCGAGTAGTTGCTCACGGGCTTGCGCTAAATCACTAATATCTTGGGTGACCACAATGGTGAGCGGTTCACCGCTAGGGGTCTGACCGGGCGCGTTTACGGAGCGGTAGATTTTGGTCTCGTTGGTAGTGGGGTTGGTTGCTTTTCCAATGACGATCTCGGCACCGGTGACCACAGAGATACCCCGGCTGGAACCTTCGTTTTGGAGGTGCTCATCCACCTTCAGCCCATCTATTTTTGAGACCAATCGACCGAGCACCTCTTTTCGGTCGAGGCCTAGGAGTTCAAGCAATGCGTCGTTAACCTCTACCAGTCGACCATCATGGGACTTGATGAGAATCGGGTCGGGGGTGTGCTTCAGGATGAGACGGAGAATATCTTCGGGATCAATCGTCAGATGAAGGTCGAGGGTGGACGAGGCACTTGCACACGCATCCTTCACGTCTTTGGGGTTATTCGACCAGTCTGGGGGGAATTAAAGTTACAGAGTTTTCGGAAGGCGGTTTGGCGATGGGTTAACGGGTGTAATTGGGACTTTCTTTGGTGATGATCACGTCGTGGACGTGGGATTCGCGCAAACCAGCACTGCTGATGCGAATAAACTGAGCCTTTTCATGAAGTTCGGTGAGTTTTGCTGCCCCGACATAACCCATCCCAGCGCGGAGTCCTCCCATGAGTTGCGAAACGGTTTCCTCGAGGGGGCCTTTAAATGGGACTCGACCTTCGATGCCCTCGGGCACAAGCTTAGGGGCGGCTATCTGCGCTTGCCCGTACCGGTCGGCGGAACCCTGTTGCATGGCCCCAAGGGATCCCATACCCCGGTAGGCTTTGAAGGCACGGCCCTCGAATAAGACTACCTCGCCGGGGGATTCGGTGACGCCGGCGAGCAGAGAACCCACCATCACAACTTGTGCTCCGGCGGCCAGAGCTTTCACGACATCTCCGGAGTACTTGATACCGCCATCGGCGATGATGGGAATGTTGTACTCTCTACCGGCCCGGGCGCAGTCTATGATCGCTGATAGCTGAGGCACACCGACTCCAGCCACTACTCGGGTGGTACAAATAGAACCAGGACCGATCCCTACTTTGACCGCGTCGGCCCCGGCCTCGATCAGCGCGCGAGTACCTTCATAAGTGGCTACATTACCGGCCACGATTTGGATCTCAGGATAGCGTCGACGGGTCGCTCTGATGGCGTCCACTACACCTTTGGTATGGCCATGAGCGGTATCAATAACCAGTACGTCTACCCCAGCCTCCACAAGAGCATCGGAGCGGCTTTGCCGATCCGGGCCTACGCTGATCGCGGCGGCAGCGAGTAGGCGCCCATGGGTGTCAGTGACGGCATGGGGATGTCGGGTATTTTTCTCCACATCTTTGAGGGTAATGAGTCCCACCAGACTCCCTTGTTTATCGATGATTGGGAGTACTTCTTTGCGGTGGGCGTGCATGATGCGACGGGCTTCTTCTGTGGTGGTCCCGGAGTAAATTGTGACTGGGTCCCGGCTCATGACGGCTTCAATAAGGCCCGATCGGTCCGCGGCGGCTCGAATATCACGGCCAGTAAGAATACCCACCAGTCGATCGCCATCTACGACGGGGAACGAGGAAAAACCTCGTTCATCAGCGAGGTGAATGGCGTCTTCGATCGGCTGTTCTCGAGATACGGTGACAGGGTCAGGGATAATCCCCGCTTCAAAGCGTTTTACCTTATGGACTTCCAGAGCTTGGCGAGCGACGGGCAGGTTTTTGTGGATGACACCTAAGCCACCGAGCTGGGCGATGGCGATGGCCAGCCGAGATTCGGTCACTGTGTCCATCGCAGCCGACATCATGGGCATACGAAGCTCAATGCGTTGGGTCAAACGGGTGGAAAGATCCGCCGCTCTCGGCAGGATTTCTGAATATCCAGGTTTCAAAAGGACATCATCGAAAGCGAGTCCCTCCTGGAAGTCGGTCACGCGCATCATATGCCCAGGACCCTCTAGAACTCGTGTCCCAGGCCGTCAACCGGGAAGCCAGTCGAGTGTGGGTGGCGTGAGGGTTGCCCAACCGACAAGCGAAAACTCGGGCATTACCGGTTCCATCATTGGATGATGCACGATCAGGACTGGTCCGCAGCCACGCGAACTTGTATAGTTAGGTTAATCAAACCGGAGCGGCACTGACCTAGCCAATCCCGATCGTGCTCGCACCGCGCCTTGATGGGCGTTTACGCGTTGGTGGGTATGAAATGGAGGCTTGGGACTGGTCATTGAGCGCCCGATAAACGACTGCGCTCGGACGGCTTTTGCAGCTGATGTGTAGAGCGCATTAACGACCGATACGAGGACACGCGTGGCCCGAGTTACATATCCAGGACCAGAGATAAGGTCTCATTATTATTACGGAAGAGACTGCCTGGCCCCGACTTGGAGCCAACCACCCGATGAAAGTTGCCGCCGCAGATGTGTACAAGGTGTACCATGGCGAAGTGCAGGCATGGGTGGGTTCTACGCACTGCCGTATCCACCGATAGCTCCGAAACGGAGTCAACGCTTGCGATTGAGCGAAGGCTCATCGAGTACGAACAACACTGACTCTTGCCGGTTAAGCTCATGTGCTGAGCCGCCGCGATCTGGTTGTTGCCGGTGGTCTCTACAAACATCCACGCGTCTCATGTCTCGTCTCTGGAGAACAACCATCCATGACCATCCGGATGCTGATCAACGCGATGGCTCCCAACGAGCTCCGAATCGCGATTGTGGAGGATGGGGAGCTCATTGAGCTCGACATCGAAGCCTCAGAAACAAGTACGCTCAAAGGAAATGTATATAAGGGCGTAATTCATAACGTAGAAGCCTCATTAGAGGCTGCATTTGTGGACTATGGACGCCATAAACAGGGGTTCTTACCGTTTAGTGAAGTTAGTGAGACTCAATATGGTCGGCCTTGGCATGGGTCCGGACGGCCACGTATTACCGATGTTCTCAAACGGGGACAGGAAATTGTTGTGCAGGTGGCGAAAGATGCCATTGGGGAAAAGGGTGCGACCCTGACCACGTATCTTTCGCTGCCCGGTCGCTATACTGTGTTGATGCCCGATTCCGATTCTGGAGGGATCAGCCGTAAAATCGAGGACGAACGGGTGCGGCGGCGTATGCGGTTGCTGTCACAGCGGATCAAAAAGCCGGATAACTGTGGCTTTATCGTCCGGACTGCCGGATTTGGGCAAACGCGGCTCGCGCTTCAGCGCGACCTAGATAAGGTTGTTGAACAGTGGCGGAAACTTCGCCGCTCGGCTGATCACGTTCGCGGGCCCTCTCTTATGCACTCCGAGCCGGATTTGATCGGCCGCACACTTCGAGACTACTTTAGTGATGAAATAGATGAGGTGCTCATTGACTCGGATCAGGAGTTTCGGAACGCCAAAGAATACTTTCGAGATGTGATGCCCGCTTATGAAGAGCGTCTCATCCACTATAAGAATCCCATACCCATCTTTTCTTATTACCGGGTTGAAGAGCAGATAGAAGAGACGTTTGAACGCCAGGTTGCGATGCCTAGTGGTGGGTCGATCGTTATTGATGAGACCGAAGCTCTGGTGGCGATCGACGTTAACTCAGGAAAAATGACCTCTGAGGGTGATCACGAAAAAACGGTCTTCAAAACCAACTGCGAGGCCGCTGAAGTGATCGCCCGGCAGCTCAAACTCAGGGACTTGGGTGGTATTGTTGTCATCGATTTCATCGATATGGAGGAGACTAAGCACAAGCGTGAAGTGGAACACGTGCTTGCTGAAGCAGCAAAAGCGGATAAGGCTCGGTACAAAATCTCGCGAATCAATTCCAAAGGGTTGTGCGTTTTGACTCGACAACGCATTCGACAAGGGATGCGCCGGGCGTTTCAGCATCGCTGTACAACCTGTGCTGGGACCGGATGGATACGTTCAAGCGAAAGCCACTCACTTTCATTGATTCGTAGGGTTCGAGCCCGGCTGGCCCAGGGGGATGTTGGGGAAGTTCGGATCCTTACTCACCCAGAAACGTCGGAATTCCTTCTGAATCGCCGACGTTCAGACCTATTCGATCTCGAACAAAAGTATGCATGCATAGTCACAATCCAAGCGCGTTCGGAGCTTGAACGGGCCAAGGATGAGGTGGTGTTCTTATCCAATCACGAAGTTCTCGATGAAGTGACGCAAAAGCTAGCACCTAAGGAAGATCGTCGAACCAAGGGCGGAACTAGACGTAAACGTCGCAAGCCTTCTTCTGGGACTATCGAAGCACCAGCAACTGTAAAACCAGCTATAGAGTTGGAGCAGAGCTCTGAGGAACGAAATCGCCGGCGGAGGAAACGACGTAAGTACCGAGTAGGTACTATTGAGGATCGTAGGGTTCGCGAAAACGGCGCTCCACCGTCGGGACTGTTCAAGAACTCCATCCCGGCGGTGATACCGGTTCAAAATGATGTTCGTGCGGCACCATCGCCGGGGGCAACATTCCAAGATGATGGATCCGAAGGAGCTTTCTCCCTCGATCATAGTGAGGTGTCCGGAGATGGGTATGACGGTCTGACGGTGGTTCAGGCGATTGCCGTGGCTGAGGCTGTTCAGGCGGCGGTACCTGGTCCCGTTGATCCCAATGCTATCTTTCGGGCGATCGAAGTCTCTGATGGAAGCCTCACTGAAGAACGGGTCCTTGAGGAGCCGGTCTCTGAAGAGCTGGCCTTTGAAGCACAGGGCCTTGAAGAGCCGGTCTTTGAAGCACAGGGCCCTGAAGAAAACGCTCTAGAGGCAGATGAGGGGCTCAGTGATAGCCAGGCTCGGCGTCGACGGCGTCGTCGTCGAGGGCGTCGCAAGCGGTTTGGAGTGTCATCATCGTCCGAGTTGGATGCGGCGGTGATGCCATCAACAACGCATGTCGGGTCGGCGGATCCTCATCCGGTGACGGAACTCTCGGAAGACCTAACTCCGAAAGCCTCAGTGGATCGTGTTCCGGAGACTAAATTGAGCGCAGGCTCTCGGGAGTCAGACGATGATGTACGCCCACAAGTAGACCAACAGACTTCATTTCAGGAGGTTGATCCCGCTATATCCGAGGCAAGAAGGGCCCTGCTTGCGCGCATTTTTGGTGTTCGTTAGGTGGTTGTTAGGCCGTTTAATGACTACTGGTATAACTACGAGTAGTAAATCAGACGTCATGAGTAGACGTTATGTGCTCTGGATGTTGTTCTAGTGAACGGAGTCAACCAATGCTTTTACGCTGGCTTAACCTGTCCCTACTCGGCGCTGCGGTGGTCGCAGCGGCGCCCCCCGAGGTCGCTTTTGCTCAAGTGGTTGTCGCTTTTCCACGAGTAACTGGCCCAAAACCAGCCGGACGAGGTCCGACTGCGCAGGGGGTCATCGCTGCGTTCGAAGATGCGCGTCTGGAGGTGCTTCGGGGTCCCCCTCTCCGGGCGGCTGCTGAGGAGTTGGGGTCATCCGTTTATTCTATCGAAGTTGCTCAAGTAGCGGACTGCGATTATCTGGCCGTGGTTCGTATCAGCGGTCGAACTGGTGCATTTACTGCGAAAGGACAAGTTTTTAGAGTCTCTGATGGGCGGTCGGTGCTCATTCTCGAACAAGCGTATCGGAGACGAGCAGGGGCCCCTGCTGCTGGCCGGTCGATCGGTACCCAAATGGCTGAGGCCATTTTGCGTGATTCTCAGGTGGTCCAAAGTGATTCCGGAGAACCTCTAGGGGAGGCACTCGAACTCGACGAGGACGAGTTCGAGCCGGAAGATTCGTTTGAAGACGAGAGCGCCTTCGACAGTTCTTCCGATCGGCGGGTGGATGATGAACCCGTGGATCCACCAGATCGTTCGGAGGAGTTACAGTCTGATTTTGCGGGGCGATCGATGAACAAAGCATCGGCCGAACAGCGTTTATTACAGTTTGCTATCAGCTCAGGCAGCCGCCTTAGTTCCGCGTACAACTTGTCAGCGGGAGGCGCGGAGTCGGCTTTGAGCTACCAGCTAGATCCGCTCTTGAGCGTAAATGCTTCGGCCGGATTGTATATGCCCATTGGGTTAATAGCTGATGTTGATTTTGGTTTTGCACCAGCAACGTTCAATATCACCAGCAATCTGGTGGATAACAACGCCCCTTCGGCTCAGCTTATCGATCTCAGCGGCAATGCTGGTTGGCGTTTCAATGTTCTGGATGTTGGAAAAGGGGGGCAGCTGGGGGTGCAACCGTTGGTGTCCGTGGACTACGGTTCAACCATAGTTGAAGAGCAAGGTGATGTCTCAGCGGTGAATTCCTATAGCACATTGGCTATCGGAGGCGGGGTCAGACTTCTTCTGGACCTACCACCCCGCTGGGGTGTGGATCTCGAAGGTAAAGGTGGGGCTATCGTGGCGGTTGAGGAGGCACCATTGGCTACGGGTGCTAACGGCTCCGGTTTTCGCATAGCCGGCCGATTGCGCACCCGCTTTTGGGTGTTTGACCAGCTCGGCGCGCAGCTGGCCGTAAGGTATGAGCTTCGTTCGATCTCGTTTGAAGGACCGGCGGATCCGGCTCGCCAAGCGTTTGATCAACAGGTAACCCTACTGGATTCCACCATAGATGCTGACGCTCTGGATGTGGTGTTTGGGGTTGTGCTCGCCCTTTAATGAGCATCCCTCCATTCGGCGCGGTGGTGATGGGTAAAGCTCCGATACCAGGGGCTGTTAAAACCCGTCTTCAGCTGCCTGCCTCGGTAGCAGCCGATCTATATTGCGCTTTTCTTTGGGATACGTGCCGTCAGGTGGATGCTGCTATGGCCCAGCTTGGTGGTGGTATCCGAATGTTTGCTTGCGCGCTTTCGGACAACGACTCGGTAGATGCGATCCGAGGATTGGTTCCCAAGGACTGGATCCTCGTGCCTCAGCAGGGCATCGATCTTGGGGAGCGCATGCGCAATGCTTGGCGAGCGAGCCCAGCCAAAGCCACGGTGGTGATGGGTTCTGATATTCCCACATTCCCCTCGGAGCGAGTGGTTGAAGCCCTCAATGTCCTCCATCGGCCATCCGAGCATAGTGACGCGGTTTTTGTACCCGCAGATGATGGAGGTTATATGCTCTTTGGTCTTCGACAAGATGCTCCGGCGTTGTTTGAGGGGATTTCCTGGTCTACCCCCGAGGTGATGGCACTGACGGAGCAGGCGGCGGCGCGAGCCGGTCTCCGGATCACGGTTTTGAAACCGCACTATGACGTTGATACCCCAGCGGATGTGAAGCGGATGCGGTCCGACTTGGACCCCGACAGTCGCACGGCTCGGGCGCTAACTCACTATGCGCAGTGGTTCGATTTCCATACGAGATAGTTGTGGAGCTACGGTGATACTTGACGATCCTGTGCCGGATGAGTAGGGAGCTCGAATGGCGAAACAGGGTCGAGAGCTCATTAAACTCGAATCATCGGCGGGAACGGGCTATTTCTATGTGACGTCCAAGAACCGCCGGACGATGACCACGAAGCTCGAACTGAAGAAATATGATCCAAAAGTGCGTAAACACGTACTGTTTGTGGAGAAGAAACTAAAGTAGGCCGGGTACGGACCCGCTATGAGTAAAGTGCATGTTCGAAAAGCGCACTCCCTCGGTGTTGAGGGTGCACGGGTAGCCCTGGAGAGTTTTGTGGGTGAGCTCGCAAAGCGGGGGGCCCGCCTCGAGTGGGCTGGACCAACAGCCCAGGTTAAAGGGCCGGGTGTGTCGGGCACGGTTGAAATTTCACCGTCGGCGGTGGAGGTGAGCATTCAGCTTGGGTTACTCGCCCGTGCGGCGGGGGTGAAGGCTGACAAGTTGGAGGCGTCTATCAGCAAGCGTCTACAAGAGGCACTGGGCTAGGGCGTATCTTTACCCTTCGTCCCGCGTTCTGCTACGGCGTCATCTCCACGGTCGGAGGGTAAAGACACGCCCTAGCAGGCCATCGGAAAAGTGAGTTAGGCGCTTCGCTCGTGACTAGCCTCCTGATACGGCTGGATGTCCGGTGACCGGTGGTCGGCCCTCTTATTGGAGACTTGTGGCTAGCCCATTTAGTGGCAGAGGAAAGCGGCAATGCCTGGGCAAGCGCGCCCGGTAGCTAACAAGGTCTCTGCCCAATACACACTGGCATAACGCCCAGGCTGGGCAAGGGCGGCGTCCAGTACTTCTTCCGCCGATACTGGATCGTAGCTCGCTATGGTGGTCAGCACCTGATAAGCAGCGGCCCGATTTTCATAGTGCAGCCGGATATCTGCGGCGGCCCGGGCATGACGTTCGAGCACCAATGTTGCGACCAACAGCCGGGTCTCTGGTTCGAGCCATAGGGGAGCAGGTTCCTTCACGAGATTCTGAAGCAGGCGGCTTGCTAATGCGGCGACGGTAACCGGATCCTCATGGAAGAGGGGTAGTTTTGGAGCGGACGCTCGAATGATCGGCGCGGCCATCATGTCGGCAAGGGTGGCGATAATCACCGCCTCTTTGGTGGTGCTTAGTGATGTTGGTGATAGAAGACGAACGGGGTTGGTTGTTGGTGCTAAGACGATCTCCAGTAGTTGATTAGAGATGCGTAGAGGCTTGAGCTGAAGAGGGCCGTTGGGCCATGCTTGGCGCTCGTTTATCCAGAGCTCCAGTCGTTCGATACAGTGTTTGACCAGGGTTGGGTTGATCGCGTCGGTGGCGCTAAATGTAGTAGGTTCGCGAGCGACCTGCAACGCGGTAGCCACGCGCTGGTCGACGGTCGAGGGACCGGTGCTCGCCACTTTGAGAGCGAGGGTGTACACGGTCTGCTGGTCGGTGCTGAGCACATCTTGGAGTTGCTCAGCGAGTTGGCTTAGGTCGGGCGGTTGCTTGTGACCCACCGCTCGCATCATCGCTGAGCTCATGGGGAAAGCAGCGGCCGTTGAAGTCCACGTCAGAGCATCGCGGTAAGCGCCAAAGATGGGGTCGCTCGGTATAGGTGGGGGCAGGAGCTCCACAATGGCTTCTTCGTGGTTAGATAGGCGATCGAGCGCCCAGTTGCGTTCGTTTTCGGAAGTGATTTGCACCACGGTGGCAGCTTGTTGGGTAAACAATTGGAGTGTGTTCCAGATCGCTTTGCGCTCCGCTGTAGTTCCGACGAGCATGGCTTTTCGTGCTCGGACCCACCCTCGGTTCAGGATCTCTGGATGCCGAAGACCCAATGGCTCCCCCTCGATACCTCCCCACAAAGCCATTGCTCGCTCGACAAGTACCCCAGCGTGAGTCACCGTCTTGCGAATATGAGGCGTGGCCTCGGATGATGGGGTCGGACGGTGGGCTTGAAGGGAACGCAGCCGGGCCTGAACGGCTAGAATGTTGTCGGAGGTAAGGGTAGGCAAGATGAGGTTCGGTGAAGCATCCGGTTCAAGGACGAGGGCGTATACAAGCTCCGTATGGACGGTGTGCAGCCATGTGAGCGTAGCAAGGTCGGGGTTATGGGTTTCTTGTACTTTGGTAAAAGAGACGCATGCGGCCAGGGTAGTGCTCCACGTCCAGATAAAAACGGATGACCTCACCTGCCGCGAGCTACCTTTGTGATCAACGATAGTCGAGAGAGGCTTACCGCTCAAAATTCTAGACACACGGGTTTTTGCAAGCGGTGAATCGTTCGTAGTGGATGACGGTGAGACAACGAATACTTAGTACGTACACTAAGGTGCGACCTTGGTTTCCAGTGACCGATCTCGGTGCGTTGGTTTTGGTAGGATCAGTGATGAGCCTATGGTTCTACGCCTTTCCGCGCCAAGACTATGTGGCCCAGGTAATAAGCAGCGCATTGATCGTCATGGAAGTGGTTGCCCTCCTTGTGGTCGGGGTTGGAGGTTATCTGTGGTACCGATGGGCTCATACCTATCTATTTTCTCAAGAAGCAATCCAGTTTGAGGCCCATCGGGGCTTCCGAAACGGTGAAAGGTTTCCACGGACGAGGGTGCCTCTGCTCGTTGTTCGCACCAAGGTGGTTTCACCGCCCGGACTTCGTTTAGATACCGAGCGGGGCATTGAGCAATTCACCGCAGAACACCGCACGGCAGGGTCGCAAGTTGTGCGTAAAACTGTTGTAGAGGATTGTTTTGGGTTAGCACGGGTGCAGTTTGAGGCTGGTTCGCGTCAACCGGTCCGGGTGTGTCCCTGGCTCGGAGAGATCGAGCGGGCCCCTCATTTAACCGCTCTTGCGCCCGGTGAGTCGCAAGCCCATCCGTTTGGCCGACCACTGGGAGATAAGGTGGAACTGAGACGGTATGTCCGCGGCGACCCCATCCGTTTGGTGTTGTGGAAGGTATACGCCCGCACCGGCCAGTTGATGGTTCGGACCGCAGAGACCGCTCGTGACGAAGATACTGATGTCTATGCTTATCTGGTGACTGGCACTGGGGATGAAGCCTCTGCGGCGATCGCTTGGGTGGCGGTCAGTCGCCGCTTATTGGGACCAAAATGGCATTTTGGGACCGATCGTTTGCCGAATGGGACATCGGATATTTCGGCGGCAGAGGCGGCTATTGCTCGTTCTCATCCGAATGTAGCCCTCGCCGAAGCAGAGGGGGCCCCACTGGATACCGGTGAGGGATTACGCACATTTCTCGCGGGGACTTCACCGGAGAGTGGGGCGCGGGTGGTGGTGTTTGTGCCGTGTATGCCGGGTGAGTGGATAGAGCCGGTGAAGGCGGGATGTTTGCGATTTCAGGGCCGCTTGACGGTTGTGGTAGGGTTTGATGCGGTTCGCGCTTCAAGCCAACACTCGTGGTTTCGGCGCGGGGATGAGGCGTCCCCGGAAGCGTGTACGGCTTCTCCTGAGCAGCTGCAGACCATTGAAGAGGCATTTCGGCCCTTGGCGGCGGAGCTGGTGGTCATCGACCGGGTTTCTGGGCGCCGACACGATGGCATGGTCACCGCACCAAGAGGTGTAGCATGAGAGCGTTTCGTACCGCATTTGCTTATGGATTGATGATGGCCGGGGCATGGGTTGCCGTGTCTTGGGACTTTGCCCTTTTCTCCGGAATGGTTGCGGGGGGAGGGGCGGTGATGGTTGCATCTATAGGGGCAACCATCGCTTACCGAGCCCGCCTACGGTTGTGGCTGGCGATCGTCACTAGTTGGCTGGTGGGCTTAGGGGTGCTTGGGCTGGCCGAGATATTCGTCCGCTTTTCGTGGCCGGCTGAGGTCCTGGGACTCCAAGAAAGCCTGTTTTGGCTCGATGGGCTGCGTACTGGGGGAACCGCTTTTGCTCTCGCGTTTACCTTAAGGACATTGTCACTACATTATCGAGCCTTGTTAGCGGTTGAAATTGTTGTGATTGCAGCAGCGGTGGCCGCGCCGGTGATGGCCCATCGAGATGGGATGATCGCCCGTCCTCTGTGGCTTGCCGACTGGTTCTGGCAACAGGGATGGGACCCGGTATACGCGTTTTTGGGGCTGGGTGTAGTTGGTATGTTTTTGGTGGCAGGAGCACTCAGCCAAGCCCGTCGCACGTCTCAGACCCTGCTCGCCTTACTGGTGGTGCTCTTGGTGGCGGGGGTACTCACGATTCCCTTACATTCTCGTTCGGCGGACCAACTTCTTCCCCAAGTTGGTGGTGGGGGCCAACAACCTCAGCAAGTTCCCGGGAAAGATGGCGAGAATGCGAGTAAGCGACCAAGCACTTCGGAAGATTCACTCCAGAACAAAGACAACCAGTCAGGGCAATCCCAGCGCCCGGTGGCGGTGGTTGTGTTTCACAAGGATGTGGAGCCCTTCGGTGGCGTCTATTACTTCCGTCATGCGGCATTTTCGCAGTTTAATGGCGTCCGATTGGTCGAAAGTACCCACAGCGAGGCGGATCTTGATGTTGTATGGAGGTTTCCTACCCGCAAGCGAGTGATACCTGGCCCACCGGATTACGCTCTGGGACGGGAGAAGGTGGCCATGGACGTAGCGCTTCTGACCGAACATCAGCGATTGTTTGCCCTCACGGATGCGGTGGAGCTGGAACCGATGGCCAATCCCTCCCCCGGCCGATTTTATCGGGCTTATCGAGTGGTATCCAGCGTGCCTAGTGGCGCAGTAGATGACTTTTTGTTTCAGCAAGCGGGCAGCGAGAAATGGTCGGAAGAGTTATGGGCCCATTACACCCGGGTGCCCGAAGATCCGAGATACATAGAGCTGGCCACGCGGATTGATGCCACGCTCCGCGATGAGTTTCGTGAGGATCCCATGGCCCGAGCGTTGTCCGTCAAGCAGTACTTGGAGGAGACAACCATCTATTCGTTTAAACAAAAGTATACGGGAGATGATCCTACCGCGGAGTTTCTGTTCGGTTCGTCCGCGGAAGATCGCAAGGGGTATTGCGTACACATTGCCCATGCGGCGGCGACCTTGCTCAGGACTTTGAACATTCCGGCACGGGTGAGTGCAGGTTATGCGGTCGCGTCGGAAAATCTGCGTGGAGGATCTGCGCTACTAGTCAAAAGCGGCGATGCACACGCATGGGTGGAAATTCATCTGTCCGACTCAGGATGGGTCCCTATAGAAATTGTGCCTACGCGAAAAGAGGTTGAACCGGCCTCTTTTGATGAAGAGGATCTCCAGCGCTTGCTCGGCGAAATGGCTCGGGGTGAGGGGAAAAGTGGCTGGGAGCCAGCTGAACCCAGCCCGCTGGTCATTTGGCTGAAACGGTGGCTGAAACGCACGCCCTGGTTACTAGGATTGCTCGTTTTGGGGGCCTATGGGGTCACTTGGTATCGCCGGTGGCGTCCGCTGCTGACACCGGCTGCGGTGAGGCCGGCCTATAGAGCATGTCTGGATCGGCTTGCTGCGGCAGGCATTGTTCGCGAATACGGTGAGTCCCGAGAGCGCTTTGCTCTTCGAGTCTCCCGGCAAGCGCCCAGCTTTCTCGCATTGACGGAACAGCTCAACCGTGAAGTCCTACGAGGAGCATCGACGGTGTTACCGAAACGAGCATATCGTTTGGGAGTGAGCACCGTTCGGGAGTTGGCCTCAGGGCTTCCTTGGTGGCGACGAATTGGGGCGCTGGTACATCCCGCGCCATGGTGGTGGGCCAAATGAACAACCAACAACAGATAGTTTCTTCATCAACAGATGTCACGGACAACGGAAGTTCTTCAGAGGATCAGCTTGCGGAAGCACACGACGTGTTGCGTCGGATGTTTCAGCATATTTCGTCGGTGGTCATCGGCCGCGACGATGTGATTGAATTGGTGCTGATTGCGCTGGTGGCGGATGGCCATGTCCTGCTCGAAGACTATCCCGGCTCGGGAAAAACGACCCTCGCGAAGGCGCTTGGACAGTCGATCTTGGATGATCGAGCGGAGGATGCGCGTGGGGTTGTTGAACGGTTTAGACGCATACAGTTTACGCCGGATCTATTGCCTTCGGATATTACCGGAACCAGTATTTTTGAGCCGGCGAATGGTACCCTCCGGTTTGTCCCCGGACCGATATTTGCCCATGTGGTGCTAGCGGACGAGATCAACCGGACCTCCCCCAAAGTACAGTCGGCCCTCCTTGAGGCCATGGGGGAAAAACAAGTCACTGTGGATGATGGCACCCGGCTGCTCGACGAGTTGTTTTTTGTGATTGCTACCCAAAATCCGTTGGATCTGGCGGGCACTTATCCATTGCCGGTAGCGCAATTGGACCGATTTTTATTCAAGATCAGGATGTCTCATATCTCCAGGGATAGTGAGCTTGATGTGTTGCGAACGGTCCAGCAACGCCGGGAACAAACGGATGAAGCAAACCAGTGTGTGTCTCGAAGCGAGGTTCTTCGGGCTCGTCATGCTACACATAGGTTGGTGCATATCCATCCGCTCATTCACGAAGCCTTGGTGGATACTGCGACCCAGCTTCGCAATGATCGCCGAGTATATCAGGGGGTGTCCACCCGCTCTTTGGTGTTGGCGCTTCCTGCTCTTCAGACCCGAGCGATGTTGTACGGCCGAGACTACGTGGATGCGTCCGATCTGGAGTATGTATTGCCCCGGGTCTTTGCTCATCGCTTGGCTTTAGGGGTGGGGGCGGTTGATGCCGACTTGGTGGTTGAGGATGCGATGCGACCGGTTTTGGAGCGGTTGGCTCGAGCGGTGCTCAAACAAGGCTCGTGATATGCATGTATATGGGGTGAGTATACCACTGAACGGGCGATTGGTTCGTAGGTGTCTATGTGCTTTCAGGTGGTGCTGCGCGTTGGCATGCTGGGTGATGGGAAGCTCGACCCTGGGGCATGCGCAATCGGTGGCGGAATCACCGGCCATCTCACCCTCCGAAGAAGGGATGCCGGAGATTGATGGTGGGTGTTATGAGGCGGTGCTTTTTGGGGGTACGGATGGTGAGCGGAGCGCGTACTGCGAACTACAAAAACGACACTATGCAAGCGCCCGTACTTTAGCTCAGCAGGTTGTACGAGCTAATCCAGATAGTTTCCGAGGGTTGTATGTGCTTGGAATGGTTCAGCACCGAGGTGAAGCCAATCTACCAAAAGCCTTGCGCATGCTGAATGGTGCGGAGAAGGTTTATACCGAAAAATATGGCTTTCAGCTTGAGGACCTGGAGCCGGTGCCCAAAGCTCTCGGTTACCGGCTCTTGTTCGAAATCATGGATGTGCACGGTGAAATGGATCACCATGAAGAGCGCATTGCCGCCGCTGAAGCTTTGACCCTTCGTCTAGGTATCGATCACGGTGCTAGCAAGGCGTGGCCGTTGATGAAGCTCGGGCGCTTTCAGGAAGCCCGGAAGGTGGTCAAACAAGCCCTCGCTTCCGAAGATCCGTGGAATCGCAGTGTGGCAAGGACCAGCTTGTGCGCGATCGAAAGTGAGTTGCGCCGACGCCAGGAGGCGTATGAGGCTTGCCGCTTGGCGGCAGAGATGGCCCGTGATCGACGCAATGGCGGAGCGGTGGAGCTTACTAATGCCGGGGCGGCGGCGGAAGAAATTTTTCTCTTTGGCGAAGCCGAACGATTGTATCTTGAAGCTACCAAACGCTCCCCAGAAACTTCGGTGAATCCGTGGGGGCGGCTCGTCCATGTCTATCTGGCTCAGGGACGATTTCTTGAGGCGATGGGCGCGTGGCGGAGCATGCGCCGCTATCGGTCACAACGAGCGTATACCTATCTCAATCAACAGGACGAAGCGGAGGCTCAGCTGGTGGGTGCGGCAGTTTTACTGGTTGCTGGTCGGAGCGACCTAGCGGAGCCGGTGCTTCGAGCGATTGTTGATCGCCCCGATCGCCAGGGTACGTCCAGTGCATCGTCTGAGCAAAATGAGGCCGGAGCGGCGCTGGTTGCCCGGGTGGCTCGGCTGTCTTTAGCCCGCCGCAAAGAAAATGAAGCCGTACTTGCCCCAGTGTGGGAGCGTCTCAAACTAAATGCTAGTGCGTTGAGGCTACGGTGGGATGCCTGGTTCATCGGACGGCGGGCGGCTCGAATACTGGCCAACCCCGAACGGCTGGTTGCGACGCTTCGTCCGGAAGTACCAGGCTCACTCGAATTGCCTAGTTGGTTGGACGCGGAAGTGATCGAGGTCGTGGGACCGGGTATCTCTGAGGTTGCATTGGCTGAAGCTCGCCGGACGGAAACGCTAGATGACGAACTGGTCCAGCCGGTGTTTGATGCTTATGAGTCGGAGATTGCTTGGCGCAAAGGGGACTATGCTCGGGCTTTTTTGCTCGGGATGCGCAGTCTAGACGCTGGGCAACGGGGACTGCAGATGGTTGTCTCCCGGGCGGGGGTCATCGCTGGCGACGCAGCCGCTCGGCTGGGAAACTATGATGATGCCCTCACCGCATTTCGCGAGGTACTAGCGCGAGACCCGGTGGCGTTTATTCGCTTGGGGGTGCCTCTCCCGGTCAAGTGGGTACCGGTTGCCGGAGATTCTATTGCACGCGATGTGGTCGCTGCGCTTCGTTGGGCACCAATGTTTGTGGAGCGTGCATGGGGCTTTCGGCTCAAAGTACATTCGGATGGAGCGCAGCTCCTTGATCATCAAGGTAATAGCCTGTCTACGATACGTGTATATGCGAACGATGAGCCTAAGGACCAGCCGGTACGACAGTTGGCCTGGGCGATTCAGCAACGGCTGAGCACACCCAAGTTGGATATCACTCAGCTAGATATATCTTCGCTGGAGGGTGGCGTGGGTGGAAACTACCAACTATCGGACCAACTGGATCTGAGTGAGGAGCAGGCTACTCCGACGCAGTAGTGGATCCAGCTAATCTACAGAAGCAAGAACTTGGGTAGAACCCAAGTTCCTGCTTCTCCGCGTGGCAATGCCCCGCTGCGCGCCCCCTTGTTGATTCTAGCAGAATCTGGCGGTACGTTACCGAGGAGAGACATCTAGCAGGCCATCGGAAAAGTGAGTTAGGCGCCTCGCGGGTCCTTTTTCCGTGGAAGGTCTGGACCGGCTTCGCCTTTCATCGGTTGCATACGCCCGGTATGCGCCCTCTTCATCCGGAGCGTTCCCCGGAAAAGATACTTCGCGGACCACCCATCCCACTTTTCCGATGGCCTGCTAGTGACGGGGAATAAACTGCGACATTACACAAAAGTTGATCGAATCGACTCGTGTTCTAACGGAGCAGGTCAAAAGTTGATCGTGATCGCCTTTTGTTCTAACGGAGCAGGTCAGAAGTTGATCGTGATGGCCTTTTTGTTCTAGCGGAGCAGGTCAGAAGTTGATCGTGATGGCCTTTTTGTTCTAGCGGAGCAGGTCAGAAGTTGATTGTGATGGCCTTTTGTTCTAGCGGAGCAGGTCAGAAGTTGATCGTGATCGAGACTTTGTCCTAGTTGAGTAGGGCAGTGAGGTGATTGCGCACGCTCACGCTGATCAGACGAGGGTATGTTTTTCATGTGGGTGTGGGATTGCCGTTAAGCTACTGTTTTTCATGGTTTTTAGGACTGGGACAAAGGCTAACCATACATGGCTGATGAGAAGGCCCCGATAAGAAGGAACCGTAGATTAACGCACATTCATGGCATGCAGGGACGGTTCACAAACCGCGCCCGACGGTAAATACCCGCTCTAGAGCCGGTGTACCTGGCCCACCAAGCAAGCTTCGGACGGCCTTTGCCGTGAAAGACTTGGACCGGCTTTGCCTGTCATCGGTTGCCTACGATTAGAGCGTGCCTTTAGCCTTCGGACCGCGTTCGGACTTGTTTCCGCTATTTGTGAGTGGTCGGTGGCTTGGCCCCCCTTTCGGGCCCTTCGGTCCGGTACATCTTGGGTTGAACCCAAGTTCTTGCTCTACGCGGGCAATGCTTCGCTGCGCAACCCCTTGTTGATTCTTACAGGATCAATTCAAGTGGTCTTTGCTGTGACAGTACCATCTATGGTCGTGTTTTGGGGCAACAGCTGGCCGCCGTCTACGCCGGTTATGGGCTGCCTATCTGTGTAACGGAGCCATTTTGGGCGTACGAGACTTCAACATTGCATTGAGATTTACGAAACTCAGGGCACCAGAGTTTTTGGGGAGGTATTATGGCTTTCGGGCTAGCACTTGAACCACCGAGGAGGTTCCTGAGTGATAACTACCTTCTACTATCTCTCGTTCTCGCTCTACTAAAATCTCAAACGACAATCCCGCCAGTTCGTCTTTGAGTTCATCAGCCTGCATGCATAAAGTTGGGTCTGGCGGACCACCGGTTCCTCTTCCTACCTGAGCTGGGGTGTAGGCTTCGAGAATAAATATTCCACCGGGCTTTAATGCCTCAACGCAGCCGGTGTGCACACGCTGTCTAATCTTGGGGGGGACATGAGCCCAGATGGAGACAATCCCGTCATACATCGATGGATAGAACTCGAAGTGAGCGAGGTCTGCGACCTCCGTTTCGATGGAAAGGCCGCGATCGGTGGCCAGTTGAGAGGCCTGAGCCAAACCAAGCTCAGACTGATCCATCGCTTTGACTTTGTGTCCAAGGGATGCGAGATAAACGCTGTTTCGGCCCTGTCCTTCGGCTAAACACAATACAGAGCCGATAGATATCTTATCAGCGACCTGCATCAAAAAGTCATTCGGCTCTACACCATAAGCGGAGTCGTTTTCGGCATATCGTTGATCCCACATAGTTGAATTTTTGTGGTTGGGCATTCGGAAGTCAACAGATCGCGGACGTGGCGCAAAAGCATGAATCAATTTGCCGGTCAAATCACACATGGAGCCTAGCAAACCATTAAACAACCGAGAATGCGGTTAGGTGATCCTCAGAAGTGGCCGCGCTCCGGTCTCCATTGCCGCTGGTTACATGTTTATCAAAGTATCCGAATGAAATTGCCCCATTGGTTCCTGCGGAACCAACGGGCGCTTAGGCGGCCGAGCACGCCAAGTGATTTCTGCTGTACAGTATGAACTCAGCGTTTTTTGAGTTTTTGGAGCAGGCGCCGGACTTCTTAGGTTGTAGGATGCGCTTTGCCCAGTTTGGCTTTAGAGATACTGAGAGCTTGTCGGTAGTAGGATGCAGCTTTAGCTGCGTTGTCTTTGGCTGCCCACACCCCCGGCCGGTGCGGAGCGCCGGTAAGGTGGCGACCGGGAGAGATAGTTCAAGGAGCCGGGAAGAGCGCTGCGCGGGGCTGTCCATCTCCCCCAGTTAAAGCTGCCCCTCACTGGTGGGG
>JAHQVK010000093.1 GCA_019634385.1 Myxococcales bacterium | reverse complement strand
ATCGGAAAAGTGGGATGGGTGATCCGCGAAGTATCTTTTCCGTGGAACGCTCTGGATGAAGAGGGCGCATACCGGGCGTATGCAACCGATGAAAGGCGAAGCCGGTCCAGACGTTCCCCGGAAAAAGGACCCGCGAAGCGCTTAACTCACTTTTCCGATGGCCTGCTAGGGCGCGTCGTTCATCTCTGGGCCGCGTTCTGGCTTGTATCCAGCGTTGGTGAGGGTTCGGTGGCTTCGCCGCCCTTTCGGGCCCCTCGGCTGGGTACATTCAGTATCCGCCCTCCGGGGCCGACCCCTCACAAACGGGGGCTACGGCGTCATCTCCGCAGCCGAAGGGTAAGACACGCCCTACAGCAAAGACCCCTTGAATTGACTCTGTAAGAATCAACACGCGGTCGCGCAGGGGGCATAACCCCGCGTAGAAGCAGGAACTTGGGTTCAATCCAAGGGATTTCTGCTGTAGATGAGCTGATGATCAGCTCATGCCAGCCAGAGCGCAGGGTGAGGTCATCCATAAGATGCGGAGAGATGGCAGTTTGTGATAGCACGACGAAGGTGGTCGACGGCAACGAAAAGCTTGAGGCGGGGGTTATTCTCCATGAGACCTATGTGTTGAAAACGTTGCTCGGTACGGGGGGAATGGGGGCGGTATGGAAAGCTCAACATGTACGGCTTCCGCGGCAGATGGCGGTGAAAGTTCTGCATGAACAGGGTTATCAAAATGTAGAGATTATCCAGCGTTTCCGAAGAGAAGCGGAGATCACCAGCCGATTGGGACATCCGCATATTGTGGAGGTCTTTGATTTTAATGTGCTCCCCGATGGACGCGCGTATCTGGTGATGGAGTTGCTCCGTGGGGCTAGTCTTCGCGATCATCTAAGAGAAGGTTGCTCTCTTGATCCGGGTTGGATCATGCTGGTTTTGGACCAGATCACGAGTGCGCTTGAGCATGCTCATAGTGCGGGTATTGTTCATCGAGATCTTAAGCCAGAGAACATCTTTATGGTCGATCAGTCGGGAGCTGTGCCGCATGCAAAGGTATTAGACTTTGGTATCTCTAAGATTCAGGGGGCGCAGACAGTCCTCACTCAGGGGGGAGGCCTTTTGGGAACGCCCCGGTATATGTCCCCTGAACAAGCTCGTGGAGACAGCGCTGAGGTGGATGGTCGGGCTGATCAGTTTTCTGTTGGGACCATAGCTTATGAAATGTTCTCTGGTTATCCAGCATTTACGGGCACCTCGGTAACCGAGGTTTTGATTAAGGTCCTTCAGGAGGATCCGGTACCGCTGGCCGCAGCGAAGCTAGAAGTTCCACCCGCGCTACTCGGTGTGGTTATGCGTGCCCTATCTAAAGATGCGGATGCACGGTTTCGAGACATGACGTCTTTTCGGGCTGAGCTGAAGCTGGCTTGGGGACAAAGTCTTCCGAGTTTACTAGGGTCTCCGGTCGAACTTGGACCACTAAACGCTAAGAAGGCTTTGGCGGGGGAAGACACTGTTATTCGTACCGATGACGTCATTGGCCGAAACAATAGACCTACAGCTTCTGAACCTTTGAGCTCCAGGCTGATGTTAGTTTCTCAACGTCGCACGTTGATTTCGGTATGGGGCATAGCCGCTGTCATTTTAATAGTTGGTTTAGGTCTAGCTCTTTTAGTCGCAGAGCAGATGTCAAGGGATCCAGTGACTGTGCGGTCTTTGCTACCGAATTCAATACCGACAGTGAGAACACCTTCGCAGATGGGCTACGAGACGTTGACTGCAACAACGTCAGTGAGATCCGACTTGTCGACTTCCTCATCTATTCAGCCTACGGCGGCCTCTTCGGAGGTGGAGAGGCCCGAGGAGGGGTCGCCAAACCGACGTACTCGACGCCCGATTCGCCCTCGACCGTTACCTATACGTCTTGTGGGAGCGAAGGTAGCCCTCCGAAAAAAAGACTATGATGAGGCGATTCGACTAGCCCGTCGTGGGCTACGCGAAACATCTGACGCTAGGGCTTTTGGGCTACTAACCATTGCCTACTGTGGAAAAAAAGATCTAGGGAGTGCTCGTGCGAGGCTGCGCCAAACGCCACAAGCGGATAGAGCGCAAGTTATGCGGAAGTGTGCGGAACTCGGTTTGGATTTTTGAAACCCGCTTGAATTATCCTCATTCAAGCGGAATAGAGTCATAACCTAATCCTAGTTTGTGACTCTTGGAAGTGGTGGTGTGTTTGCGCGGAAATATGCAGATTGCCTCCAGACGACCGGAGAGGCTTAAGATTGCCATGAATTTTGAGGACAAAACCATCTCCCGGGTATTGGGACACTACAAAGGGCAATCACTTGGCCCGACGGTTGTCCTTATTGGTGGTGTTCACGGAAATGAGCCAGCTGGGGTACAAGCTATTAACTCCGTGTTCCAGAAACTTCCCCAAACTCTTTGTGGTGAAGTGTGGGGTGTGGCGGGGAACCTACAGGCACTGGCGCAAAATAGACGGTACCTGAAGCGAGATCTTAACCGTCACTGGACTCCGGATGAATTGGAACCATTGTGTCGGTCGGACCCAGAGAAACTGGATAGTGAAGTCAAAGAGCAATGGGAGCTCCTTCATCTATTTCGGCATATTGTCCAGGCTTCAAGTACATCAACGGTGGTCTTTGTGGATCTTCATACAATGTCGGGGCCAGGAGCGCCTTTCATTTGTATGGCGGATGTCCTTAGGAATCGTCGGGTGGCTTTTGCACTACCCATACCGGTGGTCTTGGGACTTGAAGAGGTTATTGAGGGTTCGATGCTGGGGTACTTGTGCGATCTAGGGCACGTGGGTATCGCCGTGGAAGGTGGTCAGCATGAGGATCCGGTGGCCGTGGGGTTGCTAGAGACAGTAGCGTGGATCGCTTTGCATGCGGTCGGAGCGCTAAGTGCGGAGCAGATACCCGGGCTTGATGAGCGTCGGCGTGAGCTTGCTCAAACGGCCTTGGGCTTGCCGGACGTATTGGAGATCCGTCACCGACATGTTTGTAGCCCAGATGATGGTTTTGAGATGTTACCTGGCTTTTCCAGCTTTCAGTCCATCAATAGAGGTCAGCTCTTGGCGAAGGACTCTTTGGCAGAGCATCGTGCGCACATGTCAGGGGTGATGTTGCTGCCTCGTTATCAGGGAGCAGGAGCGGATGGATTTTTTCTGGCACGTCCGGTTCATAAGTTTTGGTTGGTAGTTTCAACATACCTTCGTCGCGTTGGTCTAAACCGATGGCTCGGCTACTTACCAGGGGTTCAGTTGCACCCTGATCTATCAGAAACATTTTTGGTGAATCCGAAGGTTGCTCGATTTTGGGTGACAGAAATTTTTCACCTTCTGGGATATCGACGGGTTCGTGCTCAACAGGGTTGGCTAGCTTTCTCCCGGCGACGGCCGGATGACGAACCTACGGCTGAACTTCCAGCGGTTGTTGAGCGAGGGGCTCAGATGGCGGGAGTTCTCTGATAGATGAGAAGTATTTTGGTGTTTTCATTAACGAAAAGTTTTGTGTACACAAGTGGGGTTAGTTACTCCACAAGCATTCTGGCTAGCTCGGACATGTCATCTACAGCAGAAATCCCTTGCTTAGAGGATCAATTCAAGTGGTCTTTGCTGTACTATGTCGGAGGAGGTCTACGGCTCGTCGTGATTTAAGCTGTTACGGACTCCCTCCCCGGTTGAAGATTAGGGCGTGTCTTTCACCTCGGGCTACGGCGTCATCTCCGCAGCCGGAGGTGAAAGACACGCCCTAGTCAAAGCTGGTGCTGGCAATAGCGTGTTGCTAAACTCGTATAAGGTCTATCGCCAGTTCCTGAAGAGTTAGTGGTCGGTGTTAAGAATCTGCTGAGCAGTGCGGAGACCATCAATCGCGGCTGACATGATGCCTCCGGCATAGCCAGGGCCTTCGCCAGTTACATACAAACCCGAGAAACCATCAACTTCTCCCCGATCGGGGTGGCGAGGGATCCGGATTGGTGATGAGGTTCTAGACTCCACCGCGATCAAGTTGGCCTCCGATGAACCGTACCCTCTTATGGTCCGATCAAACTGGATCAGTGCCTCTGCGAGACTTTTCCAAACAAACTTTGGGAGAATCTCCCGCAGATCACAAGGGGTCAGTCCCGGTCGAAAATGGGTGGGTGCAAGGCTTTGGGGGGAACGTCGAGCGGTGAGATCTGAGGCCCGCATGGCGGGGGCGAAGTATGTGCTTGCCCCGCCGACAAAGGCCTCTTTTTCCAGCTTTCTTTGAAAGGCTACGCCTGCGAGTGGTCCGGAACCGAACCCTTCTCGTTCGAGGTCTCCGATGCCTACTTGGACCACAAGCCCAGAGTTGGCAAATGGGGTAGAACGGCGTGCTGCGGACATGCCGTTAACCACCAGCATATCAGGTTCTGTGGATGAAGGAATGATCATGCCCCCAGGGCACATGCAAAAGGACCAAACCCCACGATTACTACTTGTTTGAGCCGTAAGACGGTAGTCGGCCGGCGGTAAGGTGCGCGGACGAGGTGTAGACCGTCCATGGAGGCGGTATTGGGCAGCATCGATTAAACCTTGGGGGTGTTCGGCGCGAACCCCAACAGCGAAAGGTTTGGCTTCCATAGGCACACCCTGAGCCAAGAGGTTTTCGAAGGTATCCCTCGCCGAATGACCAATGGCGAGCACAACGCGATCTGCATCGATTTGTCCACCATTGGCGAGCTCAACGCCGGTCACCCGTCCATTTTTTGTGCGGAGTCCGGTGACTTTTTGCTCGAATAGAAACTGAACCCCGTACTCGCTCAGCGTTTGGCGAATTTTTTGTAACATGCGGAAAAGCCGGTTGGTCCCAATATGGGGTTTTGCGTCAACCTGGATGGTCGGTGGAGCGAGGCACTGGACCATACGTGACAATACTTCGGGGATGAGTTTGTCGTTCTTGCGGGTGTATAATTTACCGTCACTGTATGTGCCGGCGCCGCCTTCACCAAAACATATATTGGACTCTGGGTTGAGGTGTCCCCGACCCCGGAATTGTCCAAAGTCTCGGGCTCTCGTTTCTACGGGTTTACCGCGTTCAATGAGTATAACTTTTGCGCCTTGTTCAGCCAGGTGCCAGGCGCAAAACAGGCCGGCAGGTCCCGCCCCGACTACGGCTATGGGGCCGACATTCGGGGATATTCGTGGGCTTTGAAGAGGAGATGGGGCTTTGATGGGAGGTGAGGTTGTCAGGTGGCGAGCGGAAAGAGTCGGACGGCGTTTGAGCTGAACATCTAATGTTAGGCGCCAGGTAGGCACCGGTCGACGAGCCCGGGCGTCGAGAGCTCGCCGTACAACTTTCAACGACAACACATCCTCGAGCGGGACACCCAAGCGTTCAGCGGTGGCTGCCATTAGAGATGTTAGTTCCAAACCGGCATTGTGAGGTTGTTCCAAGTCGAGGCGGATGAACACGTGCTCGCAAACTGACATAGAGATGCGTTGGAGGTCAGCCAGTTTCAGGTGCGAGGCGTATTGCGCACTCGTAACCGGCCGAGGTGCGAAACATGTTTCGCACCGCGTTAGAAGGTTCGCACCCAGTCGCCTAAAAGATAGCGAATTGGCGGATTCAATTTCGGCATGCTGCTTGATTGGAGACTGAAGCATGCAGGCGGTGACCTCTAATACGACTTCGAAAGTTCATGCCAATGAGCAACCAGCGATTGCTGAAGACCCGCGCGTGGCACGAATTGTCGCCCGGTCGATTTTTCGCGATATGAAGGCGAATGGTATTCCTCAGTCACGTATTCTAGAGGTAGCCTCTGAGTTGATCGGCTTGGTTACTTCCGATCTGAGTGCGACAAACAGACGCTCATAGCGGTTAAACCCACGGATGTTGTTGTGGCCTCTTTTCTAGGCCATTGTTGTTGGACTTCATCCGTGGGACCGTACACTACTGATGGAGGTAGGCGAGCGGGGAAATGCTACGAGCACGGGACCGATGGTGCCCGTGCTAGCGAGTAACGATGAAAATCGCTCGCGAGCGGTTCTCACATTGTTAGAAGCCCATGGGATTCCGGGGATGCTCGATACGGATCTGAATGGGGCCTTCGTCGGCTTTCATGATCCAGTACCCCCCGGCTGGTATCAGGTTTTGGTTCCTACCAGTATGCGGGCGGCTGCACTCCGTATTCTTCGGGAGCATGAGGGTGATGGTGAGCGACGAGGTGCTCCTGGGGCTGCGCCGCACGTGATCGCTGCTCTTCCATCGTGGTGGCGCCCAGAGGGAGAGTCTGGCCCCGCTGACGACATTTCAACCTCAAACGAAGAACTCCTTGAGGACGAAGATTATTCCCAAACGGTCGATGCTGAGCTGTTGCGACCCACCGATGAACGAATCCGCTTGGCGCTCCTTGCGGTAGTGTTTGGCATTGTGGTGCAGGAATTGCTGGTGATGTGGTTCGGTGACCGGCAGGTTATACTGACGCTAGGTGCAAAATCACCGATCGGCACGGAACTCTATCGCTTAGTTACGGCTGGCTTCCTTCATGGAGGCGCAGCACACATGGTTTCGAATGCTGCTCTGGGCTTGGTATTTGGTGTTGCGTTGTTTGGTACGCACGGTCTTGGAGCAACTGCCCTCGTTTGGCTCTTGGCTTCAATCGCTGGAATGGGTGCCGAGGTTCTTCTGTCGCCGGACTCGATTGTTATTGGTTCAAGTGCTGGAAATTATGGCTTGGTAGGTCTATGGGCGAGCGGCCAATGGCAGCGGTCGTCGGCAACGCAGTTACCAAAGCGGGAGCGTCTTAAGACTCTCGGAATTCTCTTGCTTCTTCTCCCAGGGGCCTTGGCTCCATTTTCCTATACTGGGACCCGGATTGCGGTGTTTGCGCATATTGTTGGGTTTTTGGGGGGGGTATTGGCTGGGCTGTGGTTCCAGCGTCGCCTTCACACTCACGACATTCAACATATTGAGGTTCAGAGCAGGAAAGCTGGTTGGGTTGCAGTAGCTGTGGGTAGCCTTGGTTGGAGCTTGGGGATAGTTCGACTGCTCGCTCTATAGGCGGAGAGCTCATTTGGCCTACCTCAGGGGAGACGTCGCATCGGTTTACGGCGCGCAGCTGTGGCTATAATATACATTCAATGGGGCTTTGGGACCACATCACATCGCAATTTGTTGAGATAATAGAGTGGCTGGAAGATGACCATAGTGTTATCGCCTGGCGATTTCCGGTCAGGGGTCAGGAGATTAAAAATGGTGCCCAACTTGTGGTTCGCGAGGGGCAGGTCGCTTGTTTCATCAATGGGGGTCAGCTTGCGGATGTTTTTACCCCTGGAACCTATACTCTAAATACCCAGAATTTACCGGTCCTAGCTAGCCTTAAGGGATGGAAATATGGCTTTGATTCACCATTCAAGGCGGAAGTCTATTTTCTCCATAGCACGCAGTTTACCGACTTGAAATGGGGTACACAAAACCCTGTTATGCTTCGTGATCCGGAATTTGGACCAATACGCTTGCGGGCCTTTGGCGTTTTTTCGATTCGGGTTGTGGAACCTAAAAAGTTTCTCCGCCAGATAGTGGGCACAGACAGTATTTTTCAGGTTGATGAAGTGGTTGGTCAACTAAAGCGGAGCATTGTAGCCAAGTTTTCCCAGGCTCTTGGAGGAGCAGGGATTCCCGTTTTAGAGTTGGCTGCTAGCTATGATCGACTGGCTACGGTTGTTCTCCCCTCCATTGAGGCTGAGTTCAGTGAGATGGGTTTGGATGTTCCAACCTTTATTATTGAGAATATATCCCTTCCTGCATCTGTGGAAAAAGTACTCGATACTAGGAGTGAAATGGCGGTGTTGGGAAACATGCAGCAATACACTGCATATCAAGCGGCAAATGCTATTCCTGATGCAGCCAGTAGTCCTAATAGTATGGCTGGAGCTGGAGTGGGGCTCGCAGCAGGGATGGCAATGGGCCAGCGTATGGCCGAAGCTATATCTTCATCACCAGATACAGCACGACCTAGTCCGTCACAGTCTGCTACACCGTCCGCGGTCTTGACTGATGAATCAGGGCATGCGGCGATGGTTGAACGTTTCAAGAAGTTGGATGCTCTGAAAGCAGCTGGTGTACTATCGGATGAGGAATATACCGCAAAGCGGGCGGAAATTCTGGCGGAGCTATAGCAAGGTCCAACAAGCGTCCCTAAATGAACGTTGATGACGCATGATTTACCCATGCGGCAAGGGTTGATACTCGTTTATCATCTGGGGCCAGTGCTTGAGCTCGATCAACGATATTTTGTAAGACGGAAATTTTGCCGTCTGCCCTATAGGTTGGGTTGTAGTAGATCGCGCGGGCAAGACCTATCAGGTAGACATGTTCTTCGGCACATAGTGAAACGGCGTCCCGAAAACATTCTTCTGCAGAGGAAAAATTACCCTTGCCGAGCAGATTGACGCCGTTTTGAAAATGTTCCCTAGAAATCACGCGCTCTGGCGTGTCGAGGAGCGCACCGTCCGCCCCTCGAGGTAGTGGCTTGGCAAAACTGAGTGGCCTCGGACTCGAGCCTTCTCCGTCCGGGGGAATGGGCATAGGAGGTATATCTATGTCGACGGGGGCCGGAGGAGGGGTTACTGTGGTATGAATTGGGATGTTGTGGGCTTCCTGCTCTTCGCTATTCACGCCATTTTTAATATGCCCTGGCATGGGCGGGGGGGCCGATGTTGGGATCATCGGTTCAGGATCCGCCTGGAAGGTGGGGACATGCGGAACCTCTTCATTATTCTCGGAGGGCTCGGGATCGAAGGTAAAATGCGTAGGATCCTCGTCTGTGTTCGCATCGATTTCTTCATCGTGATGGATCTCAAAGGACGCAGACTCGTCCTGGATAGGATTTAGGCGCTGAGGTGGCGTGGGCAGTGGTGCCTCTTCGATACGGATAGGGGCCGGCGAATGCTCATTGGGTACAATGGTGGTTTCTGACCGCTTAGCGGGTAGCTGGGATTCAAGTTCTCTGCGAGTTTCGAGTTCTTCCCGAATTCGATCCTCGAACTCTTTTGAACCGGGTGAAAATGGCTCAATCTCATCACATACCGTCAGCACAGCCATCAAGCGGTGCGCATCATCGATCGATAGTGCTGCCACATCAGCGGCATCATCCAGCTTGTAAGCCCTACTCTCGTAAGAGAGTAGCTGAAGGTCACTTTTCGACAACGGAAAGTCTTTTTGCAGATCGTAGCTCGGTCGTTTGAGGCGAAAGTATCCGGGCCGTTCATCGCCAAGGATTGTTTCAATGACGCTAATCTCCGTCTTATGGCGAAGACCCTGAGCTATGACATGAGGTACTTCCAGTTGATAGGGGCGCTCGCTGCTGACAAAGTTAGACTCTTGGGAGAGCCAGAAGCGCCCGGAGTCAGCTGTAAATAAGGATGCGAGGACCTCCTTTGCAGAAGTTCCTAACTCTTTGCCGAGTGCATCTACCGTGAGGAACCCTAGGTGCGTGATGGCCTCCGCAATGGACCGGCCTTCCTCAAGGGCCCAAATCGCGGCAGCTGCATACTGCTCTTGGTTGATACGGTCTCGCTCAACGAGGGAGCGTCCGAGTGACTCTCCTTTGTGTCCGAAGGTCACGGCAATGATGCGACCCTCCTCAAAATGAATGGTAGTTTGATCCTCGCTTTGCTCTACAACGAGGGCACCGTTGTGCTTGTCCCGCCAAGTTTTATGAAGAATTTTTGCTAAAGAGTCCGGATGGAGAGGTTGGTCGTTCTCCGAAGGTGGAGAGGATATTGGCGTCTTAGAAGGGGCCGCTGGCGTGGTGAGCATAGAGTTTTCCATGGGGAGGCTACTACTGGAACCGAAAGTGCTTGGAAGCCTTTCTTCATGTTGAGCATTCGCTAAGGCGTTTAACTCATTCTCGATACCATCGAGCACTGATTCAACCGCGGTTTCAGCATTTGTTTCATTGTCTACCATAGGTTCGGAGGATTCTTCTTCTCCGGAGGAGAGGGACGAATACACACGAGCGCTTTGGAGAATGCGAGTGGCCTCTCGATAAATCGCCTGAGTGTCGACGGGGTCAGGAACGAGGTGAATAAAATCCGCTGTGGATCTTGTGTTCCCTCCGAGGATCAGGGTTGGAGCGTGGATGGACGCATCCATGTTAGCGACCCAATCAAGGGTATCTTCTCCGTCAATTTCCCTAGATAGAACAACAAGGTTGGGATGATCCTCTTGGATTCGAGCTTCTAGCTCGCCGGAAGCCGCGAGAATATCAACCTTGCATTCGTCGCGCTCCATGAGAAATCGCACTTTTTTGGCCAGAACGGGATCCTGGGCACACACGAGAATGCGTTGCATATCGTAAACCGCTGATGACTTTGCATCGAAGGTCACCAGTCATCAAGAAGGCTCGGCACATTCGGGTCTTGCAACTCATGCACGGAATGCTTCAATTTGAGCTGACACCCGGTGGATGTATTCACGTGTCTATGAGTGAAGCATTTGCTAGGCTTCCACCCTCGTATTAGCTTAGATAACCTGCTCTCGTGTTTGGAAATCTAGAGGACCGGTTTGGCGACATCCTGAAAAAAGTGCGCGGCCAAGGCACGTTGAGCGAGGCGAATATTAAGGACGCTCTTCGTGAGGTGCGGCTGTCGCTGCTGGAAGCAGATGTTCATTTTTCGGTAGTTAAGTCCTTCATTGCTGAAGTGAAAGAGCGCGCCCTTGGGAACGAAGTGTTGGCGTCGCTATCGCCTGGACAGGATTTTGTTCGCATTGTTGCTGATGAGCTCACGAAGGTCATGGGTAGTGCCGCAGCAGAAATCGATCTGCGTGCAAAACCTCCTCTTAAGATTCTATTGATGGGGTTGCAGGGCGCAGGAAAGACCACGACCGCAGGTAAATTGGCTCGTCTCTTAAAGGAGAAACACCAAAAGGAAGTACTGTTGGTGCCTGCGGATCTCCAGCGACCGGCAGCTATCCACCAACTGCAGACGCTAGCGCGGCAGGTGGGTGTGGATGCTTTTGACACCCAAGTAGGCATGCCAGTGTCCAAGGTTTGCCAACAAGCACTGGCTCAAGTTGACCGGCGAGGACAGGATGTCGCGATTTTCGATACGGCTGGGCGTCTAGCCATTGACCTGGAGCTCATGGAAGAGCTGCGCGAGGCCAAACAGCTAATAGAGCCGACCTACACCCTGTTAGTTGTGGATGCTATGACCGGTCAAGATGCCGTAAATGTAGCAGCAGAATTTAAGGCTCAGGTTGGCATTGATGGGGTCATTCTTACTAAGCTGGATGGTGATGCCCGAGGTGGTGCAGCCCTGTCTGTCCGTCAAGTTACCGGTGCACCCATCTATTTCACGGGTACGGGCGAGAAGCTGGATGGTCTCGAACTATTCCATCCGGAGCGAGTTGCGCAGCGTATTCTGGGTATGGGTGACATGTTGTCCCTCATTGAAAAGACTCAGAAAACCTACGATGAGAAGAAAGCCAAACAGCTTGCGAAAAAGATGAAGCGTGATGACTTCACGCTGGAAGATTTTCGCGAGCAAATGGCAATGATGCAGCAGATGGGTGGAATGAAAGACATCATAAAAATGCTGCCTGGGGGGAGTCAAATCATGAAGCAGATGGGAGGGAGTGGTCCGGATCCAGATAAGGAGCTGCTTCGCATCGAAGCAATGATCAACTCAATGACCCCAAAAGAGCGAACCAAGCCGGATATTTTGGACGGTTCTCGACGAAAACGGATCGCCAACGGCTCAGGCACATCGCTTACAGATGTCAATGCCTTTCTGAAGCGTTTTAAGAATATGCGTAAGATGATGAAAAAAATGATGAAAATGGGACCGGGAGGTTTGATGGGCATGATGAAGCAGATGGGGGGTGGTGCCGGACCAGGGGGAGGTATGTCGCTTCGGCCTCCCGGGATGGGTGGCCGACGCCGGCGATAAGCCCAGTGGCTTATAATGAGAGCTCAGGCAACAAGAGTTCTGTACTCATGAGGTGTCTAGCAGGCCATCGGAAAAGTGAGTTAGGCGCTTCGCTCGTCCTTTTTCCGTGGAAGGTCTGGACCGGCTTCGCCTTTCATCGGTTGTATGCGCCCTCTTCATCCGGAGCGTTGCACGGAAAAGATACTTCGCGGGATCACCCATCCCACTTTTCCGATGGCCTGCTAGTCGCCTGAGCGGGCGAACTAGCGCTTGAGGTTCACGGTCTCGACTAGCAGCTCATCTGCCGTGGTGATGACCCGTGTGGTTGCTTGGTAGTGACGCTGGTCTCGAATCAGAGTGATAAACTCGGTCGAGATGTCGATATTGGACTGCTCTAGTGATTCTCCAATGATTTGACCCCGACCCCCGGTATTTGCGTAGCCAATAAACGGCTCACCAGACTTAGCTGTTTGCTGAAATAGTGTGCCCCCGAGGCGTTGCAGGCCCTCCTGCGCTCGGAAATCTGCCAAGGCAACCCGACCCACAACCTTTGCATGGCTGTTGCTGTATACAGAGGTTACAATGCCCTCCCCATCAATGGCCATATCGATGAATGCGCCTGCCGTATATCCATTTTGAATCTTGATATTGTCTGATGAAGCGGTACCGGTATTGGTAGAGCCTTCTCCAGTACCACCGGCACTGGTTGGATCACCAAAATCCCAAACTATGTCTTGTTGATTAGCTCCAGTAAAAGTTACCTGACTAGAGCTGGGTTGGTAGTCACTGATAGTACCGTCGGCATTAAAATCAAGTTGACCCGACGCAAACACTTCAACGCCTCCGGGATTAGTATTGTTTGGGTTGGCTGCTAGTCGGCTACTTTCTACCACGCCGTGGAACTCATAGCTTCGCTCTCCGGTACGAGTGAAATAGACGGTGATAGGGTGGGCTTTGCCAAGAGAGTCGTATACGGTGAGACCAGTACTGAAGAATGCAGTTGCATCTGGGTCGGCAGGATCAAATGTTTCCCCGGCATTGAGTACGCGAGCTCCAACAACATTGGGGTTTTCGTTGGGACGGTATGCAGTCAGGTTGACCTGCATTGTTATCAGATCGGTTTGTTTTGCGGCAATAGTTGGTTCGGCTGCCAATAGATCGGCCAGGTTGGTGCTTATATTCCCAGCTGGGTCAGCGTTATAGCCCTGTACGCGCAGCCCTTGGGGGTTTACGAGATATCCCTCCTTATCATTGACAAACTCCCCGGCCCGGGTGAAAAATTGTCCGCTCTGGCCATTGAAGTTGCCTCTCATAACAAAAAAGCCTCTCCCGGTGATGGCCATATCAGAGGAAGACGTTGTACCCACAATAGATCCTTGTTCAAAGAGTTTTTGCACTGAGGATATACGAGCACCAGTACCTATTTGGCCTACCCCAAAAATAGAACGGGTTAACATGTCTTCGAATTGAGCTCTAGATCCACGATAGCCAACGGTATTTATATTGGCAATATTGTCGCCGGTAACTGACATAGATGTGGCGGTAGCATTGAGGCCAGAAAGGCCAGCCCACATAGCTGAGGTTAAACTCATGATGGTACTCCTGAAGTATATTTTCTTGTTCGTGAGGTGTCTATAATAGAGTCGTTGATTGGTACTTCACCGACTGGGACTACGTTAGACGACGCCTCACTTGATAACCGCTGAAAACTGCGCCGTCAAATTGATGAAGCAAGCTCAGCGATCTAACTTATAATTGTGTCAACAATGCTCGCGGTTCATCTATAATCGGGACTTCTCCGTAACCTTAAGGATTACACCTGGGACAATTCGCTTGTCTCGGAGAATCAGCTCTGGATATCCGTTCTCGTAAGTAACACCAGTCACTAGGCCAGATCCAAAAGTCTCAGATCCTACCGGGTTATTACCATCCATTGCGGTGATAGAATAGGAGTAGACACCCGGTTCAAGCACGATTTCTTCACCCTCGAACTCAACAGTTCCATCCCAATCAAATTCATTGAGTCCCGCTGCCCGTGGCGCATTAGCTATTTCGCCTACTTTTACTCCTGAACTATTTAGTATTGAAATTACTACATCCCCCGCCGAAGAGTTTAGTCTATAGTTGATATCTGCCCTATTGTTATCGCCAAGAACAATTTCATTTCCAGGGAAAGTTACATGACGATCGAGCATCATGATGGAGTTTTGAGAAAGTAGACCTGCTTGACCACTATTGATGTCGCCGAGTCCCGTGTTGACCTGCGTGAGTTGTTCTAGACTAGCAAACTCAGCAAGCTGAGAAACATAGTCGGTCCCATCTAGGGGCTCAAGTGGGTTTTGATTCTCGAGTTGAGCAACCAATAGTTGAAGAAATTGCTCTGCATTGACCAACTCTTGGCTAGTTGTGTTTTGCACCTCATTGGTAGCAGCGATCGCAGGATCAAGTGTGGCTAGAGATGTTAGACTGGTCATAATTCTCTCCTTCAGCATCGGTGTTCTGAGGTTGGTCTATAACTATTTCAGATATTTCAATGGGTAATTCTTCCGTTGCGCTCTTAAGTTCAGGCGTTGAACGTCGAAGTTCATCTCTTAGCTTGATGTTTGACACCAGCAAAATAAGCTGATGCCCACCACCTTCGTGTGGCACAATACTCATTTTTACATGCGAAACATCATCAACTTGTATATTCAGTGTAAGCCGTCCGGTTTGAAGCTGGCGACTTTTTGCTGCCTCTTTGAGTTTGTCGATTGATGCGTAGATAGCGTTCCGAGTTCGTTGAGAAGAAGGCTCTTTGTGTGTCTCTAATCTCGGTGCTTCTGAAAGCAAATTTTGAGGAGAAAAGACCGGTGATGCTTCTCCCTTAGTCACTATTTTTGTTCCTGAACCAAACGCACTTTGTTGAGATGATTGACCAAACCCAGACCCCGCCTGCCCACCATTGTTGCCAAGACCAGTGTTCAAGGAGTCTATCTGGGCCTGAGGAGCTGAGGCCAAAGCGCGGATACGCGTATCCTCTATAGATACTTGGCGGCGAATATATTCTTGGTTTTGGAGTTCAGCATCAGCGAGTTGTTCTTCTAAAGCAAGAGCCTCGGCTATATGTTTTTCTAGATGTTCATCTATGACGATAGTACTTGCAAGCGGTTCAGAAAAAGCTTGAGTCTGCTCAGGCATAGGATCACTAGTGACCGGCGATCTATCAACAGAGGAGAGTGCAGTGAGCTCTCCGTCGTTATGTTCGCTAAGATGCTGGATATACTTGGCAACCCTCGTGATCTCCGGGTCTTCCATTGGGGCAAAAACGGGTTGCTGAGGCGATTGTTCTTGGGAAACAACCGGCTGAGATGGATGGGCTATGGCTTCAGAGGAGAGGAGGCCATCCACTGAGAAAGGAGCAGGATTGGGCACGACCGAGCTCTTTGCAATATGCTCCGGTGCTGTTTCAACTGCTTTAGAGGGAGCTGGTGCCTTCCAAGTGGGGGAATGCTCTTTCTCTGCAAAATTGTGCGGTTCACGGTGGTGATCGGGGTTAGGGCGTTCAGCGACTTGTTTCTCCGATGGCTGGCTAGCTTTCTCGTCAGAAGGAGAGGGCGTGGTTTTCCCTGTCAGCGATGACTGGGTAGATTGACCTCCCTCAGCAACGGAGAGGAGCGGCAGATCATCTCTATGGATGAGCGAAGGGACGACTCTACTGAGCACTACCCCAAAATCCTCCGCTGAGGTTGAGTCGGAGTAGGAAGGGTTTTTAAACCTACTGCTTAGCCCTGCTGTTGCTTCTTTTAGACGAATTGGTTGTAGGGTTGGATTTTCCACTCTCTAGATATTCTCGGCCAATTTCAGCCGCTTTTGAGGCGGGCATGGCGGCTAGAATGGCGGCACCCTTCCTTGACTTAAGTGCAGCAATAACTTTCGTGGCTGTCTTGATAGATAACTCTACGAGATATAATGCTGCACTTTCTGGAGGCATTTTTCCCGTCACTTCGACCAACTTCGCAAGTCGGGCTGCCTTTTCTTGTTCGGCAGCGGTCAATATACCCTTTTCTATTTGTTCTTTTTTAGTGATGGCAGCCTCGAGCCGAGCGAGCTTTTCATCAATGCGCTTCTCGATGATCTCCAAGTCTCTCGTTGCTTGCTCTAGCTCTGCTCCTTTGGCCTCAAGTTCAAGCTCTTTCTTGGCGAGCAATTTACCCGTGGAGGGTGGTGGTAGTGACTCTTCGCCAGCCAAGTTGCTTTGCTGTTGCTTGGTGATGGAGGATGGATCTTCCCCCCGCTCAGATTGGCCGAAGCAAGGAACACTAAAGACGAACAGTGTGAGGAAAAGACAAATGGTATTACTGGATATGAGTTTTCGCATGAGTATCTGGTCCTAATAGAGCCTCTAAGCCGCCGAGTGTAGTTTGAACATCCCGCTTTTCCATCCCATCTTGCCTTAAGTAGTCGGTGATTCGTGGATACAATTGCACTATCTTATCAATACTAGGGTCGGTGCCTACCCGATAGGCACCGACCTGAATGAGATCACGAACCTCTTCGTACCCTGCAAAGATCTGGCGTACGCGAGCGGCTAGTTGCTTATGCTCATCATCGATGACGTCAGCCGCTATGCGCGATAGACTAGCTGATACATTAATTGCTGGATAATGACCAGATTCAGCAAGTTGCCGAGAGAGAATAACGTGTCCATCCAAAATAGAGCGAGCTGCATCAGCGATTGGTTCGGTCATGTCGTCACCATCAACGAGCACGGTATAGAATGCAGTGATGGAGCCGCTGGATCCTGAGTTTCCGGCCCTTTCAAGGAGTTTAGGCATCATCGAAAAGACGGAAGGAGGATAGCCACGTGTAGTAGGAGGTTCGCCAGCTGCAAGACCGATTTCACGTACAGCATGGGCCAACCTTGTGAGTGAGTCCATGACGAGGAGCGTGTGGCGGCCGTTATCCCTAAAATATTCAGCTAGGGTTGTGGCAAGAAAGGCTGCTCGCAATCGTAAGATTGGGGCCGTATCCCCAGTAGCTACGATGACTACAGACTTTTTTAGCCCCTCTGGTCCCAGTTCATTCTCAATGAAGTTCCTTACTTCCCGCCCACGCTCACCAACTAGAGCTATTACGTTTACGTCAGCGGTACAAAAGCGAGAAAGCATACCAAGTAGCGTTGACTTACCGACCCCCGCCCCGGAGAAGATTCCAACCCGCTGTCCCTGTCCAAATGTGGTCATGGCATCGAGGGCCGAGATGCCGGTATACAGCGGGTGTTGGATAGGCCGTCTATCCAGTGGGTTTGGTGGTGGACGATACAAGGGAGCCTTGTGGGTAGAGATGATGGCTGGACCATCATCTATTGGCTCACCGAGAGCATCAATAACTCGACCTAGATAGCTCTCACATAGGTCTTGCTGGTCCGTATGCCCAACTGGGATGACAGGATCACCTGGACTTATGCCTCGGAGCTCGCCAAACGGTGCCAGAATGGTTTCTTGTTCGCGAAAGCCAATAACCTCTGCAAGTAGATCAATAGAAGTCCCCTGGCTAACGACTCGGTAGATTGATCCCGTCTTTGCCCGCGGAAGAATAGCTTCAAGAGTTGAACCAGTAACGTGAGTAAGACGGCCGCCTACACGCATGTCTTCAACGTTGAGGACTCTTTGACAGGCTTCAAGGTCCAACATTATTCCGTATCCTCCAAAACGATACTGATTCCAAGCTCTTTCATCAGGGCCTCTTCGAGGATCTCAAGACGGCTTGATATTCGACCATCCATAGCAGAAGAGCCCCGGTAAAGAACCAGATCACCGGGTTGGAGACCTTCATCTGCTTCAACTAACCAGTCTTGAATCCCCAGCTCCCTAAGGATACTATCAGTATCTGCAGTCAGTTTTTTAGCAAGTTCGGGGCTTGCCACTACCTTGACTTCGCCTCCGTTCGGCATCTTGCCCAATCCCTCCTGAATATTGGCAATGATAGCATCAATATTCGTACTCAGAGCAACCCTCGCGATTCGTTGAGCGACCCTCAAACCCAGACGCATGGAGTCACGTGTACAAGAGGCCTCGGTCTTGTCCAGAGCAGTGTTGAGCGCGCTAAATGCTCCTTTCATTTTATCCAGAAGCTTTTTTCGCTCTTCAGCGTCCACACGTGCAGCCTCTTGAAAGCCACGCTCTTGACCGCGACGCTCAGCCTCTGCGACCTTTACTTGTAGCTTTGCCTCAAACTCTGACTGCGCCTTGGCGGCCAGCATGTTGACATTGGGCAACTCTTCTTGCGGCTCATTATGTGATATGTCCACATAGTCGAAGGTCTGGAAAGATTGTGAAGCAAGCGACTTCTTATCAAAGACACATTTCGGGCGGTTTTCAGTTCTGTCGTCTGTTACAAAAATTGGGAACTTATCAAACGAAGGCATCTTCTGACCCCTTACTTACTTCAATTTCGCCGCTGTCGATGAGCATGAGAGCAGATTTAACAATTTCTGTTTGGGCTTTTTCTACTTCACTAAGACGGACCGGACCACGGTTATCAATGTCCTCTACGATCATTTCCACGGCTCGAGCAGACAAATTGGAGAAGAAGTGTTGCTTGAGATCTTCGTCCACAGCTTTGAGTGAAAGAACCAGTGTCTCGCGCTCTACATCTTGTAAAAGCCGTTGGATACCTCTTCCATTGACAAAGATGAGGTCGTCGAAAACAAACATTAAGTTTCTAACTTCCTCCGCTAAGTTTTCATCAACTTCCTCAAGATCTTTCATAAGAGCCTGCTCTCGGCTCTTTTCCAGCTGATTCATGATTTCGGCTACAAGATTGACACCTCCAACTTTTCTTGAAAGCCCCTTGCCCATCATTTGAATCTCAGAAATGAGTGCTTCTTCTACCAATTCGACTACATCCGGACTTACTGTGTCCAAAGTAGCAAGCCGCCGCAAGACATCACTTTGAACTCCCTCTGATAGCAACTGAAGAACTTGTGCACCACGCTCTGGGGGCAGGTGAGCTAGAATAAGTGCGGTTGTTTGTGGATGCTCTTTCTTGATTAGATTTGCAATGGTTTGAGAATCTACATCTGATAAAGTATCACTAAGTCCACTCTCGTCATCCAAAAATTCTTTGGCTTTTTGCATCCCGAGATTCTTGGCGGCCATCATGGTGACAAACTCAGAGCCGCCTTTGAGCTCTGAGTTTCCGTTCTTGAGAGCGGCGATAAACTCCGCCAATACCTCATCGACCTTCTGTTTTTCGAGGTTGGCAACATCTTTTGCCGCGTTAGAGAGAAGCTTAATCTCACGGCGGGAAAGAGACTTAAAAGCCTCTGCCGCAGCGTCTTCATTCATATGTAGAAAGACAACGGCGGCTTTTTCAGGGCCGCTAATCGACTTCTTGGCCATTAATATACCTTTCGACGCCTAAATGATCAGTTTCTTCCGAGTGTAGGTCGGAGCCAACCTTTCATTACCTCTACAGTAGCGGCGACATTCTTACTCGCCAATTCACGAACTTGCTGACGAAGTTTTGCGCTATCTGGCACAGCGCTTTCATCAGCCGCCTTCTGTTGTTGGATTTGTGCTTCTTTGTCTTCTAGCTCTTTTGCGTATCTAGCGACAGCATTTTCTTTTCTTCTTCGCTCAGTTACCCACAGTGACGCCGAAACTAGAACTGCGCCAATCATTAGGACTATAAGAACCCATAACCAAGTCTCAACCGAAGACTTAATATATTGAACCTCATCGCCGCCTTCTGTGTCCGGGAGCATGAAAGGCACAAATGAGATTTCTAATCTATCTCCGCGATTTTCATCAAAACCTACCGTGTTCTTAATAAGAGCCGCCAATAATTCAGGACTCGGGCGGACCAGCGCCGTGTTGGCTGTAACCTCACCCGCATCAGCTGCATCAGCCGCATCAGCCGCGGTACTTTGGTCTCCGGTCAGGGCTTTAGGACTAAAGGGGTTTGAGTCGACCAAGACTGCGATCGACAACCGTCGTAGTTCACCCAGGGGTGTATTTATTTGGCGGACAGTCCGCGGAACCGCAAACTCCCGAGTATCGATACTTCTATTCGAGTTTGAACGAGACCCCCGCAGTTGGGTTTCGATATTTTGAGGTCCCTGAGGTAGATTTCCTTGAATTCCTGAGGATGGAGTGGGATGGCCTCGTTCTGAGCTTGTCTCCTCCGTGGTCTTTCGTTCCTTACGTAAGGTGGCATTGTCGGGATCATATTGTTCCAATGTCTCAGACACTTGTCTGAGGTCCATATCGACCGCAACCTTGGCAATGACATGCCCCGAGCCAACTGTTCGCTCAAGTAGCTCAACAATATCCTTTTCAAAAGAACGCTCCCGTTCTTCTTTCATTTCCAGAAGCTTTCTTCCTCCTCCGCCTTCCTCATCCTCCGGCTGACGAATCATCGTGCCGTTCCCATCCATGATTGCAATACGGTCAGCCGATAGGTCTGGGACCGAGCTTCCGACAAGATGTGCAATCCCCGCCGCGACCTTTCCGCTGAGTTTCCGTCCTCTCTTGAGGCTGATGTACACTGAGGCTGAAGCCTCGCCAGCATCGCGTTCGAGTAGACTCCGCGTAGGTAAGGCTAGGTGCACACGAGCTGATTCTACTTGGGGGAGTTCAGTGATGGTCCGGGATAGCTCTCCTTGTAAGGCCCTTTGGTACATGACCTTGCGCTCAAACTCAGTGAGCGTGACCGAGCTATTGTCGAAGACGTCCCAACCGGTCACGCTGCCGGCTGGTAGACCCTGGGCGCTGAGTTCTAGTCGAAGACGACGCATTTCGTCGGTCGGTAGGCGAACCGCGACCGTTGTGCCATTGTCCTGGAGTTCATAGGGAATCTTCCGCGCTCTAAGTTCATCACTGAGACTACGAGCGTCGTCGCTACTCATCCCCACGAACATGGGCACCGCAGCGCCGTTTGCTGTAGTGGTAGTGAAATACATGATCGCGCCGACCATGGCGAGCAGGCCCACTACTATGCCTGCTCGGGCTACTGGTGCTGCCTCTTGCCACCAGCGCGTAACTGATTCGATTGGGTTCACTTCAGCTGACCTCTTGCCTATTCTCGTTCATACAGCAGAAACCACTTGGGTTGAAACCAAGTTCCTGCTTCTACGCCGGGCTATGCCCCGCTACGCGACCTCTTGGTGATTCTTACAGAATCAATTAAGTGGTCTTTGCGGTATGCTGATGGTACTTCGGTACTTCAACGTTGTAGTCACCGGTGCAGAGTAGAATATCGTGTTGACTAAGTATTTGTTACATACGCATATTCATGAATTCTCGGTAAGCATCCACAACCTTATTGCGAGTTTGGGTCATAAACCTAAAAGTTAAATCTGCTTTAGCCATGGCAAGCATTGCATTGTGAGGCGTTCCTTGGCCGATCAGTGCGCTTGAGGTGGCTTCTTTCGCTTCTGCATAGTTGCCACGAACCGCATCCATCGCCTCAGTAAATACCTCATAAAAATTTGTATTGGCAGAAGAGTTTGTCTGTGAGCTTGAGCTAGCCTCTAGTCCTTTTTGTAAGCCTAGTCCAACCTTAGGTTGGGTAGCATGGTGGGGTAGTTCAAAGTTCATAGGAATTACTGTATTTGTAACCATCAGCTTCCCCTCCCTATGGTTAACGAGCGGTTCGCCATTTCTTGAAGGGAGGAAAATGCCGATAAATTAGCCTGATAAGATCGCATAATAGTAACCAAATCAACCATTTCCTCAACAGCATTTATGTTTGGCATGGCCACATATCCGGCCGGATTTGCATCCGGGTGACCCGGGTCGTAGACCATACGTGGGGGAGCTGGATCTGCCACCACCTCTTGAAGTGCAACGGTTTGAATGGGCTCCCCAAGTTCATTTCGCAGCATTTCTCCAAAGGGCTCTCTGGCGACATCGCTTGCAAGAATAGCGTTTTGTCTGCGATAGGGACCACCCTCTGGGGTGCGAGTGGTTTGGGTATTGGCCAGGTTTGCAGAAACCATATCTAAACGAGTTCTCTGGATAGAGAGAGCTCTACCACTCAATTCGATGGCCTTAAAGACGGATAGAGACATCTATCGACCTCCTTCGTCGATTGCGTATCGAATGGCGCTGAGGCTTCGAGTAACTGTTTCATTTGCTAAGAAATAGAATAAGCGATTGGAATTCATCCGCATAATCTCCTGCTCCATATCAACTTTGTTACCATTAAGAGTCGGTTCTGAGATTTCTCTAAATTCTGTATGTGGCAGACCAGGATTAGGGCCCGACGAATTGTTATCAAGTTCCGACTTTAGAAAGTCCGTAAAGTATACATCTTGAGGTATATATCCGGGGGTGTCCGCATTTGATATATTTCCGGACAAGACTGTATGGCGTCGGTAAGAGAGATCCATGGCCTTTTCTAGCCATGGAATCATCTTTTCACTAGGGAAGAACATTTTGTCTATATACCCTTTTCAGTTGGTTTAGCAGTGAGTGTGAAGTAAGAAAGTCGTCTTTCAAGCGCTGAGGTTAAGTTCGTCGTGGAGGGAATGGCACAAAAGGCCATGACACGTGGAATTCGTTCGTGTCGGAGTCTTCCGTGAAGGCGTCCAAGATCGAGAGCCTCAAGTAGCTCACTGAGTCTGTTCTGAGCGTCTTTTGGCCATTGATCAATATTGAAGATGGCCCATGTCCCCAGTGTTGAGGGATGAGTGTCCCCTCTGGGAGATAGTGCATCTAATAGTTGGTCAGCATCATTTATGGAGTTGCACTTACGCACAGGCAATGTGGCTCTTCGGCTTAAACAATGGAGCCGATCAAGAATATGCTCTTGTACAGAATCGGGTGATCTAATAATTACCGGAGAATCAGACAAGGCGATACTTCTAAGAGCCGGCTCGAGCTCAAGTAGCTGTGGAAGTTGTCCGGTTGCTAGCTCTGACCCATTTATGATGAGTGAAAAGCTTTGCGTAGAGAAGGTCGGTGACTCGTTCATCTTTTCTCCACAGTAGAATCTGCAATTTCAGCAAGACCTAGTGTAGTTAAGCGGTTCCATAGTTCTTGATGCCGTGTTTCATCGTCACTTTGCTCAATCTCAGTTGCCGGATATATTTCTCGTAAACGCAGTTGAGCTTTAATGCGAGAAGGTAGATCTGCATATTTAATTCGAGAGAGAACTGCAAAGTATAAGTCTTTCAGAACATTTTGTGAGCATACACGCAAGCATTCGGATAGTAATGTGATAGAAACTGGAAGTAATTTTTCAGCCGAGATTGAAAGGCTCTTTGTGGCCGATATTAGGGAATATGCTGCGTTCTCGATATCAGCGGTAGATATATACGCGCTGGCGAGGTGAAACTCTAACTTACGACGGCGATCCCCGGACGGCAATAGCTTTTTGGCCTTACGAAGTTGGATAATGCCTGATTTTGGTCGAGCGGATGCGATGTCATGTAAGCCTGCGAGGCGATGATATCTCCATTCGTTAGACTTCTTTTGTTTGGATGTAGAGAGGTGACGAAGAATAAGGTCTGAACGATATAGATCATTGGCTCGTATCAGTACTTCTCCAAGTGTAAAAATAAGGTCTTGTTGAAACTCTAAATTGGGATTTTTGACCAGCAACTCGAGAAGTTCGTAGGCACTTCGTTCGCTAGTGCCAATGCGATCAAAAGCCTTAGCAATTCGATATTTAGTCAATAAGTCTAATCTGTTTCTATATGGATACAACTCTTTTTCGTAGAGATCAACAATTTCTGCAAACTCCATATGTCGTTCATAAGAAGCAATGGATTTTTCTGCAACCCTACCAATTAGACTTTGCTGTGGTGCTTTGAGTCCCCATTTTTTAGTCCCGCGATTAGCTATTTTTCTAGCTACGTCGAGGGCTTCCGAAATATTGTTCCTATATAGATGTATAACGCCAAGAGCGTACTCAGCCTCTAGCTGGACATCAAAGCAAGCAGAAAAGCGCCGCAATTTTTTTAGGACAATTAAAATCTCTGATATATTGGGTTCAAAGGCGACAATTTTCCGGAGGTGGATATGTGCCTGGTTGCAATTTCCTCCCTTTTTGAGCGCCATATCCCATCCCGTTGTAGCACTTTCGAGTCTGTTGATGTTGTGCTCAAGATCGCCGAGACGGATGAGGGCAAGTGCTTGCCCCTTTCGGCCCTTTGAACGAGCTGCCCTGGTGAAATATTTTCTAGCGAGCCCGGGTTGGTCTTGAGCAAGGGCACCTTCTCCACCGAGACTCCAAAGAGTGTTAGGTAGTTGATCTACCTCAGGTAGGCTTCGAAACGCCTCTTCGACGCTCTTAAGAGCTCCGATTGGGTCGTTGCCAGCTATAAAGTTGCGTAATCTACCAAGTGATGCGCTGTAGATAATTTGGGGCTGAAATCCCTTCCGCAGCAATTGGCCATATAGGGTCTCAGCATGATTGTATTGGCCAATTCGAGAAAGATGGTTGGCTAAGGCCATTGTGCGTGAGACGTATTCACGAGTGTGGAAGCGACGACGGTCGCGAAGAATCAAATCGGCCTCCGGAATATACTCAAGGCGGGAAAGTACTTCTGCTGCAATTATAGATGCTTGCGAGTATGCTCGAGTATGAGTAGCCCATGTGTCTTGATCTGAAGAGAAGATAAACGCCCAGCGTTGAAAAATATCTATATTACCTCCAGCTTCCAGGCGTTGCCTGGCTAGCTGAGAAGTTAGCCAAGTTCGACATCTGGGCTCAACCACTGCATCAGTAAATTTTTCGAGGGCTTGCTCCGTAGATATGTTGAGCGTGTCCTTGCTAAGAAGGTGTTCGCCTTTCGGATTACCCGAACAAGGAGTGTCCCTGGGGGCATCTGCGAAAAGGGTAGGCCGGGAAGGAACATGGACAATTCCGATAAGACGCCCAATAAGAGCAGAGCGAGGGGGAAAGTACGGAGTTGTTCTGGGTGTCAAGCTAATTACCCAGGCTGATGGATGCTTGACTCTTTTGGACGCAATCTGAAGTGCATCAGTTGAAAGTAGGACACGTACTGTCAGTCGATTTCGCTCAAGACTTTCCTGTACAAATGTATGAGCAAAAGGCCCCCTTTGTTGATCTAGCGAACTGAGAATCTCAGAAGGTGGGTTAGTGAAATAGAAACGTGCAACGGCGTCACCTTGGCGATGATCGATTCGTAGTTTCGTGCTGAGTGGCGCTTTAATTATGAGAAGCTGGTCTGGTAGAGGCTGTTCTTCTGCTAACAACATGTTTTCTCCAGCCAGTTCAATAATGAGGCTGGAGGCACACGCTGCTACTAGGCTGAACCAAAGTCTTGGCACAACTTGATACATATCATGGTGGGTGCCAAGCTTAATGTTTGAGTATTACTTGATATTTCGATGGTTATGTCGGTTCTTTGCCAGCTGCGCGTCGGTAAATTGTCGTATTGTCCAATAGCCGTCACTACAGAAAACCCAGTTCCTCGTATCGGCGACGCTTTTCAATCAATGTCGTACGCTTCATTCCCAAGAGTTTGGCTGCTTGAGTAACGTTCTCCCCAGTTCGGTCTAGGGCCTGCTGGATAATTTTTGCCTCGTATGACTTCATGGCCTTGGCTAGTCCTTGCATAACTACGTCGTCCATGCTCGGTGCGGAGAGGGGACTGTGTTGCTGAGTATAGTTTTCGACTTTCGCAGTGGGCGAACTGAGCGACATATTGCTTGGTTTGCGATACTCTGCGCCGGAATCTAAGCGAATTCGGTCTGGGAAGTGTTCGACCTCAACCGCTTCACCGTTCTCTAGCATGACCGAGAGCCTATATACCAAGTTCTCAAGCTCGCGGACGTTTCCGGGCCAGTTGTAACGGAGTAGTGCTCCTATAGTTGAGGGTGGAAAAGTAGGAGAGCGTCCATGCCTTTGTAAAGCTTCCTGGCGAAAATGTTCTAGAAGAATTGGGATGTCATCAAGTCGCTCTCGTAGGGGGGGGATGGTAAGCTTGACGACTTCCAGCCGGTAGTAGAGGTCGGGGCGAAATGTTCCGACTTGAGCCTCATGTTCTAGCTCTCGGTTAGTTGCCGCAATAAAACGAACATCTGCTTGACGAGGCGTGGTAGATCCAACCGGGGTAAATGTCCGTTCTTGGAGGAGCTGCAAGAGCTTGGCTTGTACTTCCAGTGATAGTTCTCCAATTTCATCGAGGAACAGACTCCCATGATTGGCCTTTTCTACGATTCCGACTTTACCTATGGCACCAGTAAAGGCACCTTTGATATTTCCAAAGAGTTCATTTTCGACGAGATCTCTATTGATAGTAGCGCAGTTGATGGCTAAGAAAGGGCCTTTCGAGCGATTTGACAACTTCCATATTTCCCTGGCAACGGCACTCTTTCCGGTACCCGTTTCGCCCTCAATAAGAACAATTGCGTCCGTAGTTGCGATTTTAGTTAGGAGCTCTGAGAATGGTCGTAGCCAAGAATCGGAACCAACTAGCGAGGTGTTTTTGTAGTTGACGCCCGAGGCTGAGGGCTTTGAGTCGACCGGCCTTCGTGCACTCACAGAGAGAAGAGCCGCTTCGATTTCATTGATGGCAATGGGCTTTTCAAGAAAATCAACGGCCCCAAGTTTCATGGCATCAACGGCGACCGCAACATTACCGTGGGCGGTAAGCATAATGAATGAGGGGCGTGAATCAAGCGCTACAGAGTGCTTGAGGACATCAAGGCCATCAATTTCAGGCATCAGAAGGTCACAAACAATCGCATCGAATGGAGTTTCGGTCAGCAACTTCATGGCCTGCTGACCGGCTGATGCTGATTGGACATCAAAACCTTTACGGGTCAGCGAACGGGCTACGAAGCTGCGCGCGACGTCGTCGTCATCCACTACGAGTACCCGTAGGTTTTTCAGGGGCGGTCGAGTCACGAAGTTCCTCCTGCGGCTTCCGTGTAATGCCGCCCAGACACAACACCATGGGGCTGCCGGGTTCTGCCACAACGCATGGATTGTAGGACAAAGAAAGTCTCAGCCTACGCGGCCTTTGCATGGCGCGTTGTGACTTCGTTTACCGAGCGCAACCAATCGCAAAACCCCTGTCGGCCCCTTGGCAATGCCGTTTGCGTGACAGTCAACCGGCTGACACAGTCATGGTTCATCATGAGATTTCGGTTTGGAGATGTTGGCATGTCCTATGCTGTTTGGCATTGGGTAGCGCTGCTTTGAAAAGCTGCCTCAAGGTCTAAAAATGGCTGACCAGAATAACGATCAAAAGGAAAAACAAGGTGGATCCAAAATGCTTCTCTTGGCATTAGTACTGACAAACATTCTTTCGCTTGGAGGATTGGGTTATCTCATCGTAACTAATGGAGGAGCGGCCGCAACTGCAGATACCGAGGTTGCACCACTAGTCGAAGAAGAGCTTGAAGCTCCTGTAGTCGGGCCTACGGTTGCTCTAGGCACATACAATATTACCTTAGCCGACCCAAGTCAAAATAGGTATTTGAAGGCAATACTTAAAGCGAGAGTCAGCGACGGAGATGTGTTGGAAGAAATAGAGCAGCGAGATCCCGAGATACGAGACCGAATTATTGACTATCTATCGAGTCTTTCTGTCAAGGAAACTCAAGGTGCCCGAGCCAAGTCTAGTATTCGAGAAAATTTGAAAAAACGCATAAATAACATACTCAGAACCGGCGAAGTAAATGGTATTTTCTTAACCGAGTTTGTTACACAGTAGGTTATCGTGGAAGCAGTACTTTCTCAAAATGAAGTAAATGCACTCATCAGTGCCGTAGCCCAAGGCGGTGTAGATGAGGGAGATGGTGCATCTTTAGATGATGCTCGAGGATATGATCTCACGAGCAATGATAGAATCGTTAGAGGAAGGATGCCCACACTGGACATCCTTAACCAGCGCTTAGCGCGGCTCATGCGTATATCATTCTTTAACATGTTCCGCAGAACGGTTGATGTTCATCATGACTCAACTCAGTTGATGAAATATAGTGAGTTTATATCGTCTGTTTCGGTTCCTGCCTGCTTGAATGTGTTTCGCATGCCACCACTGCGAAATACATGTTTAGTGGCAGTTGATTCAGCACTGATGTTTGGGCTTGTTGACTATGTATTTGGAGGATCTGGTACATGGTATCGTGTTGAGGGACGCGACTATTCGAGCATTGAATTACGATTAATAACCCAAGTTGTTTCGATGGTCTTAGCTGACCTAGGTAATGCTTGGGAGCCTGTTATCGAGGTTGTTCCAGAATATATTAGAACGGAAGTAAATCCACAGTTTGCTGCAATTGCGGCTCCAACCGATGTGGCAATCAACATCCGGTTTGAAGTGGAACTAGAGGCCACGACCAAGGGGCTCATTTCGCTGTTGATTCCATATGGTGTTATTGAACCAATTCGTCCTCTTTTGTCCTCAGCAATTCAAACCGAGAGAAATCAGGAAGACAATCACTGGCGCACAGCAATCAAAAATATCATTCCAACACTGTCAGTAGAAATGCACGTAAAAATTGGTGATGCTATTGTTACAGTTGGTGAACTTATTGAGTTAGAAGCTGGTGATACAATACGATTGAACATGGACATTAAGGATCCCCTGCCCTGCGAAATTGAGGGAGTGTGGAAGACTACTGGGAGTCCGGTTGTCAGCAGAGGATGCATCGCGGTTGAGCTTTCCGACTCGGTAGGCGCAACTACTTTGGAGAAGGTAAAAGAAAAGGAAGGTGAAAAATAATGGAAACTGAATCCGAAAATCCGATCATGAATGAGTTAGAGCGAGTGGATGAAAGTCAGTCTCCACCGAGTGCTTCCGCCGAGCCTGACTTGTCGAACTTGGAAAGAATATTTGATATCCCGTTAGTTGTTTCTGTAGAGCTAGGGCGAACATCTATTCAAATTGGAGATCTCCTACAATTAGCCCAAGGTTCAATCGTGGAATTGACAAAGCTTGCCGGTGAGCCTCTGGATGTACTTGTGCATGGTAAGCTGGTAGCTCGAGGTGAAGCGGTTGTCATCAATGATCAGTTTGGTGTGCGATTGACCGATATTGTAAGTCAAACTGAGAGACTTGAGTCTCTACGAGGTAAGTAGATATGAGAATCCAAACAGCAAAATATATTTCCTGGATTATTGGCAACAAAGCAAGATTGGTCGTATGTACTTGCTTTCTGGCCTTTGCCGTTGTGGTGACAGCAAGCCAAGCCCAGGGTGACACCAACGAAAGCCTACAACTTGCTCTCAACGGCTCAAATAAGCCGGTACAGATAAAAGGCAATAGCTTAGGTGCACTAGATACCGCGGGACGTCTGGCCTTGGGTGCCTTGTTTTGTGCTGGTATTGTATTCGGTTTGGCCTATTTGATAAAGCGAGCGAAGGAAAATAGCCTAGGAACCGAGCATTGCTCCAATCTTATGGTTAAAGACTCTGTGTGGATAGGACGCGGTCAACGCGTTGTGCTGTTGTCGGTTGGTGAACACCGAGTTTTGGTCGGGGTCAGCGGGGGATCAATACATAGTTTGGGAGTGTTTTCCAATGATGAAGGAAGTCCTGTGATTTTGAGCCCAATCGAAAGAGAGGCAGCACTACTAGATACAAAAATAGGAAGAAAAGGTGAGTTCTCAGATCTTATTACCGGAGAAATAAGTGAACAACTAACGAAGGTGGGTACTGCCAGTACGAGAGAGCGTAGGCAGCAGATGGTGGCCGAGCTCAATAGTCTATAAGAATCCAAAATTTGGACCTACAATATGGATACCGCAATTCAAGAACTGGGTGCTACACCGCTTAGAGCGTTGGTGTTCTTAACTGCCCTAACGTTTGCTCCAGCAATCATTATGTCCACGACGGCCTTCCTGAGAATTGTCTTGGTTTTGGGTTTCACTAGGAATGCACTGAGTCTTCAACAGATGCCTCCAAATCAGGTTTTGATTGGTTTGGCGCTGTTTCTCACATACTTTGTCATGGCGGGCACAATCGATCAAATCTATAGCGAGGCCGTTGATCCATACCTACAGGGAGATATTGATGAACGAGTGATGATCGAGAGAGCTAGCGGCCCAATAAAAAAGTTCATGCTAGAGCAAACTGGTGATTCAGAACTGGCTTTAATGGTAAATCTGTCAAAAGTTCCGGTAGTTGGGGCTGATGACATCCCGATGCGTGTTGTTGTACCAGCATTTATTACAAGTGAGCTCAGGGTTGCGTTCTCCATAGGTTTTCTGCTGTTCATTCCCTTTCTCGTGATTGATATAGCAATTGCTGCGCTCTTGAATGCATTGGGGATGATAATGTTGCCGCCTACTGTGGTTGCACTCCCCTTCAAGATCATGATCTTTGTTTTAGGCAATGGCTGGTCTTTGGTTGTTGGCTCAGTAGTAAGATCTTTTGGAGGACCATCATGAGCCCTGAGTTAGCTGCTGACATCTTGAGGTTTGCGTTGACGACAGGCGCAATGGTTATGGCTCCAATTTTGCTTACGGGGCTCACCGTTGGAATTTCAGTGGGGGCTCTTCAGGCTGCAACACAAGTCAACGAACCAACTCTTACGTTCTTGCCTAAGGTTATTGCTGTAGGGGTTGTGGCCGGGATTACTCTTCCATGGGGAGTTCAAAAATTCATTGGAATGTTTGAGGTGGTGATAAATAATATAGCAAATTTGGGGGCAGGGTAGGATGAGAGAACCAGTGGGAGTTGAGCTAGTAGCTCTATTTGCTTTCCTCAGAGTAGGGGCATTTTTTATTAGTTCTCCGTTTCCCGGTATTTTGGCTCCACCAAGTATTAGACTTATAGCTTCCGCTGGGATTGCATGGGGGTTCTCTGATGGATTGAGTATATCAAATGTGCAAAATATATGGCTTGTGATCATTTCTGAGACTCTGCTGGGACTAGCTATGGGATTTTTCTTGTCGATGATTATGTATTCATTTGCCTATGCAGGTGAATTAGTATCCCAACAAATGGGATTGAGAATGCCTGGATTCGTCAGCCCTGTTGCTGGGGACTTGTCGCTTTTAGGAAGCGCGATGTCATTACTGATGCTGGGTTTCTTTGCAGTGGGTACAGGTCCACACATGCTCATGCTCTTTCTCTATAGAATGTTTGAAGTAATACCTATAGGTGCTTGGGAAATGCCTAATAGATTGGGGACAGTCGTTGAGGTTGGAGTTGAGTTATTTTCTGGAGCACTCCAAATTGGAGCTCCTCTCATTTCTGCCGTATTTGCTGCTCAGTTAGTTTTAGCGATCTTGGCGAGGTCTGTTCCTACGCTTAACTTGTTTATTGAGGGCCCAGCGCTTACGACCTCTTCTGGCATAGTAGGTTTGATTGCGACCGCTGGCGCGTATGGACCCTTAACGTTGAAGTTGGTTTCTAAACGGTTCGAGCAAATAGCTTTTTGGCTATCAGGGTGAATGATGGCTAATGACGAAGGCGGAGAAAAAACAGAAAAACCAACCCCAAGAAGACGGGAGAAGGCGAGGGAGGAAGGACAGGTGCCTCTTTCGCAAGAGATAGGTGTTGCCGTTGCTGTTTTGGTTCTTTCAATATCTATATATTATTTAATACCCTTTGCAGTCGCGGAGTACGTGGAGACTCTTGGGGAGAGTCTTACAATTGATTTCGACCGATACCTCAGTTCGAGTCGAGCAATATCTGTGGTTCAACAAGCGTCTTGGAGTCTGTTTCTTATATTTGGCCCGGTGGCATTCTTAGCACTTGTTTTTGGGACATTGGGAAGTTTGCTGCAGATAGGCATATATATAAATTGGGGCAATATTGGGCCGAAGTGGACAAGGCTAAGTCCGATGAATTGGATTAAGAAGGTTGCGTCGGTTGAGCTTATTTTTAATCTAACAAAATCTATATTAAAAGGTATTGGGGTTGTTATTGTTGCTGTTTTGGGTTTGCTGGATTTACCTGGGGACTTGTGGCGTTTGGCAGGTACACATCCAGCGCTCTTGGCCTTGGAAATTAGAGATATTGCCTTTAGCCTTTCGGCTCGGGTGTTTTGCGCGTTGCTGATTCTCGCTTTATTAGACGTTATTTGGACTCGTTGGCGGTTTGAGCAGCGGCTGATGATGAGTAGGCAAGAGGTAAAAGATGAACTGAAAGACATGGAAGGAAACCCACATGTCCGAAGTGCAATTCGCAAACGAATGAATGAATTTTCTAATCGAAATCTCAGAGACGCTATGTCCGAGGCCACTGTTGTGACGACAAATCCAACCCACTATGCTGTTGCATTACGATACTGGCAAGGGAGAGATGATAGTCCGGTGGTGGTAGCTAAGGGATTAGATTATAAAGCGAAGAGAATCCGAATGTTTGCAGAAGATTTGGACGTGCCGATTGTCGAGGATAAACCACTGGCGAGGGCGCTATATTCACTTGTGGAGGAGGGGAACCATGTCCCTGTTGAGCTGTATCGTAGTGTGGCAAAAATACTGGCGATTGTCTATCGACGCCGCCGGTCGCTTTCCTGGGAGAACAAGGAATGAATGTTGAGGCATTGAGAGACTTCTCAGGTCGAATTATAACATCCGAAACGGTCGTTGGCGTCGCGTTTCTCGGAGTTGTATCGCTACTGATAGTTCCAGTCCCAGGGCAGGCTTTGGATTTACTGCTTGCTGTGAGCATAGGTATTGCGGCAATTGTTTTTTTGACGGCACTATTTTCGGAGAGGCCAACTGATTTTAGCGTGTTTCCAACACTGCTGCTCATTTCGACACTTCTCCGTTTGTCTTTGAATGTTGCCTCCACACGGCTTATTTTATTAAATGGTCACGAAGGTCCGGATGCAGCAGGAGAAGTTATAGAGGCATTTGCTGAGTTTGTTGTTGGAGGAAACTTAGGGGTTGGTATCATCATTTTCCTAGCGTTGGTTTTGATCAATTTTGTTGTGATCACCAAGGGTGCCGGTCGCATCGCGGAAGTGGCAGCTAGGTTTACACTCGATGCCATGCCAGGGCGTCAGATGGCAATAGATGCCGAGCTAAACGCTGGTGTTATAAATGAAACTCAGGCTAGAGAAAGAAGAGGAGAAATAGAAAGCCAGGCTAATTTCTACGGAGCCATGGACGGAGCGAGTAAGTTTGTCCGAGGAGACGCGATAGCTGGGCTAATTATCACTGGTGTGAACTTGGTGGGTGGTATCATCGTGGGGATGACTCAGCAGAACTTGAGCTTTGGTGGGGCAGTAGATGTCTATCCTGTACTTACCATTGGTGACGGACTAGTATCCCAAATGCCGGCACTTGTGGTATCTACATCTGCGGGCTTGGCTATATCGAGAGCTTCTGGTCGGTCTGAATTCGGGACCCAGGTGATTGATCAAATGCTGGGTATGCGGAACGTACTCATGATCGCGGCGGCGTTCTTGATTTTCATCGGACTCCTTCCGGGCTTGCCTCTCCTTCCGTTTGCTGTTTTGGCTGGTTTACTACTATTTCTTGTCTATCGCCGAGGGGAACCGGTTGATGCTGGGGGAGAATCGGAGGTGGTTGAGGATAAAGTTGAAGAGCCATCTCTTGGCGAAGCTCTTCGCGTAGATACTCTGACGCTAGAAGTGGGTTATGGGCTTTTAGCCTTAGTGGATATCTCTCGGGGAGGTGATATTCCGGAGAGAGTTAAGAAGCTGAGACGCCAGTTGGCGCAGGAACTGGGTATCATAGTTCCCCCTGTGAGAGTAGTAGATAATCTTCAGCTACGCCCAGGAGAATATGGGATACGACTGTACGGAGTGGAGATTGCTCGTGGTGAAGTGATGTCAGATCGGCATATGGCGATTGACTCGGCAGGAGTACAGTCATTCCCGAGTGGCGTAGAGACCAAAGAGCCGGTTTTTGGATTAAAGGCATTTTGGATTCGAGAGGATGACCGGCAACTGGCTGAAAGCAGAGGGATGACAGTTGTAGATCCTTCGACCGTTCTTACAACGCATCTAGCTGAAGTATTGCGGCGTAGTGCTGATCAATTGGTGGGTAGAGATCAAGTAGATGAACTCCTGAGTTATGTGAAAGCTGAGTATCCTAAGTTGATAAATGAACTTATTCCGGACCAGTTATCACTGGGTGAATTGGTTAGAATTCTTCAAAATTTGCTGATTGAACGCGTTTCGGTGCGTAATCTTCGAGGTATATTGGAAGCCGTAGCATCGGAAGTTCCGAGCAGTAAAGATATCGGAAGGCTGTCTGAAGCAGCCAGAGCAGGTCTTAAGAGAGAGATTACGAAGGAGTTAATGGATGATCAAGGATGTATATATGCGGTGCTGTTTGGTCGGGATTTGGAATTGCTACTTCGCGGTTCGTTGACGCCAGGGGGACAATTGGCACCTGATCCAGAGATCTATCAGATGGTTGTTGAAAAGATAGCGTCCTCGGTTAGAACAGCATCTGAGTCTCGACACAGTCCGTGTGTACTTGTTGCTGACGATCTTAGGCGACCCCTTCGAGAACTTATAGGGAGTCAACTTCCCGATATACCAGTCATTGCCATTCGTGAGTTGGACCGACAAGCTGAGCTTCGGGTGGTCGGCACAATCTCTGCAAAAGAGTAAGAGTAGGGTGACATGCAAGTGCAAATAGTCAGAGCGTCGACACGCCATAGGGCGATGGCTGAAGCGAAACGGCTTCTAGGACCAGACCCACTGATCTTGTCGGTGCGTCGCAGACGAGGAGAGCAGGGCCAAGGTGAATGGGAGGCCATTGTAGCAAGAGAGTCACCAGAGAGGCTTATAACAGACAATGAGGGACGAAAAAATGAAGGCTCACAGTCTGCTGATGGTGGGTTTGATGTGGAGGGCTTGCGCAGTGAGTTGGCGGAGTTTCGTCGCTATCTAGGACAAGGAGAGAGCTCTAGTCCACAGTTGTTGTCGCTCGCCCATCGTCTGAGTGAGCTAGAAGGGGCCTTGGTGGCCTCAGCATTGAAGGGAAGTGCTATCTCCGAGAGATGGGTTCCTTTGGTTCGTCGACTTGAACAGGCCGGTTATCCTCGAGTGGAGGCGGTACGTTTGGTATCGAGTCTTGAGACGAATTTTGATTCAGATGCTGCAGTTGATCATCAGATATTGGATGGTCGAGTGCGCTCCCTGTTGTCAGATGGGGTAACGGTAGCTCCAGCGCGAGAGCGACTGGAACCGGGGCTGGTGGTATTTATGGGAGGGGCAGGGGTTGGGAAGACAACGCTGGCAGCAAAGCTGGCGGCTGATTTGGCACTCGGTGGTGCCAGTAGCCCGGTTCTTGGGGTTCTCAAACCGCGGCAAGGCTTGAGCCTTGAGACAATTCGTCGTTGTTCCGCCGCACTTGGTATAGAGTTTGTGGAGGTTGATAGTATTGAGTTAGTGAGTGAGCTTGCTGACCGTGCGAGTGAAAATCCGGTCATTCTCGATTCGCCAGCAGTTAATCCTCTGGATAAGAATTCAATATGCGAGTTTCGGCATCTACTATCGGCGGCCCCAGAGGCTGAGCTGCATAGCGTTGTATCGACATGCTACGATGATGGGGAGTTTTCGAAGGCTATTGATGCATACTCTTGGGCACCAAAGAGGCGAATATCTGCCACCCACTTAGACGAGGCCCCATATGTTGGACGTGTGATGTCTGCTGCCGCACGCTCCGGAGTTCCAATAGGATATTTTTCCCTGGGCCCGCGTATCCCGGATGATTTGTCGCGACCAGTTTTAGATTCGCTTGTGGATTCCGTGCTTCGTTTAGAAGGGGTAAGAACTCAATGAGCCTCGTAACAGAACATCAGAGTTCCCCTTCGTTCGTATCTCCTCGAGTGGTAGGTAGAGCGCGAGTTATAACGGTGGCGAGCGGAAAAGGTGGAGTGGGGAAAACGCAATTATCCGTCAACTTGGCGACCGCATTGGCTCGGGTCGGGCAAAGGGTACTCTTAATAGATGGAGATCTAGGCCTAGCAAATGTGAACGTTCTACTTGGGCTATCGCATGATTACAATGCAGCACATTTGCTCGACGGAAGTCAGCCCTTTAATCGAGTGGTTACATCGTTTAGAGGCAAGTTTGACTTACTCCCTGCGGGCAACGCATTGGCTTACATGGCTGAACTAGATATCGCCAGTCAAGTGCGACTCATGGAAAGCCTTGAATTGTACAAACGACCCTATGACTTCGTAATAATGGACGCGTGCGCGGGGATTGGTGGGAACGTCAGGCTAACTCTGTCTATGGCTGACGAAACCCTAGTTGTCATGAGCCCAGAGACTACATCCCTTACAGATGCTTATGCTTTGATTAAGGTGGCTGCTCGAAGCGGCTGTAAAGGACCCTTTAATGTAATTGTTAATCCTGTTCGTGTTGCTGACCAGGCTCGCGAAATGTTTGCGTGCCTTGAGGCTGCTTCTAGATCGTTCCTTGGCGTTGAAATAGGATATGCGGGCTACGTATATCGAGATCAGGCGGTGGAACGCTCAACACGTGAACAAGTACCCTTTGTTGAATCCTCTCCAGGATCCCCGGCATCAAAGTGCGTGGAGGCACTTGCTTTGCGGATACTTGGTGAAGACGGAGTATCGGTCAGTCGAAAAACGACCGAGCACTGAGGAGTAGGGCAAGATGCACAACCTTCTAAAAGCGTATACCCGAATGTCCCCACGTCAAACGCAAACGGCCAATGATGAGGCTGTTCGTAAGTATGCGCCAACGGTCTATCGAGTGGTTCGCCAAGTTGCGGAGCGGATGCCCGCTTCGGTTGACCGAGAATATCTTTTTAGTGCGGGGATGGTTGGGCTTCTTGATGCCCTCAGCAAGTACGACCCGGATAAAGGCATCGCCTTTGAAGCATATGCACGAATTCGGATAAAAGGGGCGGTTTTAGACGAACTCCGCAGTCTCGACCATTTGACTCGCTCGATGCGGCGCAAGTCTAAGTCGGTGGCAGATTCTCGTACAGAACTAGAAAAAGTTGAGGGCGAACCAGTTAGCGATGATGCCGTCGCCGCAAGTCTAGGTGTCTCCATTGAGGAGGTGCATGTAAGTCGAAATCGCAAAGCTCCGCCGGAAGTAGTAGATCCATCTACGCTGGACACGCTAGCATTGTCTGCGTTGTGGCAGCAGCCGGCGAGTGCGCCGGAGACCATTGAGTGGGACGAGCACGTAAAACTTCTTTCAAAGGCGCTTGCTGAGCTACCCGAACGAAATCGACTGGTCATAGGGCTCTACTATGAGGCAGAGTTAACTCTGCAAGAAATTGGTGAAGTTCTTGGGGTGACACAGTCGCGAATCAGTCAGATTCTTCGTAAGACAGTTGAGATGCTACGAGAGCGCTTAGTATCGGAAGTTGGTTGAGCTTTTACTCAGTGAACCGATAGCATATCCAGGGTGGAAGTACGTCACAGCAGAATGTCCGCTGGTAGCGACTGAATCCTGGAGACAGACATGCCAGATAAAGATATCAAGATTCTTTCAGTTGATGATTTCTCCACGATGCGAAGGATCGTGAAAAATCTTCTTAAACAAATCGGATACCACAATGTTGAAGAAGCTGAAAATGGCGAAGTTGCCCTCGAATTGATCAAAGAAAATAGATACGACCTGATCATCAGCGACTGGAACATGCCTGTAAAAACAGGAATTGAACTTCTTCGAGACGTTCGGTCCAATCCAGCTCTTAAGGATATTCCATTTCTCATGGTGACGGCTGAGGCTGAGAAAGAAAATGTTCTTGAAGCGATGGAAGCGGGTGTCAATAACTATATATTGAAGCCATTTACCGCCAAAATTCTAGAAGATAAGATGCGCTCTATCTTTGAATAGGACCATGGAAGAGTAGCGCAATGACGTCGGTAGACGAAGTCGAAAGGCTTGCCGATCGGTATGAGGAAATTCAGCAGGAGCTTGTTGATGTTCTTGGGTCAATTAGGCAGATACGCAATGTGTTAGGCCGTGTGCCCGAAGAGCTGATTGAAATCCGGAAAGTACTGAATTCTATAGGAGACTCTACTGAGAAGGCAGCACATACTTTGCTTGAATTGATTGAGGAGATGTTTGAAGAAGACGAGAAAGATAGTAGCCTGGCATTGTTGAAGACATTACAGCTTGAGGGAGAGGGCGGACAAGCTGTAGCGAACCTTGTAGAATGCTCGGAAAAACGTCAGGTTCGGCTGAACGAAATGCTTGTACAAATGTCATTTCAAGACTTGACTTGCCAAACACTGCAAAAGGCGTCCAACCGTCTAACTAGTCTCGAAGAAGAGATCGATTTGATCCTGAGTGGTGAAAAGCATGCAATTGAGGCGCTAGATAAAAAGCATTTGGGCTCAATGTCTGGGTTGAGTCGATTGAAAGAAGCCCAAGGAACAGGCTCAAAACAGGACCTGATCGACCAGCTTCTAAGTCAGGGTAAGTAAAGCTACGAATACTCACTTCGGTTTTCGGAGTTTACAAGACAGCCACCTATTTCGGCCGTACTCGTCCATTTCGCGAAGATCACGGTGGCTTTGCTCTTTTTTGGCTGCGGTCTTTTGTCTAGAAATCAACGTTTCTACGGCGCGCTCTCGTATGGCAGAAGTCCGGAGCCGATCTTCAACCTGAGCGGTTACATTTTTATCAAAATTCTCCAAGCGCTTTTCCAATAGATCTATCTCAAGAGCTAAACGACTCTCTGCAGTCCTAGCCACTAGATACAGGTTAGCGTCAAAATTGCCATCATCGTCAAGAACAGCGGTCTTAATAGCAGCCTCACTACAGTCGTTAAGACGGGCAATCGCAGAGCTAAGTTGACCACGACGTCCTTGGACCTCTGCGAGCTCTCTTTGCCGCTGTTTCCGCTCTTGAGATAAAGCGTTGAGTGCTCGCACAAGTCGTCTATTTGGAGCCATTGCCAGTACCTTCGGCTGGACCCTATACATTTCAACTCCGTAACTGACTCAAACTTGAACACCAGGGACCGATAAGGTGTTTCAGAAGAGAACACCCTAATGGCTAATGGAATTTACGTGGCAGCTGCTGGTGCGATTGCCCGCCGAAATCAGCTGAACATCACTGCAAACAATCTCGCCAACACTACAACAACTGGATTTAGAGCACAAAGAGTAACCTTTCAGGAGGTACTAAGCGATGAAGCAGCGCCAAATCGCCATTTGGTGTCGGTGGGACAATCAATTGTCTCCCAAGAAAGAGGGCCAATTGAGCGGACGGGCCGAACCCTTGATCTCTCGATTGTTGATGAGGGGTTCTTTATAGCAAGCGACATATCTGGCCAAACTCTCCTTAAGAGTGTCTCCGCGCAAGTTGATGCGGATGGTACGCTTCGAGATTCTGCTGGGCGCTCTCTTGGTTCCCTACGAGGAGAGTTAAGGCTGGACCCGAGAAAGCCAGTCTACATAGGTGAGCACGGAGAAGTTAAGCAGGAAGGGAAAGAGATAGATCGACTATCGATCGTATCGGTCAGCGATCCCAGGGCGTTGCAGCCTCTTGGGAATGGAGCATATCAACAGACGCAGCTATCGGGAAATGCATATCCCATTCATGGCAGAGTTGAGGCAGGTACATTAGAAAAAAGTAATGTCAATGCCGTGACTTCAATGGTTAACCTAATTAATCTCGAGCGAGATTTTCAGGCACTAACTCGAGTCATTCACGCGTACCGAGAAGCAGATGACGGAATTATTAACTCTTCATCTCTACGATAGAAAGGAAACATCAAATGTCTAGAGCTTTATATACTGCCGCCACTGGGATGCATGCGCAACAACTAAAGATTGATGTCATTGCAAACAATCTCGCCAATATTAACACCGATGGGTATAAGCAGAGTCGCCCAGAGTTTAAAGATTTGCTATATCAAAATCTCAGAATTGCGGGAGGTGGCCTATCCCAATCGTCGGGTTCAGGTAGCGGGCTACAAGTTGGTTTGGGTGTTCGTCCATCAGCTACTGTTCGAAACTTCGAACAGGGAAATCTCCGAGAAACCAGTAATCCATTAACTGTCGCCATAGATAATGAAGGTTTCCTCCAGGTTCGTAGGCCCACGGGCGAAATTGTCTATACTCGTAACGGCTCACTTAAGGTAGATGAACGCGGACGCCTGGCGACAACCGAAGGATACTTGCTAGAACCAAATATTACTCTTCCGACTGATACGAATCCGGACCTAATGACCATCTCTCCTGACGGAACGGTGACTGTTCGTTCAACAAGTGATCAGCGTGATATTGAGGTAGGCCGAATAAGACTTGTACGGTTACTAAACCGCGATTCACTAGAAGCACTCGGCAGTAGTTTTTATCGAGCGGGTGGTGACCGTCGTTCGCTTATCGAGGGATATCCTTCCGAAGAAGGCTTTGGGAGCATCCAGCAGGGATATGTGGAGGTGTCCAACGTCAAGGTTGTAGAGGAAATGGTTGCGATGATCGCTGGCCAACGTGCGTATGAGGCTAACTCAAAGGTTATTCAAGCATCTGATAGAATGTTAGAAGAAGCCAACCGACTCAGGTAGCTAATAATGTCAAAAACACTCGTGGCTATATGTGTCCTATCGGTGTCTTTGATGCCGAAAATTGCATTAGGGTCGAATGGGAATTTACACCGCGAAGATCGAGCTCTTTGTGCCTCTTCTGGGCCAAGAACTTCTCTGCGGAAGCTGGTACAAAAAATTCTTGGTGATGAACTAGAGTTTAGAATTGTCGAGAATCAGCTGCCGATGGCACCAAATCATTCACAAAAGCTAAAGTATTGCGCTCAACAAGTAGCCATTGATGGTAGTCAGCGTAGAATGAAGGTTGTGCTAGCCACGCCCAATAGGAGCCATCCTGTTTGGCGTCAAGAGTTTTGGATCTCTTGGGTGCTGAGACAAGCAGTTGTGGTTCCAGCCAAAACAATCTACCGGGGAAAGACCCTAAGAAAAGATGATTTGCGCTTAAAGAAAGTTGAAATTGGAGACGATATAGAAAGATACTCAACAACATTAGATGAATTGGTAGGAAAAATTGCGGTGGGAACTCTTCTCCCAGAGCGAATAGTTCCCAGTCGGCTCGTGGCAGATCCTCCTTTGGTCTTTCGAGGTCGACCGGTGGTTGCAAAAGTCAGAGCTGGGAAGATGATGGTTACAATGACGGGTCAGGCTCTGGAGGATGGTGCAGTTGGTGACTTAGTAAAAGTATTAAATACCAGGTCTAAGCAAATACTGCAGGGTGTTGTTCAGAACAAGGGAGTAGTAGAGGTATACTAAATGTTATTGGTTACAAGCTCGCCGAGCTCACCTTCAGAATTAGCCTCGCAAAGGTTCGAGAGAAGCATTGTTTGGGGGTATAAAGATTCTAAGAAATCAATTCGCTTTCTATTGCCATTGATACATCTAGTATTCTGTTGTGCTTGTGGTGTTGGGCATATAAAAGAATATGTGCCGAAACAAAGAGCATACAATCCTCCAAGTGACTGTGTGACAGAAGATCTTCCGACAGACCCCGGTCAATTATATACAAGTAGAACTCGAGATTTTTATCGCGATCTACGAGCTTATCAGGTGTGTGACATCGTTCGAATACATGTGGTTGAACGATCAACGGCAATGAACAATGCTCAGACTGAAGTTCAAAATGATGGTTCCTTAAACTTTGGGGCAGATGTCTTGGGTCAACTAAAGGTCAGTGGGATCAAAGGCATCGATACCGAAAGGCTTCTAGATTTTACTAATAAAATATCTTCTGATCGCTATGGAGCTACTCGGCGTACCGGAGACGTGGAATTTTCTATTTCAGCCACCGTAAAAAAAGTATTCAACAACGGTAATCTATTTCTTGAAGGAGAGACTGCAGTTCTTGTTAATTCTGAAGAAAACCACTTCTATGTAAGTGGGCTCGCACGACCAGAAGACGTGCGGGCCAATAACTCGATACTCTCCAGCCGCTTGGCTGATGCACATATTGAGTTTACGGGGCGTGGTATTATCGCTGAGGGCCAAGAGCCGGGCTGGCTCGCCAGAATATGGAACTGGATCCTTAGTCCTTTATAGGAGTTTGTATGTTGATCGATAGATGTTGGACCGCTTTTTTAGGTGTGGGACTATTACTGTCACTTGTAGTTGGAGGTGAAGCGGAGGCAGTCCGCTTAAAAGATCTGGTAGAGGTAAAAGGTGTCCGCGGAAACCTACTAACTGGATATGGTCTGGTCGTAGGACTGCCAGGAACTGGAGATAGTCGTCGCACAATTTTTACAGCACAGGCAGTGTCCACCATGCTGCTGCGACATGGTGTTACTGTAGATCCATCAATTATCGACATCACAAACGTTGCTGCGGTAATGATTACTGCTGAACTCCCAGCATTTGCTTCTGGTGGTGACAAAATTGATGTTCAAGTGAGTGCACTGGGTGATGCAAGGAGCCTGGCGAGTGGAACCTTGATAAGGACCTCCCTAAGAGGCCCGGATGGGGAGACCTATGGGTTAGCTCAAGGGCCAGTAACTGTTGGTGGGTTTGGAATATCTAATGCTCTGCTCAATGTGAGAAGAAACAATCCTACGACGGCGCGAATTCCCGGTGGAGCCATAGTAGAAAAGTCTATCTCTAGTGAGTTCGTAAAAGACAATGTTGTTGTTTTGATTCTAAAAGAGCAAGACTTTACAACTGCGGAACGCCTTGTTGATGCCATTAATGGGGCAATGCAAGGTGAGGTTGCAACGGCTCTCAACTCAGGGCAGGTGCAGGTGCAGGTGCCAGCAGCCGCACAGAAAGCTCCGGTCGCCTTTATTTCTCAGCTAGAGGCAATTGATGTGATTGCTGACTCCAAGGCTCGGGTGGTCATTAATGAGGGTACCGGGACAGTTGTTATCGGAGGAAAAGTTACGTTAGGCGCTGCTGCTGTAGCACACGGTAACTTGAATATTGCGGTCGTCACTCAGCTTGGAGTGTCTCAGCCTCCGGCTTTTGCGAAGGGGGGGAGTACAGTGGTAGTTCCGAATGCAGGTGTCACTATCGAGGAAGACCAAGGGGATGTTGTTGCTCTCCCGACAACAGCGACAGTTGATGAGCTTGTACAAGCGCTTAATTCACTCGGTGCGTCTGCGCGGGACCTCATGGCAATTTTTCAAGCACTCAAAAGAGCTGGTGCGCTAAATGGTGAATTAGAGATACTGTGATGGATCCAGTTGTAAATTTGCAGAATACATCTAGTTGGCGCTTTGGGAATAACTCGGGAAAGGCATCTACGCTGTCGACGGCAAGGGAGTTGGAGGGCGTCTTCGTGGGTATGGTTTTCGAAGAGCTTGCGAAAGGCGTTAGAATGGGGGAAGATAACTCCCCGGCCGGTCAGTTGTACAATGAGTGGTTTCGATCAGCGGTGGCTGATGAATTTGCAGCCAATGGAGGCTTAGGTCTTGGTGATAAGTTGGCTGAGCAGCTTGATTTACATGATGAAAAAAGTATAGGCCCAGGAGATGAGCTTCGTCGACGAACATCGAACCGACTTCGTAGGCCCCCGGTAGATGGTAAAGTTAGTTCTAGGTTTGGCCATCGAGTTCACCCTTTAAGTGGTGAAAAGTCGTTTCATAGGGGTGTAGATATTGTGGTTCCGGTGGGAACGCCCATTATAAGCCCTTATAACGGAGAGGTAGTAGAGGTTGGCTCTTCTCCAAAGTTGGGAAAATATATAAATATTGTCCATGGTGGTGGTTTTAAGACTCTTTATGCTCATCTATCGAAAGTGCATGTAAAGGTGGGAGAAAAGCTATTCTCGGGAGCGATTGTTGCTGCTAGTGGTGATTCCGGAGAGGTAACGGGAGCCCATCTACACTTTGCAATCTTTCAGAATGGTATCGCTCAGGATCCGCAAAAATATATAGATATATAATACTGTATTTGAACCGAATGGAACGATGACTTCTGTACTTGGTGTGAGACCAAAGAGGATGTAAAATGTTGTACAACGTGACAAATGGGCCGGCCTCTGTAGCGCCGGTGGGTTCTAACAAAGTTTCAATTGTTGTTGGTGGCGATCGTGAGTTCCGAAGCACTGAGGAATCTAAGGAACTTAACGACCGCTCGAGTTCAGCTGAACATCACCCCGTATCAGAGAAAAGGGCTCTACAGAGAAAGATAGATGCAGTCGACTTTCGTCCCGAGGAAACATCTCTTCATCTTTTATACGAGTCTACCCGAACTATTGTTGAAGAAGGTAGGAGAGAAAATATTGGTGCTCTACGTTCTCTGATAAAGAATCAAACGTATCAGACGAACGTAGAGTTGGTGGCAGAAAGAATACTTTCTTCAGGAGAGTTTGGGCGGCTGTAAGAAGGACGGGTGGTTATGATCTCAGTTCAGGAAGCGCCTAAAGAAACGGCGGTTATGCACTTTTTGGCCTCTCTTGAGGACGAAATTGTGGTTCTCAATGACCTTGCACAAGCAGCGGCGGAAGCTCGAGTTGTTCCACCGGATGGAACAACTCCCAATGGGTTACATCGAGTGCTCGAACGACAGGCTGAACTATGTTTTAGCCTAGAGGGAATGAGGGCGAAGCGAGAGACATTGCTAAATAGCAATGGACACTCAGGAAGAGATTTGTTGGTGGTGGTACTTGGCGTTCTACCTAAAGAAGATCATCCAGGAGTTGTTGATGTATTCCGCAGGTATATTGATGCAGCAGAGTTGACGCAGAGAGAAATTGATATTAATCAGGAATTTTTTAGTGTTGCACTGTCATCTTTGGAAGATACTATTCAAGAAGTAGTATGCACGGTGAGTTCAGGTGACACATATAATTCCAAGGGAAGCAATTCAAGTGAAAGTGTTGCTCTCTGTGTCTCGACCGTTACATGAAGGAGTTGCAAGATGGGAAATCTATTGAACGTTTTGCACATTGGACAGACCGGTACGGAAGCGGCTCAGTTTGGTGTGCGGAACACTGGACAGAACATCGCAAATGTTAATACCCCAGGCTATCATCGCCGGGTCGTTGTGCAAGAGCAGGCAAATATTTCGCCAACATCGGCCCAAAAACTTGGGGATGGGGTTCGCGTTGTTGGTGCGAAACGAGTTATTGACCTTGCTTTGGATAGACGCGCTCGAGATGCGCAATCAGAATCATTAGCTTCACAAACTAGAGCAGAGATATTATCGAGAGCTAATGTTATTTTCGGTGATGTAGTTGGTGAAGGCTTGTCGCCGATCTTCGATGACCTGCTAGCGAGCTTTGATGAACTGGCTGCGTCACCTCAAGATCATGTAGCTCGTCGTGAGGTTTTAGCTGCAACAGAGTTATTTGCAAGTGAAACGAGGAGATATGGAACAGAGTTGAGCGAGGTACGAACGAGTGTCGATGCGCAACTTTCCGTGGAAATTGATCACCTCAATAGCATCGTTGAAGAAATTGCGGAAGCTAATCGATTGATCATGGAGGAGATCAAGCCAGCTGTAGACTTGCTGGATAGGCGAGATAGATTGCTGGACGAATTAGCAGAGAAAGTTGCTACCCGCGTGGTGCCGCGTGATGACGGGTCCGTTGATGTCCATATTGAAGAGTCTGGATATACATTGGTGGCTGGGACATTCAGCGCAGGACTCGAGCTCGAAAAGTTTCCCGAAGGCATGCGCGTTGTTGGGTATGGATTTGGTGGAGCTCGTAGAGATCTGACAAATGTTATTCATGGTGGCAAAATAGGTGGGCTGCTCATTGCTCGAGACGAAGATTTAGGTGTGCTTGAAAACAATTTCGATGATTTTACATTTGAAGTAGTAAGTGAGCTAAATCGAATACATTCATCTGGATATGGAAAAGATGGAAGTACGGGACGAAACTTGTTCAAGGAGCTTGTGCAAAAGAGTGGGAGTGCGAGACTTGTTGCTATAGATGAAGCAATGGTTGATAATCCCGAGGGTGTGGCTGCGGCACAAGAACAAGTGCTTGCTGAGGGTGGAAATGGTAATGCTCTGCTTCTAGCTGCTTTCAGGCATAAACGAGGAGTCAATGATACTGCTCCCGCGGATGCTCTCCAGGGAATTCTTCAGGACTTTGGAGATAGAGTATATCAGTCAGAGGTAAATGCAGTCTCTCGAGCAGATGCTGCTGTCCAGCTTGTTGAACTCCAACAGTCTTTTTCTGGGGTTTCGCTCGATGAAGAGCTAACAAATCTCATACGGTATCAACAGGCTTATGCTGCTGCAGCACAAGTTATGGTGACTGCTGATCAGCTTATGCAAGAGCTGTTGACTATTAAGAGGTAGTTACTATGAGAGTATCCACGTCTATGCGGTTTTCGCTCGCGCAGGGAACCATTCAAAAGAGAACCCAGGAACTTGTCAAGGCCCAGGAGCAGATTGCGACGGGAGCGAAAATAAACTCGTTAGGGCAAGATCCTGTGGCGGGTCGTAAGATCTTACGAGAAGAAACAAGCCTCCGGGAGATTGAGTCCAGGCGCAGAATCGCATTGGAATCGGAACTGAATCTACAACAGACAGATGCTGTTTTGGCTGATGTTTCGGATGCTTTACAGCGGGTTCTTGAAGTTTCGATTCGCTTAGGAAACGATACATTTAATGCTCAAGATCGTGGGATTGCGGCTAGTGAAGTCACTCAGATCCGAGAGCGGATAGCAGAGCTCGCGAACACAGAGCGAAATGGCCGTTTCCTTTTTTCCGGCTTAGGGAATACTTCTTTTCCATTTGATGCCGATGGAGTTTTCAGTGGAGATTCCAAACAACTAATGGTTCCCATTGGGCCCGATGCTCTGGTGGCGGGAACAATAGTTGGAGGTGAGCCATTTATTGATTCCGCTACCGGTGAATCAGTATTTACAGTTTTGAGGGATTTGGAGTCTGCCCTGAGGGGTGATGATGGTGCAGGTATTCGCGAAACTGTTGACGAAGTACGGAAGCAGATTGATCAAGTGGCAGGCTCAAGGCAAGAGATTGGGCATACATTTGAGAGGCTGGAAAATATACTAAATGCTCTGTCTCGGGCGGAAATTACGGCCAATGCGACCCTTCAACAGGAGAGAGATACAGATTTTTCTAAAACTGTACTTGATCTCCAGGAGTCCGAGCTAGGCATGCGCTCGGCGCTAACTATAACTGCTCGCCTAAACGAGCTTAACTTGACAAACTTCCTTGGATAAACTGGTGAATAAAATGAATACAACGAATAAAATCAGAGTAACCTCAGCTCGTTTTGGTGAAGTTGAGATCAGCGAAGAGCAAGTCATAAACTTCCCATCGGGAATTGCTGGATTTGATATGCTCAAAACTTGGTGTCTTCTTCATCTAGAGGACGCTCCGGATTATAACTGGCTTCAATCTCTTGATGAACCGGGTATAGCATTGTTGTTAGCTGATCCGGACCAGTTGTTTCAGGGATACGTTGCTGATGTTCGGGAAGAGCAAGTGGGCGAGCTAAAGCTGGCTGATGATGAAGGTGTGGTTCCATCTCTTGTTATGAGGGTAGTACTAAAGTGGGACGAGCAAAAGCGCCGCTTCTTTGCTAATCTCCGAGCACCGATTATCTTCAATCTTGATAATCGACTTGCGGTTCAGGTTATCCTTCAGAAGGCTGATTATTCTATGTTCGAAGAGATTAAGACTCTGAATGAAGGCTTGGAGGAAGCTAAGGAACAGACAGCGGATGCTCTCATGTCCAGTGGAGAAGGACATGCAGAGGCCCGCATCTAACCGGGCCTGGTGTAGTCGATGGGATGAGCTGTCGTCAGCGTTAGAGCAAGAGTTGGGTCGACCTAAAGTCGATGTCACAATAGTGTCGGATCTGCTCCGAGAACGACGACGTCTTACGACAGCTCAGCCATTTAACCGCAAAGGTGATCCGGTAGTGCCGATTGATGAGCAACGGCTGTGGTTGCAAAGAGCCTTGGAGAGAGAGGATCGCTTGGCTCAACTAGCTAATCAGGTGCTTGATGGGCTAGGCCGCGCGATAGTCTCTCTCCGAGCAGGGAAGGCTGTTCGAACCCGCTTTGCCTCTGCAGAGAGAAAGCCTAGGGTCTTTAGTACACATATGTAGTTAGTATTGCAGGTCAGGACCACTATTAAATAGATGTATCATGGCCGATACAGCAAAGACCACTTGCATTGATTCTGTAAGAATTAATAAGTGGTCGCGCAGCGGGGAATAGTCCCGCATAGTAGCAGGAACTTGGGTTCAACCCAAGTGATTTCTGCTGTATCGAAAGAAAGACCAGGGCGGGAAGTCTCGGTCGACTCACGGAAGAGGAGTTCGCATACTAGATTTAGTATGTGAATGTGGTTCCAAGGAGGAGCTCAAGTGCTTACTATCTCGACGAATATTTCGTCGCTGAATACTCAGCGGCGGTTGATGGAAAATAATAACGCGTTAAGCCGCAATTTTCAGAGGCTTTCAAGTGGCTTGCGTATTAATTCGGCGAAAGACGATGCTGCTGGTTTAGCTATTAGCAGTCGAATGACAGCGCAGATTCGAGGGCTAAATCAGGCGGTTCGTAATGCCAACGATAGTATTTCTCTGGCGCAGACCGCAGAAAGCGCTTTGGGGGAGACAGAGTCTATACTTCAAAGGTTGCGTGAGCTATCTGTGCAGTCTGCGAATGATACCTATACTGCAACTGATCGAGCAGCGATTCAAACCGAGGTCAATCAATTGCTGGCGGAGGTTGATCGCATAGCCACGCAGACCGAGTTCAATGGGAGAAAGTTACTCGATGGCTCATTCAATGATTTAAAGTTCCAGGTAGGGGCATATTCGGACCAGAATGTTAGCCTGTCGATCGACTCAGCTCGCTATTTTGCACTCGGGGCCATTGCGCAGCAGACCTCTTCCTCCGTGACAAACACAGCGTTAACGGCTGGGGAGTTGACGTTGAACGGAGTTGGCATTCGTAGTTCGGCTGCGACAGACGATATGCTCTCGAGTACCGGCAATGCTGCGTCGGCAGTTGCTAAGGCCGCTGCGATCAATTCAGGCAGTGCAGAGCACGGAGTGGTAGCAACGGCAGATGCAACGACAGTGACTATCGCTGGTGGTATTGCGGCTCATGCATTCACCTCCGCAGATCTTCTGATCAATGGGATAGATGTAGGTAGCGTTTCAGTGGCCGCTGATGACTCAACCTACGCGCTTCGTAATGCTATTAATGCAATCGGGGATCAAACCGGGGTTTTGGCAACCTTGGATAGCAGCAATAATTTGGTGCTGACTGCTGGGGATGGTCGGAATATCGAGATATCGGGGACCGCGCCTCAGGGGGCAGCATTTGCGGCGAGTCCAGCGGGAGTTACCTATGGTACAATAACTCTTGAGTCGGATGATGCTTTTACCATCGGGGGAGGAACCCCGGCAAATGCGGGGCTTGGAGGGGCTGTTGGCACGGTGTTGGTGAATACCGCGGTGAATATCAGTACTATTGATCTCGGTACTCAAAGCGGAGCCAATACCTCCATTGGTTTGTTGGATACTGCTATTCGCCAGGTGTCTACCCAGCAGGCCAATCTTGGGGCAATTCTCTCCCGCATGGATGCTGCGGTTTCTAATTTGTCAGCGGCCTCAGAGAATATTTCGGCTGCTCGAAGTCGCATCCGGGATGCGGATTTTGCTGCCGAGACGGCGGATTTCTCCAAGAACCAAATTCTTCAGCAGGCCTCAACCGCGATGCTTGCTCAGGCTAACGTTTCCACGCAGGTTGCACTACAGCTCATTGGCGGTTAGCCGATGAAGTGGTTTTGGTGAAGGCGCGACTTGCAGGTCGCGTCTTGCCTCATAATCCTACAAGCTCTAAATTGGTGGGCATCGAAGGACTGCCTATAGCGAGCTCATTCCCTAGGAGATGATACTATGGTTAGTGTTGGTGGCTTAGCTTCGGGTCTTGATACGACCTCGATCATTAATCAGCTCATTGAGCTGGAACGGCGCCCGATTGCTGGCTTGCAAGCGGATATTGCTGAGTTACAGCAGGTGCAGGCGAAGTTCAGTGGTTTATCTACGGATTTTAGCTCGCTGAGTGCGGCCGCAAGTAGCTTATCTTTCGATACCTTGAGCACGCCTAGTGTATCTATTTCGGACGCGGCGGGGGCGGCGTTCTCTGTTAGTGCAGCTGCGTCAGCGGCGACAGGGAGTCACGATCTCACCGTGAGTCGATTGGCAACTGCTCACCGATTGGGGTCGCAAGGTTTTGCAACGGCGAGTTCAACTCCAGTCAGCAGTTCAGCAGGGACGTTTGCTATTCGGGTCGGTAATTCAGGGGGGCTGGTAAGCATCTCGGTTACGACATCTACGTCACTAAATGATCTAGCAGCTTCGATCAATGCTGCTGATGGTGATATAGCGGCGAGTGTAGTCAATGACGGAACAAATTCTCTAAGCTCCCGCCTTGTTCTTACTTCTAAACAAACGGGCGAAGATAATGAGATACAAATTGTATCAAATGGAACAGATCTAGATTTTACAAACACATCGATTGAAGCTACTGTTGAGGACTCTGATAACGCTGGAACCTATTCAGGCATACTTACAGCATCCGGCACATATGCAGGGGACACGAGTAAAACATACATAGTGGATATTGTCTCTGGAGGAGCAGCGGGTACTGCTACCTACAGAGTTTCCTCTGATGGGGGTCAGTCTTGGAGTTCCACGAGTACAACTCCATTGGTTGCCACAGATATTGATGGGAACTCTGAAGGGGTGGATATTGCTTTTTCAGCCGGTGGAACGCTGACGGTGGGCGATCGATTTTATGTAGATGTGACCAATCCGGTGTTGACCGCCGCGCAGGATTCGGTTTTTACTCTGAATGGTATTACGCAGACTCGAGCATCGAATACGATTAATGATGCTATTGAGGGAGTGACAATAGAGCTCGCATCTACGGTTTCTAGTACGAGTTTTTCGATATCACAGGATACTAGCCAGATCGTTGCTGCAGTGGAGTCGTTTGTAGAGGCCTATAATACAGTTTTTGCGGCAGTTCGAAATGAGCAGACTTTTGATTCAGATACCCTGGAAGCAGGTCTTTTATTAGGTGACCGGACGGCTAATACTATATTGTCGCAACTTCGAAATGCGGTAAGTACTCAGCTGACAGAGAATGTGACATCTTATGATTCTCTGGCTAGTCTGGGAATTGTTTCAAGTCGAACCGGGGGATTGTCACTAAACTCTACACAGCTCCAGAACGCAATTAACAGTGACTTGCCATCTGTGTTGGCGGTCCTGGGCTCCACGGAATCGGCATCATCTTCTTTGTTATCAGTGTCTGGACGACCTGAGCAACGAGCTGACGGTGAATATGCGGTTAATATCAGTACTGTGCCTGAGGTTGCCGCTTTTGTGGCGGGTAGTGCTCAAACGGATACGTTGAGTGCAAATGAGACTCTCAGTTTTACATATAGCTCCAACCATACGGAAGATTCTCCAACGTTTAGCTCCTTCAGTGTGACCCTTCAGTCGGGTGATAATTTGGCCCAAGTGATTGATCGTCTCAACAGTGCGTTTGCTACTCAAGGTGTGGCACTCACAGCATTTTCATCGACTGATACACTCAATATCCAAACTACTGAATACGGAGCTGATCAGTTCTTTTCAGTGGTCTCCGATGTTGCGAGCGGCGCTAATACGAGCCGAATTGATACCACGGTTTCGTCAGATACTGGGGTGGACATTGCAGGAACCATCGGTGGGCAGTCAGCAACCGGAGCAGGAAACCGTTTAGAAGTCAATGAAACGGAGACCTTGGATGATCTCGCGATCACCTTCACAGGTATTTCCACCGGGCTGGCTGGTTCTATAACTATATCGACTGGTATTGGTACGGTGTTTTCGGACCTAGTTGCCGATTTAAGTTCGGGCTCAGGTTCGGTGATTGGTGCACGAAGTTCATCGATTCAAGATGAAATAGATGCCTTAGAACAGCGCATTATTGACCGTGAAGAGCAGGTGGCTCGGACTCAGACACGTTTGGAGGAGCAGTTTGCTGCTTTGGAAGTTCAACTTGCAGGTCTTCAGTCTCAGTCCGATTTCCTTAGTAACCAGCTCGCAGCACTGTCTAATGTTGGCGGGGAAGGGAGCTGAAGTTACGGAAAATTCATGAAGGCCAATCCAGATCGTGCATATGCATCTAACAAGTTTGACGGAATGTCTCCTGAGCGGATTGTTCTTGCTCTATTTGATGGGGCTTTGGTGTCCATGGAACGTGCCACGGTTGCTATCAAGGACGATGACCAAAAAATCCTTGGAGAACAATTGAGTCGCGCTATCGCTATTATTGGTGAGCTGCAGGCTTCATTGGATAAAGAAAGAGGGGCGGAGATAAGTGAGCGACTCGATGCATTATATTCTTACGTGATTCAGGGGTTGCTGGAGGCTAATGTGAAAAAGGATGGATCACGGGTGGAGGAAATGCACGGACATATCTCGACGGTTAGGGCAGGCTGGGCCGGCATGGTAGAGCAGGTCTCAAAGGAGAAGAGGCACGTTGAGGCAGAGTCGGCGCCTAGTGGATACGTTTAAGGAGTCAGTCCTAGATCTTTTTCATATGGAGGTTTCGGCGGGCATTCCGACGGATGGTTTCTGCGCCCGTGCGCTGAAGCGTCGTGGCCCGTAAGGCGTCGCACAGGGACTCGTTGGCATCTGGCAAAGTGAAGGTATCGATGTCGGGGGATAGTAGGTGAGGGTGGGGGTCGGTATGGGGGTCTGTGGATGTTTTGGCAAACTTGTTCCAGGGACAGACCTCTTGGCAGATATCGCATCCTGCGGTCCAACCGTGAAAGGGGGGAAGATCGTCAGGAAGCTCCCCGTGCTGTTCAAGTGTCCAATAGGCGATGCACTTTCGGGCGTCGAGCACACCGGGTTCGACAAAAGCCTGAGTCGGACATGCGCTAAGACAGGCCGTGCAGGTACCGCATCGGTTAGGTAGCGGATCGTTGGGCTCAAGTTCACAGTCGGTGATGAGGGTTCCGAGGTAAGTATAAGTTCCAAGCTGGGGATGGATAGCCATGGTGGATTTGCCGATCCAGGCGATTCCGGCGCGTGCTGCCCATTCCCGCTCGAGGACTGGGGATGTGTCTACGGTTGGATACACCTGGCACCCGGGGGCTAGTTGAATAAGGTACTTACGGAGCTTGCGCACCTTACGCCGGAACCATCGATGATAGTCTTTGCCCTGGGCATAGCGAGCGATCTTTAATTTGGCATTCGGTGCTATCTCTCCGCGATAATAGCTTGCAGAGACGGCTACCACAGAGCGTGCTCCTGGCAGGCTCTTGGTGATATCTACCCGGCGTTCATAGGTGGTCTCCATCCAACTGAGGTTCCCGTGGTACCCTCGGTCGAGCCAGGCTCGAAGCCGGTGTTCCGGATCTGCGGTCTGGGCTAGAGCTACACCAAACGCGTCAAATCCAAGTTCTAGAGCTCGTTCTTTGAGTTTTTTTGTGCGCTCCAGAGTCGTCAGGGGGGTATCCGCGGGCGACGTCATAAGCTCAGATAACGCGGATAGGGAACGGGCCCAAGACTCCAGTGGAAAAAAAGGTGGCTTGTCGAACTCTTTCCGTCCACCAACGCGGATAGGGAATGGTCACGAGACTCCGGCGGAACACGGGGCATCTTGGTCCCTTTTCGCTCACGAACGTGGATAGGGAGTGGTCACGAGACTCCGGCGGAACTTGGGCATCTTGGTCCCTTTCTGTTCGCCAACGCAGCAAGGAATGGTTCTTAGACGCGCGTGGGAAAAGGAGTCTCTTGATCTGTTTCGGTTCGCCAGCGCAGATAGGGAATGGTCTCCAGACGCCAGCGGAAGAAAGCGTGCCTCGATCTCTTCTGTCAGCCTTGATAGTCGGGGCGCCTTCTATGTCCGAAGAACTACGTTTACGCCTAGAACAGCGCCTAGCTTCCCCGTCGCTGACGCCCATGATGAGACAATATCTCTCTGTCAAGATGGAGCATCCGACGGCGTTGGTGTTTTTCCGGATGGGAGATTTTTTTGAGACATTTTTTGAGGATGCTGAGGAATGTGCTCAGCGACTTGATATCGCGTTAACAGCTCGTTCGAAAGAGCGTGACATTCCCATGGCGGGCGTACCTCATCATGCGCTCGATGCGTACCTGGGGCGACTGGTGGAGCAACAGCGCACCGTAGTCTTGGTGGACCAGGTCGAGGATCCCAAGCAGTCCAAAGGTTTGGTTCGTCGAGAGATCACTCGAATTATCACCCCAGGAACGTTTATTGATCCTAGTGGGGTGCCAGGGGCGCGGAACTATTTGGTTGCGCTGGAACTCGGAGAAAAGAAACGGGCGGTTATTCACTGGGGGCTGGCTGCACTCGATGTCGCCACCGGTGATTTTCGGGCGACAAATGGCGTTGGAGCTGAGGCTTTGGTCGACGAGGTTCTTCGGCTTCAGGCGCGGGAGGTGTTGGTTGTGCAAAACAACTGTCAGCATCCAAGCATTCGTGCGCTCCACGAAGCGCAGGCGGGACTGCTTATTACCCCTCTCGACGAAAAAGATCATGGAAAGGTCTCTAGTCTTGCCAATCTAAATAAGCATTTAGGACCGGCAGATGTCGATGCCTTAAGAGAGCTCTTGGCGGAGGCGGCGCTGGTGGCGGCTGGACGGGCGATTGCCTACGCTCGTCTCACTCAGGTTCGGAAGGAGGCACCGGATGTCAGCAGTCCAGCGAGTTTGGGGCATATTCTGGAGCTTCGTCCTTATGTGCCTGGCGAGGCCCTCATAATTGATCGGGAGGCAAGGGTACATCTTGAGCTGTTTGTCTCCTCTGGAGGGACTCGAAAAGGGAGCTTATTGGGGGCGATCGACAAAACGATAACTCCAATGGGGGCCCGGCTGTTATCGGATTGGTTGGCTTATCCTTCGCGTGATCTAAAGAAAGTAGCTGAAAGACACCATGCAGTTGAAAGTATCCGAGCCTCTCTTGGCGATTTAGAGTCTCTTCGCGGGTGTTTAGGCGCAGTTGCGGACACCGACCGTCTGGTGGGACGCATTATGCTGGGGCGAGCACTAGCCAAAGACTTGGTGCAGCTCGCTCGCTCTCTTCAGGCTGCTCCCGATGTCCTTAGCAAGGTTCAGGTTATTGCAGAACGGTTTGGCAGCGAGCGCCTTAGAGTTTTGTCGGGTACAGATGACTGCAAAGATATAGCACAGTGGTTAGTGGAGGCTCTTCTGGATGAACCAGCTAATTCTCCCCTGACAGGGCCCATTTTTCGTGAGGGATTTGATGCAGAACTCGACCGGTATTCGGAATTAGCAGCAAAGGGCAAAGCCCTGATGGAGGAACTAGAACAGCGTGAACGCCACGACACCAAAATCCCCTCGCTAAAAGTGAAGTATAATAAGGTATTTGGTTACTTTATCGAAGTAACCAAGTCCAATTTAGCTCTTGTTCCGGATCGTTTTATCCGTAAGCAGACCACCGTCAATGCTGAGCGATACTTTACGGAAGAATTGAAGGAGCTTGAGGATGAATTGCTTCATGCGGAGGAGCGTCGAGCTCAAAGAACTGAAGAGAAGCTAACTGGGCTCATAGTACAAGTGGGCGCGGAGGTGGCTCGCCTAAAGGCTCTTTCGGCAACTTTCGCTGAAGTTGATGTGTTCCAGGGGCTTGCGTTCTTGGCGCGATCAGGCGATTGGGTTCGGCCCGAGATGCATGCCGGTCTTGATATCGATATTCAGGATGGTCGACACCCGGTGTTGGATGCGTTGGTTGGTGTTTTGGGTGAGCGTTTTGTGCCAAATGATGTTTTGTTGAGCGAGGGGGAACGATTACTTATTGTGACTGGTCCTAATATGGCGGGCAAGTCGACGATTATGCGTCAAACCGCGCTCATAACTATTTTGGCCTATCTTGGAAGCTTGGTGCCTGCGAAGAAAGCCAGGTTGGGCCGAGTGGATAGAGTTTTCACTCGGGTGGGCGCCAGTGATGATCTTTCACGAGGACGCTCTACCTTTATGGTCGAAATGACTGAAGCTTCCAGGATATTACGTTCGGCTACAGAGTATGATCTCATTATCCTAGATGAAATAGGTCGGGGTACAAGCACTTTCGATGGTCTTGCTATTGCCTGGGCGATTGCAGAGTATATCCATGACAAGGTGCAGGCACGAACGATGTTTGCAACTCATTACCATGAGTTGACTGAACTAGCTACCCAGAAGGATGGGGTGGTTAACTACCATGTGGCTGTTCGTGAGCATAAAAATGATATTGTCTTCTTGCGTAAACTACTACCAGGGGCAACCAACCGAAGCTACGGTGTACAAGTAGCCAGATTGGCTGGTTTACCAGCAACTGTGGTTTCGCGAGCCCGGGGGCTGCTTCAGGATCTGGAGTCACAATCCCTCCACACGAGAGGTGGGTTCGTCCGTCAGCTCACTATGGATTTTGCTGAGGGTGGGCAACAAGATGATTTGGAAGTCTCTCATGACTCTTATGCAACCGAAGATGACGATCAAGGTGGCGCTGACGTTTTTGGTGATACCCACATTGCTGAGGTTGTGGCGAGGCTACGTTCATTGGATCTGGATGATTTGAGCCCCAGAAAGGCCTTTGCTGTTTTAGGGGAACTGCAGGCCACACTTCAGGATGGGTAGTACAGCTAAGACCACTTGCATGATTCTGTAAGACTCACCAAGGGGGTGCGCAGGGGGCATAGCCCGGCGTAGGAGCAGGAATTTGGGTTCAACCCAAGTGATTTCTGCTGTAGTGCAGAGCTCTAGCTGTAGACGTGCGATGATGAAGGCGTTGAGTGGGGCTCGATCATTGGACGAAAGTCGAGGAAGGGGCGTTCGGGTTGGCGACAACGAAGGGGCCAAGGAGAGAGATGAACTCTAGCGAATCGCTTGCTAGTGTCCTGAGTGCGTAGAAACTACAGTACTCGACAACGGTTTTTTTGGTCTTGTTATCTGTCCGTCTATGGTTTTGGCCGGCTACATATCTACGGATATGCGTCTTGTTCCCGTGAAGATCAGGACCCAAAAGCGACCCGAGAATTTCCGTGTTTTTACGGGCGTAGGACACTGGGGTGTGTCTTTAAGGTCGGTGCGGAACTATTGTGAAGCACTTGGTTTAAGTGAATGTTCGGACTCTTACGGAGGCTACCATAGCTGGCTGACTGAACGGTCACAGACGAAGCGGGACCGTAAGCCTGTTGACGCGAATCGGGGAGGATCAATACAGCAAAGACCACTTGGAATTGATTCCTGCTGTAGCCCACGTCCTACGTTAATACAGGCCCTAGGAAGAAGGCACCAGTGGCAACGCTTAGCCATCGGGAGAAGCTATTTTGGTGACCACCCCTTATAGCGTTTAGGTCGGTCCTTAGGTATAGTATCCGGTCGTTTTAGGGAGACTAGCTCTTAGGAGGCCATCAAGTGGTTTTGGAGCAAGTGGGCGATAACCTAACCGAAGACGGAGCTATGACCAGACATCCTGTGGGGGAGGTAATTGTCCATATGGGCAAGGTCATAGCGACGGGTAACGGGGGAGGTTCGCAAAGGAGAGCGATGTGTGTTTATGATGGCTTAGCCAATGCTTTGTCTGCGTATAACGGTGTGCAAGGAACAGTGCGGTGGGAACGTTTCGCTCTACACCGACAGAGTTATTGCAAACGTTGAGGTTTGACCAAAGGTCTTATCAGTTACGCCTAGAGGGGAGTTCGTTGGTATCAAAGCGCATTACTACTACCCGGCAAGTACGCATCTTCATCGAAAGCCTTCCGCCAGAGGACTTGTGGCAAGGCATTGGTCGTATGCTCATAAACATGTCGCTGCTGCCCACGAACGATGATGGTAGAAAATGCACGAATGAAACTCGTGAACTGGAAAGATCAGCGGCCCTTGAGAAACGGGAGATGGGGTACGAATAAGGTGGCGGTCGCCCTTGTTGGCAGTGCCTCAGTGTGTTTGTTGGTGGTATTGTGTCAGGTTGGATAAACGGGATAAGGACATTGTATGTGCCCATTCACCCGATGCTATGGCGCATCAGTGACTGATATGGGGAAAGGCTACGAAGCCTCGCTGCCGAGTGTATGATGTTTTAGGACGAAGGTTGACTAGATTGCTCTTCGGGAGAAGCTAGTCAGCCAGTGGGAAGGATCAAGGCCGGATAAGTCTAGTTGGCTAATGGCCCGCGGAAAACGAGATTGGGAATTATGGTCAAGGTGAAGGAAATGATAGTCCGCAACGTTGGTTGCGGCCGAGGCAGGTGGGGAGACCTAGTGTCTTTTGAGGGTAAGCCATTAACCGTAGCACGCATGATGCGGAGATGCCAACAGTGGCGGTTGCCAGTAGGTTCGGTTTGGAAGTTGTGTGTGTTTTTTTTCGGTATGCCCACTAGCGAGGGCGGCGCGGTTAGGGTATCGGAACCCAACTCGGATTCATCGGCGGGGCACCAGAGGTGCTTGTTACGCCGAAACTGCTCAACCATTGTTCCGACAATGATGTCCAGTTACTTTTGTGTGATGGCTTGGGAGCGTCAACTATGCTTCGTCCAATGACCGAAGCCCTTATTTCTTCGGAGGTTGCCTCGGTGCTTGAAAGACATGGCATCGATGCCAATCCTTCTTTCCAAGTTCTCGATGGGGACGATCTTTTTTCTGTTATAGAACCACTTGTTGGGCGGGAACGTCTGCAGGTGCATACTTCAGCCCTTTCAGTGGCACGTGCAGTGCGTGCAAAGCGTATTACCGGTGTTCTTGTGGGTCGGCGATCGGCGGGAGTACTTTTGTCAACGCTGGCGAATGAGCACCAGACAGTTGGGGTGGTAGTCCATCAACCGGAGGCGGATGAGTCGGCAGCAGCTGCTCTACGTTCGCAGGGGGTGATGGAGATTGTTGCGAATCTTGATCGGCCGGACTGGATTGAGATCTTACGCAGGATTATCGATTACCGGGCTTTGTTGGTGCTGGAGCTTCAACATCGTTGTGAGTCTAAACGATTGGCGGAGCGAGAACTGGAGTTGCTCGGGCAACCACCAGAGAGCATGAGTGACGATCTCACCCCTCATCAGCCCCCGCCGCTTCCCGTGGGACCGATGTCTACATATAACTTAGAGGAGGCGAGTGAGTCGTTTGAGACGGCTTACATTGATCGAGTACAGCAGTTGTGTGCGAGTGCCCGTGAGGCAGCAGAATACTTGGGTGTATCATCAGCCACCTTATCCAGACGTCTACGAAAGGAAGCAGCTCATGGTGCGTGAAGCGTCTCGACGGAGTTTCCGTCTTGCTGTTGTTGATAGAGCTGGGTTGGCGGCGACTTTTGAAAGCATAGCCAGGGATCACGGATGGTCGGTCGAAGTAGTGGCGTGTAGCTCGGTGCTAGAGATTGTCGGGGACGCAGGTCCTGGACAACTTGGCGGTCTGGCGGTGAGTGTGGCTGCTTCAGGTCCTTTCCTTACCGATTTGCTGCGTTGGACGGAGTCTTCTGCCGTACTTAGAGTGCCGACGCTGGTGATTGGTGCGGGGCGAGAGGATGACGACGCCGCCGCGAGGATGATCTTAGGCCGTGGTCACGTTCGTTGGTTAGATGCTCAACCCTCACGTCCGTCTCTCGCCGATTGGATGTTGGTGGCGATTGAAGTTCATGAGATTAGAGGCTTTCGGGGAGAGCATGATGGGGTGGCTCAAGCGCTTCGGGAGGCTCGGCTTCAGCTATTTCATGGTCATTTGCAAAGTTATGCCCCACCGGAAGGTCCACCTTGTGGTCCGCCACTTCCAACTACGGTGGAAGAGATCCAGCCGCTTCGTGAGGCGCGTGCCCAGTTTGAGCGCTCTCATATTCAAGCGGCAGTCCGTGAGTGGGGTAGCCTAAAAGATGCGTCTTCAGCTCTGGGGATATCCTACACTAGCTTATGGCGTCGTCTTCGCTAGGTTTGATCGGAAGATCGGGTACAGGGGCTTCGTCTAGGCGAGCCCCGGTCCTACTATGCGATGAGGATCTATACCTAGCACATTGAATGCCGCTGCCCATCGCTTGTCGTATGGCGTTTCAAAAACTACTGTGGCGTCCAGTTCAACAGGAATCCACGAACCGGCTCGTAGCTCGGAGTCTAGCTGACCAGCACCCCATCCCGCATACCCCAATACGAGAAGGTGTCGACTGCCATCATGTGAGCGAGCGAGTGCCTCTAGGACTGCACGAGATGCAGATACCTGAACACGGTGATCGACTTCGATGCGAGCTTCTTCGGGTACAGCTCGTTGGTTGGGGTCGTAGACGATCCAGCCGGTATGGGGAGCAACCGGTCCGCCGACGAGCACTGGGACGTCCGGGCTGGGTTGGGTATCCTCGGCTAAATTGAGTTCTCTGAGTACACTCCGGAACGATACATCAGCGGGTTTGTTGACCACAAAGCCCAGAGCTCCCTCGGGGCGGTGATCAACCAAGAGGACCACCGCTTCTTTGAAGCTAGGGTCCCGCAGACCGGGGGTGGCAACGAGAAAGCCGGGCGCTAAAGTGGACGCCATAGTCACACCATGTCATTGAACGCGATGTTCCGCGAGACTTCCTTATGAGCTCAGTGAAGTTGATGAGCTCTCAAGTTCCGTGGGTGATGGTCGAATGATGTTTGTGTCCAGTGCTGATCCGTATCAGTGCCGGATTTAGAGAGCGAGGACCTCGTGGACGAAGCGCAAAAGATCCTCGTTGTGGAGGACGATGCCGTAACGCGAGCCCGCTTGGCCTTCCTCCTTCGCAAAAACGGCTACCAAGTCGACGTAGCGGACGATGGAGACAGCGGTTGGATACGTTTTCAGGAACTTCACTACCCAATAGTGCTCACCGATTGGCTTATGCCTGGGCTAAGTGGCCCTGAGTTATGTGAGCGAATTCGGAGATATGAGGGAGAAGTCTATACCTATGTCATTCTCATAACCGGGAAGACTGAGAAATCCAATATCGCCTTGGGGCTTGAAGCGGGCGCTGACGACTACGTGACCAAACCTTTCGACTCTGGGGAGTTGCTAGCCCGGCTCCGGACTGGACGTCGAATTCTGGATCTGCAGGCCAGCATGCGCGAAGCCAAGCGACAGCTGCAAGATCTGGCTAGCCGAGATGGTTTGACTGAGGTTTTGAATCGTCGAGCATTGGAAGAGCGTTTGGCAGAAGCTTTCACCTATTTCTTACGTCGCGGTACACCTCTCAGCATTGCTATGCTCGATTTGGACCATTTTAAGCAGATAAATGACAATTATGGTCATCAGGCTGGAGATGATGTTCTCCGAGAAGCTGCGCGACGGGTGACTTCTATGATTAGGGAATACGATACGATCGGGCGTTATGGCGGCGAAGAATTTTTGGTTTTGCTGCCGGATACCCCAGGGGAGGAGGCTACGAGTATCGCGGAGCGAATTCGCCGATCGATCGCTGAATTGCCGGTAGAAACTCGGGATGGGGGGACCATTCATGCGTCGGTGAGTGTGGGACTAGCGACGGCTCATGCTGGGTTTCGGGGCAACGTAAAAGATGTCATCGAGTCTGCGGATGCGGCCCTTTATCGAGCGAAGAGAGGGGGCCGAAATCGTGTGGAGCACGGTGTTGGTGAAGGTATTGCCGGGGCTCCTCGTTCAGCACTGGGATGAAAATGCCTCGAAGTTGGGCGGTGTTGTCCCAGCTCCTTTGGTAAGCCAGAGAACACGTGCCTTGATCCCCTGATGGAGAGAACTTGGTGGTGGGGTAGGCCGCCTGTGCTGGATCTTTGGAGGTCGGCGGTGCACGCTACTTCAGGGGTTGAGCCAATCGGTCTAGAACACCTGAGTCTGATGCATGCTCAGGTGGGCCGCTAGAGTGTATTTTTGAAGTCGGCGTGGACTTATCGGGAAGGGCCAGGTTCGATCAAGTATTTGGACTCGGAGGAAGGGCTAGCTGTAGCTAGCTGACTCTGAGAGCCCCTACGAAGTGGACAACCGTCGTAGGGGACGGGACCTTGAGGCGAATCAGGAACGCGTCAAAGACTACGGCCGACTTTTAAACATACACCCTAGTCTGCTCATAAATGCTTATGCCGGACCAGCTACATTCTGTACCAACACGTTGGAAAGTTGGCTTAGTCGCTTGCCTATTTCTCGGGATTTTTGGTTGTCGGGCGGAACAGCTAAATAACAGTCGAGGATATCCGCCCGAAAGGGGAGACCTTTGGCCGCAAAGGCGAGCGGTTCTATTTTTTACCACGGGCATGGATGGATACATTGAGCCGTGTGGGTGTACATCGAGACCGTTGGGGGGGGTGGCCCGCCTAGCGTCTATTCTTTCCGAAGAGAAAGAACCCAGTATGCTCATGGATGCGGGCCAACTGCTCCTTCCTACGGAATCTTTGGATGATATGACCCGACCTCAGCACCTAGCTAAAGCACAGTATTTGGCGAGGGCGTTTCGTAAACTTGGCGTGGTAGCAATAAATCTTGGCCCACCCGATTTGAAACAGGGCACTAGTTTTCTTATGGGGCTTCAGAAAGAGGGTTCGGTTCCGTTCGTTTCCGCAAATATTCGCCCGCGCAAGGAGGGAGGGTTGAGTGTGGCTCGCTCTCGCCTTGATATGGTCGGCGGGATTCGGTTCGGTGTAACTGGAGTGGCAATTCCAGAAGCTGCGGCAGCGACTTCTGACGATATTGTTGCTTTGGAGATCGCGCCAGCGGTTCGAGCTGAGGTTCAGACTTTACGTAAAGATGGGGCGGAGGTGGTGGTTGTTTTGGCTCATCTCCCGGTAGCTGATGCTCAAATGCTAGCAAAAGCCATTCCGGAGATGGATATACTTATTCGCTCTCCCGGTACACCGATTGAGGGGGTGCCTCAACCCCCAGTTCAGATTGGACCGGTTGTGATAGTAGAAGCAGGGCAGCGCGGACAGTATATCGGGCGTGTGCGAGTAGTTGTACCCAAGAATCGGTCAGAACGTCCGTTTGTTCTAGATGATGGCGGAGCGAAGATGGAGGCGGATAAAGCGCGGTTGGAGCGCCGAATAGCTGCGCTCCAGAAGGAGATAGATCTATTTGGCGTTGATACGTCCGCGCAAGCGGCTCGTGAGGCTCGTCTTCAAGTTAAGCGCCAACTGGAGCAGAGGTTGGCGAGCCTATCGCTACCGTCAGCCGGACCTGCAGGTGATGCTGCGCGACTAGAGCTATCGCTGATTCCTATCGAAACTTCCGTGAATGAGGATGACTCAATGAAGCGTCTTCTTTCCGCGTACTACCAAGAGTTACGAACAATGAACCTCAGCCGGGGTGATCCGGAAGCATGCCGGTTGGACTCCGAAGATGCTCCAATTTTCGTTGGCACGGACAAGTGCGCACTATGCCATCAAGAAGAGTATGCCTTTTGGCAAAATACTTCTCATGCTCGGGCGTGGGCGACGTTAGAAAGAGAAGCTCGGCACTACGATTTTACCTGTGTAGGCTGTCACTCGGTTGGTTTTAGAAAACCAGGGGGTTACTGCATCTTAGATCAGTCAAAACCCTATCAGAATGTCGGTTGCGAAAATTGCCATGGGCCGGGGAGTAAGCACGCCGCGGCTCCAGTGCCAGGAAGTATTAGTCGGGCGGATACGGTGGGGGTATGTGCTGAGTCTTGTCATGTTCCCGAGCATTCGGATATGTTTATTTATGAAAGTTATATTAAGAAAATAACTGGTGAGGGTCATATGCGCGGCGGCTCGGAATGATATGCAGAAAACAGTGGGGCAAATTGCTGATAAGATGGTGGTGGTTGATGATCGCGGTTGGGTGCGTACCCAGTCGACTGCAAGAGCAGGTAGATGTCACTACTATCAGTGATAGCGAGCGGTTTGCCCTACTATACATTGAAGAGAGTGGACGAGGGTTTTCTCCAGATGAGGGTAGTGCCTTTTCTCCTATGTTGTTGGAGACGAGCACGGCTGCTATGGAGAACGGTTTTGAGCAGTATCTATGGTGGACACAAGAGCCGTACGATGTAGAGCCCATCCTTTCCTCCAAGCCGATTCGTTATGATCTGCCCCAAGCAGCTCATTCGTCGGTAGAGATGTGGATTCGGTTCTTACAGGGAAGAGGGAGAAAATGGTACGAGCTGTGGTTGGCTCGTTCGACTCGTTATGTACCTATTTTTTATTCGGTACTTGATGAGTATAAATTACCTCGAGATCTGGTTTTTCTCGCCATGGTGGAGAGTGGATTTTCACCTCGAGCATTTTCTTCAGCAGCAGCGGCAGGGCCGTGGCAGTTCATGCCCGAAACGGGTCGACGTTATGGTCTGCGTGTAGGTTTTTGGGTTGATGAACGGCGGGATTTTGAAAAAGCAGCAGTAGCAGCGGCTCGTCATCTTCGTTGGTTATATAGTCGTTTTGGTGATTGGCACTTGGCTATGGCTGGTTACAATGCCGGCGCAGGCAGGATTGCATCTGCGCTAAAGCGTAGTCGTACCAGAAGGTTTTGGGATTTATACAAGACTAGGTGGATTCGCAGAGAAACCAAGCACTACGTGCCCAAAATTTTGGCGGCGGCAAAGGTCTCGAAAGAGCCGGAGAAATATGGCTTTGTTGATATTAAATACGAACCGCCTATGGCCTATGATACTGTAGTGGTGGATGTGTCTACATCTTTGGTAACCATTGGTGAAGCCTGCGGAGGGTTGCCTAAGATAGCTTTAGAAGAATTAAACCCATCTCTACGAGTATCGGTTACTCCACCTGATGAGTCCTGGTCGGTACGTGTTCCTCCAGGGTTGGGAGAGAGTTGCCGGGAAGGACTACAAGAGATAGCTCCCGAGAATCGCTATACTTTTAGATATTATCGAACCTCGATGGGAGAATCGCCAGAGGCGATTGCTCATAAGTTTGAAACCGATCTACAGACTATCCTCCAGTTTCACGAAGCTTCGGATGTAAACTCGCTGGGGTATTATCCAGAAATGGCGGTGCCGGTTCGATTGCAGCTGGCGAAAAAGTTTGCCGTGGAAACCCCTGGCTCCAGAGAGAGGAGCGCTAAGTACCAGGCTAGCTCAGTTCGTGTGGTTCGCTATGTAACTCGGCGAGGTGATTCATTGAGGAAGATAGCTAAGGAGTTTGGGGTTTCTATCCAACAGATTCAAAAGTGGAATCAACTCGGTCGCTCTTCAACCATAAGATCGGGCCGGACGTTGGCGATGTATCTTGGACACGAGTCCAAGCTGGTACCGTCCTCCCCGCTGCGTATGCACCGCGTGAAAAAGGGTGAGTCACTATGGGTAATCGCCCGACGATATGACGTGAGCATTGGAAGACTCTGTAGACTAAATGGGCTTAAGCCCGGACAGAAATTGCAAATTGGTCAGGTACTTCGGACCCGCTGAGCCCAGCTAGTCTCACTTGGATGTGCTCTTGCTTGCGCTGGAGCTCTAGTTCAAGTGCAGCGCGGATGCTCATCGTATGGTGGGAATCGAGGATGACGAGACCACTTGTTTCTCCTGTTTGTACCGCGTGAAGCACTCGTCGAGCCCGTTTAGTGTGAAGAATGTCGGTGAACCCAGTTAAAGCGACCCAAGAAAAGAGTCCGGAGCGCAGGACCTGTTCAGCCGCATATACTGACTGGGACAGTGAAGGTTGAATGATGAGAAGACGTTCTAGTTGAAGATGATGCTGGTGGAGCGCGGGTGGGTATATGAACCCTTCTACGTCGATCCATGCCACCGGTTGAGCGCGTTGGGTGGCGTGAGCTAGGATGCGGGCCGCAGTTGATGTACGACCAGAACCAGGTTGTCCTCGTAAAATGGTGAGTGCACCTTGAGGTACACCGGGTTGTCCGTGGTGGGCCAGCAGTTGGTCGATCTCGGGTACACCTGATGTACGAGCCTTGCCGTAGCTGGGTCGGGAAATGCCTCGGTAAATTGGGTAGCGCGAAGCGAGGAGATCATGAAGGGCTGCACTGCTCACGATCGAATCATACTGAACATTTGTACGTATTTCTACTCTCATGTTCAGTTGTGGTGTTACTGCTTGCGCTCGTCGGCGTGAGGTCCTAATCAGCCCACTCTATGGGTTTTCAATGCGGTATTGTTGGACTTCCCAATGTTGGGAAATCGACTATATTCAACGCGCTTACTTCATCAGCACAAGCGGAGGCGGCTAACTTTCCTTTCTGTACCATTGAGCCCAATAGCGGGGTTGTAAATGTTCCTGATCCCCGGTTGATGCAGATTGCCGAACGCATTGTGCCTGAGCGCGTGGTGCCGACCAGCATGACCTTCGTAGACATTGCGGGGTTGGTTAAGGGGGCGAGCAAGGGGGAAGGACTCGGCAACCAGTTCCTCGGCCATATCCGCAGTACTCATGCCATAGCTCATGTTGTGCGCTGTTTTGAAGACGATAACGTGATGCATGTGGACGGATCCGTGGATCCTATTCGCGATATCGAAATTATCGAAACCGAGCTTATCCTGGCAGACCTAGAGACAGTGGAGAAGCGCTTTACCGCGGTTGAGAAGAGAGCCAAGACGGGAGACAAGGAGTCAAAAGCCTTATTTGAGGTACTTGAGCCCCTCAAGCGACTCCTGGAGTCAGGCCAGCCTGCTCGGGCCTTGGTCTTGGATGAAGAGGGGCTACGGAAAGTTCACGACCTGCACCTCATCACCATGAAAAAGGTGATGTATGTGGCCAATGTTTCGGAAGAGGATCTTGAACAGCTAGATACGCAGTCGCATCTTCAGCGGGTTAAAGAGCGAGCAGCCTCGGAAGGTTCGGTGGTGGTACCCATTTGCGGTAAGATCGAAGAGGAGCTTGTGGCTTTGGATGGTGAGGAGCGGAGCGAATTTCTCCGGGATATGGGATTATCAGAGCCAGGATTAAATCGTGTGATTCGAGCTGGGTATGCCCTACTAGACCTTCAAACCTTCTTTACTGCCGGAGAAAAAGAGGTGCGCGCTTGGACATTTCAGTCCGGCTGGCCTGCGCCTCGTTGTGCTCGGGTGATTCATTCGGACATTGAGCGCGGCTTCATTAAGGCTGAGGTGTATCACTACAATAATTTGGTCAAACATGGTTCAGAGGCCAAAATAAAAGATGCGGGCCTTTTGAGGATCGAGGGCAAGACCTATGTCATGCAAGATGGTGATGTTGTGCATTTCCGGCACAATGTTTGATGAATAAACAATTATGGGTGATTATCTTCATCTGAGTGGTGCGAGTCTTCGGAGTCTAGGTATTCTCGTACGGAGATTTCTGCGTGCTCGGTTGCGAGACGGCCCACTCGTTTACCTAGCTCCTCACCAACGATGCCGCCAGCAAAGGCGCCAATAGCTGTGCCCAAACCAGGGAGGAACGAGCCCCACGCCGCACCCGCAGCGGCACCCGCTAGCCCACCAGACATTGAGCCCATATGTTCACCTGTTCGGAAGCGGAACTCGGCTCCGTCAATTTCGCCTCGCTGCCATCGCAGACCGTCTCTACCGATCTTAATGCTGGTGGAGGCGGTAGCTACCACGAGTACCGGGTGTCGCCCGAGTCGACGCCATATTCGTTTGGGGAGGGAACGCTTTAGGATACCGACCATTCGATCATGGTGAAGGTTCTAGCGCACCAACTCAAGCGCTACCGTACTCTTGTGACCTACAGTAGGCCGTGTGATGGTGGAGTTGACTACTTCTGAGTCCATATATGCCCCTAGCCATCGCATTGACGCTCTTATGGACCCATGGTACCGCGCCAAGGGTGACGAGCAAGAGGGTGTATTTCTTTGGAAGTGGTCAAGTAGAGGGCAACGCCCAGGAAAGCGCATTGCTCGGTGGTAAGGGGGCCAATCTTGCGGAAATGACCAAATTAGGTCTTCCAGTGCCTCCTGGGTTTACGATTGCAACCTCGGTATGTCGTGAGTTCGAGGCAGGAGGAGAACGCTTGCCGGACAAGCTCAGTCACGAAATAGAGTTGTATCTATCTCGGCTTGAGAAATTTCTAAGCCTGGAGTTTGGCAGTACCGAACGTCCTCTTTTACTTTCGGTTCGCTCCGGTCCTCCCATATCGATGCCGGGGGTGATGGATACCATCCTCAATATTGGCCTGAACGATATTTCTGTTGAGGGTCTAGCTGAACAGTTTGGCGACCGCCGGTTTGCCTATGATACTTATCTTCGATTGATCGCGATGTACGGTGAGTCGCTGATAAGGGGTAATAATGGAGGAGATAGTTGGTCGCTTTTTGATGATGCGCTCGCGGCCAGGAAACGCGAAGTAAATGTCGAGCGAGATAGTGATCTCAATGACGAACACCTAGCTGAGTTGGTGCAGATTTATAAAGAAATTATTATCACTGAGACTGGTCGACCTTTTCCGCAGGATCCGCGGGAACAATTGCTACAAGCGGTGTCTGCCGTGTTCCGAAGTTGGAATAGCCCTCGTGCGGTTGCGTATCGCCGATTGAATAATATCACTGCTAGTGTGGGGACCGCGGCGATAGTGCAGGTCATGGTTTTTGGTAATCTGGGGGATACTTCTGGTACCGGAGTGGCATTCAGTCGAGATCCTAATACCGGTGAATCAAGTTTCTTCGGTGAGTACCTCATTAATGTCCAAGGGCAAGACGTCGTGTCTGGCATTCGGACCCCAATGCCGATCAATGGTCCCGGAGAGGATACTCTCAAGGGGCGCATACCGGCTGTGTACGCCCAACTACATACGATTTGCCAAACGCTGGAGCGGCATTACCAAGATATGCAGGATATAGAGTTTACCGTTCAGCGAGGTGAACTCTTCTTGCTCCAAACCCGTACCGGAAAGCGGACCGCGGAAGCGGCGGTATGCATAGCCGTGGATATGGTTCATGAGGGTCTAATAGATAAAAGACTGGCTGTTGTACGGGTTACACCCGAACATATCGACCAGTTGCTGTATCCCATGCTTGACCTGCAAGCTCATTATTCAGTTCTTGCTCGTGGTTTACCAGCGTCACCAGGTGTAGCTACCGGAGTGATCGTACTGGATCCAGCGGAGGCCGAATCCTTAGGAAAACAAGGAAATAAGGTCATACTTGTCCGGTCGGAGACGTCCCCGGAGGACGTAGCCAGCATGTATGTTACCGAGGGCGTTCTTACTTCTCGGGGTGGAATGACTTCTCATGCGGCGTTGGTGGCTCGCGGCATAGGGCGCCCCTGCGTGGTTGGATGTGCGGATATGGTGGTGGATCGCAAGGCGGATACGGTGAGGATCGGTGATCAGATACTTCATTTGGGAGATACGATCACCATCGACGGCAGTACGGGGGATATCATACTCGGTGAAGTAGCTACGGTTCAGGCTCCGGTCACCCGTAAGTTAGATGAACTGATGCAGTGGGCGGATGAGTACCGTCGACTCCGGGTTCGTGCGAATGCTGAGACACCGGCTGATGCAACTACTGCCCTCAAGTTTGGCGCGGAAGGTATTGGTCTATGCCGAACCGAACATATGTTCTTTGGTCCGGAGCGTATTGCTCTGATGCGGCAAATGATTCTCGCTGATACCGACATTGGGAGAAGAGGGGCTCTCGGTCTGCTCGCGGAGATGCAACGGGAAGACTTCCGAGAGCTATTTGCCTCTATGGCTGGCCTGCCAGTGACCATTCGGCTTTTAGATCCCCCTCTTAAAGAGTTTTTACCGAATAGCCATGAAGAAGTCCTTCAGGTAGCGGAAGCGCTTGGGCAAAAATTAGAAATTGTCCAGGGAAAAGTGGATAGGCTTTGGGAGCATCATCCTATGCTGGGGTTAAGTGGCTGTAGACTGGGAGTAAAATATCCCGAAATATACGAGACGCAAGTTCAAGCCATTTTTGAGGCGGCGGTGATCGTCAAGCGCAGTGGTCTTCAGGTCCACCCAGAAATTATGGTGCCGCTCGTGATGACCACTGCAGAGTTGGCATGGGCCAGGGCGATCATCGATCGGGTGGCAACCAAGGTTTTTCAGCGTTCTCAGGTAGCGGTGGGGTATCTTGTGGGCGCAGCTATCGAAGTGCCCCGAGCGGCATTAGTAGCGGATACGCTTGCTCGCCACGCTGATTTCTTCTCTTTTGGCGTGCACGAACTGACCCAGCTAACCCTCGGTATTTCGAGCGATGCCGCGGCCAGCTTCTTGCCTACGTACGTGGAAGATGGCCTGCTGAGCCGTGAGCCATTTCAAATGATCGACGAGGCTGGCGTAGGGCGTCTTATCCGGTTGGCTATTAAGCATGGACGTTCCGGAAGGCTAGATATCAAGCTAGGGATGTGCGGTGAGCACGGAGGTGACCCTTTTTCGGTTGCGTTCTCCCATCGAGCTGGACTTGATTATGTGTCTTGTTCGCCCTTCAGAGTACCTGTAGCTCGCTTGGCGGCGGCACATGCTGCTCTCCAAGAACAGGATTGAAGCGCGCTTATATCGCGTTCTCACTGAAAAATCGACATTATGATGTTTATGCGACCTAAACGCTTCGTACGAAGCGTCGGGAGAATGGCTGCGCTAGTTGTGGGATTATCTGGCTGCGCGGATCGCAATATTGGCGATGTTATTCCCCCTGACCAGCTCTATTACCCGTTTGGTATGGTGGCCCTGGATGATCAGCGCCTGGCGGTGTTGTCCACCAATGCTGACCAACGGTTCCGGACTCAGCAAGTTACGCTCGTGCATGCGGAACGGCTGGTCAACGCGGTCCTAGAAGGTCTGGGAGTGTCCGAAAATCCTGAGGATGCTTGCCAAGCCGCAGGGCGGCCTTTGTTTGCGAAGACGCTTAACGTAGGAGGGGCATCGGTGGTCTTGGCGCGTGCTCGGATCCCCGGAGTTGGCGCTGAGTTACTGGCTACGGATGATGACAATGGTGGCCACTGGTTGTACGCGACCGACCGATTCGATGCGGCCGTATATGCCATACACCAAACGGAGGACACCCTGTCCTGTGCCCTCGAAGGGGAGGACTTAATCGAAGCTTCGGATTGCTCCCCAAGCTTTCGAGCCAACACTGGCGCGGATGACCCGTTTGCTTTGGCTAGGGGGACCTATAGGGCCACTCTTGCCTCGGGTCAGGTGGAGGATCGAAACTATATTGCTGTAGGACATTTGCAGTCGGTTCGGAGTCTTTCGGGGAGCGTAGGCATCGTTACCACGCTGGATCAGACCCAATTTGTGGCTCAAACGAATGGAGAGCAGATAGCATCCGATGAAACTTTTACGTGGTACCAGGGACCTTTGTTTGGAAACTACGCACTACCTCAACATTTTGGGATAGGGGGCTTGGTTCATGTTCCAGGACGGGCGGAGACCGGCCGGTTATTGGTGATTGGTCGAACCGTTTTAAGTACCGACCCGCTTCGGGTGGTCCAGGTGGAGGTGACACCGCCTCTAGGGCCAGACTTGACCGAGGATGAAGCTCAACTGCCGCTGTTTGTACCTGATGATGACTTTTTAGACCTGGGGAACTATACCCATGCTCGGGAATCGTACGGAATGACCCTCTATAAGGAGGCCACTCGGATGCTGGTATCGTTACGCTTCCGGTCCCAGGAACTAGCTTTCGCAGATAGTTATAGTTCTGGGTTGGTCGTGGTTCCGGTTGATGCTGAGACGCTCAGTGTTTCGCCAGTGTTTGAGCTTGGAGAGGAGCTAGGACGACCAACCATACGCCCCCATGCTGAGGGAGAACCTATCTTGGCATATGTTGGAGACTTCCGAGCTAACAAAATATGGGTGGTGGATGTCACGCGAGATTTTCCGCGACTAGTAGCTGAAATTACCGGCCGTGCTTATCGACGAGTGAAGGGTCGAGATCTAAGTGTTAGGACTCTCGCTACACCCCGAGAAGTGGTGTTTATCCGTAGTGGAGATCGGGTCTACGGTTTTGTAGGAAACTACTCGAACTCCACGATGGCTCTACTCGATGTCACTGATCCTGTACCTCAACGCCATTGTTTGCTAGCTCGCGTTGGGCGAGATATTGATATCAACGGCGAATCTGAGGAGGACTAACAATGAACAAGTGGATGGTTAGTTTCGGGGGCAGCTTGTTGGCCCTCGGGTTAGTTGCGTCTTGTGAAGACAATCAACTCATTCCATTGGGTGGGTTGGGAAGACCATCAGGTATGGCGTACGTGCCGCGGTCCGCGGTCTCCATAGACGATGGACTGGAACTTCGTCGCGCCGACCTACTTATTGCTGATTCCGAAGCTCAGGGCGTGCGAGTGCTCCAGTTCTCGGAAGTTCTTGGGGAGAATAATGAAGTATCCGGTTGGGTGCGCTCTTTTATCCAAGGACCGGCGGTTTTTCTTAAATTAGCTGCGGATGCGCCTGGGTACCCGGAGCGGGTCGAAGTAGCACCGGCAGTAGGTGAGGTCCCTGCTTATGCTTTTGTACTCGGCGTGACCCGGGGTCAGTTACACATTCTGGAAGTTGCTGATCTTCCATTTCAAACATCAGCGGTGAATGAGACCAATGTGCGAAAGGGGTCGGTTGACCTGTTGAGTATCGCAGAAGAGGTCAACGGCATTCCGATAGATATCGCGCTTCAGGGGAGGACCAACGACGGAGCCTCGGAGCGAGTCCTGATCGCGTTTGATGGTCTGGGAAATGCCTCAGGTACATTACTGCAACTGGATGTATCTATCACCGAGTTTGGGCAAGCAGAAGAGGTGGCGCGGGTGGCGGTTGATAGTGGTGTGACCGACATGCTCTACCGCACCGAGGAAAACACAGTGCTCCTCAGCGGGGCTGGGTTCCAAGAGGTGACCGAAGGCGACACAACACGCCGAGTGTATGGCATCTCAGAGGTGCCTTTGGCTGATGACGGTACGCTCTCCTCACCCCGGCCAGTGATAGATGCTGGAGGACCAACGTATCGACTAGTCTCTTTCGGCACTACTGGTGCGTTGGCGCTTCGTATCGATCGCTCGGCTGTGGTGTGGTTGGAACCAACAGACAATGGTTTTGCTCGCTCTACTCAGATTCTCTATAGCCCTTTCGATGGAGACACTCCACGCGAGCCGGGGGTCTTGGCTGTAGAAGAACCTCTGGCTGTGGCGGCTGCGTATGCCAAATTGGATAGTTTGGGGGTGAGAGCCTTCGCTGGTGCGGGACTGGTGAACCTCGGTTTTATTTTTGATGGTGATGAAGAACGAGATGTGGTCCTCCTGGCTCACGCTCATGGGTTTGCTTCATATGTAGTAGGATCCGATGCCCAGGGGAGTGATGGGACAGTGCCGAGGGTGGGGGTGATTGATGATGGGCGGGAGGTGACCTTTTTGGCCTCTCCCCCGCTGCCAGGGACAACATCCACCGAGCCTCTGCTGGTGATCGACGGATGTGAGGATCAATACCAAGAAGCCTGTGTGGACGCCACGGCAAACAGTACCGAACCGATTTGTACGAATCGGTTGCTTCGGCGAGAGCGAGTAGCAGCTGGTGCTATTGTGCGGGTGGCTGCCAATGGCGAATTGGTCTCGGGTCTGAATGCGGCATTTCAGTTTGAAGGCGCTTTAGTTGATCAGCCACCGTCTGAAGAAAACGAGATTTCTGTGGAGGTGGTGGACCGATCCACCCCAAATTTCTTCGGTGTGCCATTGATTCGTACGGAGGCTGACGCAGCCCCCGGTGGACCGGTGCCAGATGTACTCCGAGTCGAACTACGTTTGCGCTGTGACGAGGCTCAAGACACCACGCTTCCACCCACAGTGATTGTGTTCACGGGCGAAGTTCAGCAGGTGGACCTAGAGGGACAAGATCGACGGGGGGACAATCTCGTTGAGCCGGATGATCTCACCGATATTGAGGCGGTTGAAGGGCTTCGCATCCAAGCGAACTTGGACACAGTGGTTGCAGCTTACCAGGGGCCAATGAGCGTGGCTGATGTAATTAATGTGTGTGCCACAGCGCTTAGCGGAGGTACGCCCGATGCACCAAAACAAATCAATGCTCGTCGTGTTCTGGTGCACATGCCTCAGGACGCTGATGAGGCGGTTTTGGTTGGAGCTTCCGGGCAACAACTTGTTGGCGTCTATGAGCGGGTTGATATTCAAGAGGACGCAGATGGGGCAGCGGAGATGCGCTTTGGCGAAGGTCAGGAAGATGAGAACGATCCGGGGCTTCAGATATCACCGGTGCGAATGACGGTGCGGGGTCCAGAGGGACTAGAAAGTCTTCGGTGTGAGTCTCGGGTCCCAGCGCAGGAGATTGGAACCCTACCTAGCTACTGCCTTAGTACTGAGCAAGGTGGAGTAAATGATTGTGGCGGCGAACTTAGCGCTGATGCCCGCTGGTTATGCCCGGCGGTTGGGGATCGATCCTCGTTCTGCTCATTCGCGTGTCAATGCAGTCCCGATGACGATTCTTGTGAAATAGGTTCGTTTTTTACCTACAACTGTCCGCGCTTGGACATGGCTTTGGCCAATACCCGCGCGAGTCTAAATCTCCGGCTAGTCAACACTCGCTCCAATGTGGCAGCTGAAGGCTCGGGGATCATTCCTGATGACGTTGTATTTCATGAGCAGCTCGAAAGCTTTTTTGTGAGTTTCCCGGGAGCTCAGTCGCTGATAGAGGTTCCAACGAGTACAGCGGCGCTTTCGCGGATACGCTGAACAGTTACGGACAGCGTGATCCGTAACTTGTAGATTGACCGCGGTTCGCTATGCTCGTGAACAGATCGCCATGCTGCAGCTTACGATCAACGAAAAAGGGGGTCCTTCTCGGACCGAGTCCTTCGACAAGGAAGAGATCACGATTGGGCGAGTCCACGGCAACGACATCATCCTGCCCAAGGGAAACATCTCCAAACGACACTCCAGAATTGCTATTAAAGACGGCAAATTTGTTGTTTTTGACCTGAAATCAACAAATGGGACCTACGTTAACGGCAAAAAGATTGCTGGTCCTCAGGTAATAAAAGCGACGGATAAGGTGTACATTGGGGATTTTACTCTCCAAATTGATTTTGGAGAGAACGGGAGTGCTGAGGGGGGACTTGGTGGACGAGCCGGTGATGAAGTTGATCTTTTTGGCGGAAATGCGCCGCCTTTTGAGCCTGAGCCTGGACCCGCGTCTCCAGGACTGTTGGAGGACAACTTTGAGAATGAGTTTGGTTCGTCCTCTGCAGACGCTAAGGCAAGGCTCCCCCGTGCCTCAAAGAAGGGACTAGCATCGCTGACAGGGGCGGAGTTACAGGGAGGACCACCACCCGCTGCGTCTACAGTGCAGGCGTCAAATCCCGACGGGGTGCAGCCGGCCCCCAAACTGAAGATGCCATCGATGTCACTAGCCAAACCGGGTGGGGTTTCATCTAATGAGCCGCGTTCGGCTGCCCCGGTTGCTGAGCCACCAGGGGAGAGCTGGGCTGTTGTTTCCGGGAATCAAGGGCAACCGTCTGCCAATTCTGTATCGAAGGCCGCGTCCTCGGTCATGCCTATGGTTGTACACGCTATGTCCAACGGGGGTGTGGAAGCCGAACCCTTGGCTTTGGACGAATTGCTAATCCAGTTGCAACGGATAGTGGCTGGCAGCCTGAAATTACAAGAACAGCCAATATCCATCCTTGCTGATCTCAAGACGCGGGTTAAAGAGACGACAGAGCAGGTCCTTGATCAAATAGCTGCAGCGCTACCTCCGGGGTACACCTCGGACAAGATTATCGAAACCGTAGTCTCACGGCTGGTGGGAGTCGAGCCCTTGGTTGAATTCCTCATCGATGACGCGGTGTTTGAAGTAGTAGTTACTGCGGATCGACGTATTCTTGTGGATCGCGAGGGGCGATTGGAGGACTCAGGGCGGTCGATGGGTTCCGACTCTGAAGTAGTGGGAGCGATTCACTCACTTGCACTTATGGGAGGCGTCGAACCGGGGGAACTAGGCGCGGCCGTTGATACAAGGCTAAGGTCCGGGGATCGCTTGATGGCCTCCCTGCCTCCTCATGCGTTTAGAGGCCCGACCCTTGCGGTGCGTAAGACAACTCGTGACTTCTTCACTTTGGAAAAGCTGCGCGAGTACGACACCATCAACGGTATATTAGTGCCCCTGTTGGAGGAAGCGGTCCGTTTACGACAAAATATATTGTTGTCCACCGGACCCGGAGTTTCACCTACGGCTACGCTCAATGCGCTTTTGTCACAAATGCCTGCTGATGAGCGAATTATCACCGCGGAGGCGGGGGTGGAGTTTCATCTGCGAGGTCATGTTCATGCGGTGGCGTTTGATCTCCGAAACTCTGTTGATGTGAGTGAAGTGCTGCATCACGCGATGGTTAGCCAGACCGAGCGGGTTATTGTTGCGGAACTGAGAGATTGTGACGCGGTACCCGTTCTGGAAGCTTTTCGAAGTCATCTCGAGGGCGGGGCGATGTCGATCGCCGCTCCTTCTCCTGAACTGGCTATCGAACGGCTCACTGAGTGGGTTTGCCAAAAGCGAGAGGGTACTGATGCTGAGCAAGCGAAGCGCATAGTTGAACAAGCCATTGGGCTAGTACTTCAGGAGAGGCGGCTCTCTGATGGTTCGCGGCGCATCACGCAAGCCTCTGAGTTGGTGGTGAATGAGGGGAAAGTGGAGTTGCAACCACTGTGCAGCTTTAAACCCACCGGGCTTGACGAAAATAATATGGTTATCGGTACTTTCGTGTCGAGCGGCCGGGCCCCTTCGTTCCTACGAGCATTAGTTGATCAGGGAGAGATTGAAATGGATCTTAGCGTATTTAAAGCTAAGCCATGATGAGATCTGGACGGCATTCTCGACTTAGACGAGTGGCTTTGGTCGGATGTGGCGTCTCTGTGCTTGTGTGCGCAATGTTGACTGGTCGATTGCTGCAACTTGGTGTATCGCCCGATCGTTGGTGGTTGGTTATTCGACGATGGATAATACCTCTCGGAGCCGAGCAACGTTATCCACTACTGATTCGTTCATACTATGACGACAGCCCTCAGCAGACGTCATTCCCATACGATACTGCAGTGTCTACTGCGACCTCTCCGTGGTCACCACTCGGTGATGATGGTTGGCCAGTGTCTATGCCTGAGGTCGATGCCTCTGTGGATATCTTCCCAATGGTTGATGAACAACTGGTTGCGGCTAAGCGGGCGCTGAAAGCTGGGGAAGTCTCGCGTGCCCTCATGCATGCCCAAGCGGCCTTAGCTTTGGATCCTATCCATGATGAAGCTCAAGCGATTCGTTTGCGCGCAGCAAAACAACAGATAGCGCAGCGCTCACTACGTCGAAAACAGTATACTAACCCCCGGGAGGAATCAGACCGGTATAAGACACCGGCCAAGGCGGCTCAACGCTTAACGAAGAATCTGTCTTTGGGACAACGAAAGAGCAGGGTCCTTGAAGAGTACACTCGGGGTCGTATAGAGGTTGCGAGTCGTCTGGCGGATAGCTACCAAAGTCGTGCTGTGTCGCATGTGGCGAAAAAGCGTTGGGAGCGTCTAAGTAGGCTTATTGAGGTCGCTGAGCGCCGTTATATACGGATTCGAAGTGAGATAGCGAATAGTCCTACTGAGGCCCGAGCTCGTCTGACCGCATTTGAGCAACTTGAGCAGCGCATCCTAGGGAAGGGGGTTCGGTCATATTTGGCGGAAGAGCTTCGAGCGGATCTTGCTGTGGCTTTTGCACGAGAGGGAGGACGTTTTTTTGTTTCTCAGCGCTATCAGGCGGCATTTGAACGATGGATGGCGGGCCTTGAGCTCAGCGCAAGCAACATTCAGATACGCTATGGACTCGAAAAACTTGAGCGGGTCGCGAGAGCAAAAGTGCGGACTGCTCGACTCGATCAGCAACGGGGACGGTTTTCTCTAGCCTGTGATGGATTTCAGAGAGTGTTGGGAATGACCCGTCCGGCCGTAGATATATATAAAATAGCCCAACAAGAATATCAAAAACTATGCCTGAGGTAGATGTACTGTATGACCCAGAGCTCTATGCAATGATGCATCGTGGTACGGCAGGAGATCTAGCATACTATGTTGATGCCCTGGATGGCGCAGGTAGTGTCTTAGAGATCGGGTGTGGATATGGACGGGTGCTTGAGGTCTTGGCAAATACCTACCCCCATCTGCATCTGGAGGGTATTGATATTCACGATGGGCTACTGACCATGGCCCGGAAAGCGGTGCCGTCCAGGGTGAACCTTCATCTTTGTGATATGACGAAATTTCAGCTTAGTGCTCATTTTGATGTAGTGATTGCGGCCTATAGCACGCTTTGGTGTCTCGCAAATGATGATCAGATTCGACGATGCTTTGAGCGGGTACTAGCCCATCTTAACGAAGGGGGGAAGTTTCTTTTTGATGCTTACGCCGCGGATAAGTTCCATCAGCCCTCCGATCTGGAGAATAACGAAGCAGAAGCTCAAGAGGAGTGTTATTCGGTGGCAGAAATCTATTCCGAGAAGTCTGCATACCATGTTGCCGAAACCAGTGTGTGGCATCCCAGTCGGCAGGCTTTTGAAGTGTACTATGACCATCAGCCGATCGCACCCTATCAACACCTGCCTCCGGTGTTAGCCACGATTGAACATCGTTATCTTCTGGCTGACCAGTTGATAACGCTGCTCAATGATAGCGGTTTTTCCTATGTAAATCTATGGGATGGTTTTGAGGGGCGTCCTTGGACTTCAGACGCTTGTCATTTGGTGGGAGAGGCCGGCTGAACTACGTTGGCAAGGAGCTTACTTACAGTTGAGCATGTCCTAGCAGGCCATCGGAGAAGTGGGATGGGTGATCCGCGAAGTATCTTTTCCGTGGAACGCTCCGGATGAAGAGGGCGCATACCGGGCGTATGCAACCGATGAAAGGCGAAGCCGGTCCAGACGTTCCCCGGAAAAAGGACCCGCGAAGCGCCTAACT